>JAGYME010000028.1 GCA_018400715.1 Candidatus Bipolaricaulota bacterium
ATTTACAGATTTATGGTCATCTTTTCATTTCTCTTTATTTGTGCAAATAAAACCTAAGACTGAAAGTTAAGAGGTCACACGTTCTCTCTAATACTTAAGTCAGCACACCTATTACCATCGAAACCGACATCAAGCCACCAAAGGCAATGTCTAGCCTGGCCGCCTGCACGTCAGCATCCTCGGGAATCCTCTCGTAGAAATCCCTTATTAAGCCCCCGGCTATGGGCAGAGAAAAGAAGACCAACCCTCCCCAGTAGCCCATTATCCCGCTCAGAATTAGATACAAGAGCAGTCCGTAAGCACCGAGAATTAGGCCTAAAAAGGTGATCAAACCTCTTCTAATCCCCAGGGCCGTAGCCAGTGTCACGACGCCCTTGTCCCCGTCGTATTTCCTGTCTCGCAGGTTATCGGCCAGGAGAACGAGGGCGACCAACAACCCCAGTGGCAACGAGAGGAGTGCAGGTACGCCAGCCAGATTTCCGGTCTGTACGTAGTAACTTCCCGTCACCATTAACGGGCCCCACATCAAGAAAACCGCTACTTCTCCAAGCCCCAGGTATTTGTAACCCAGGGGATCACCTGTATAAAGGTAGCTCGCAGCTACTCCAAGGACTCCATATAATAACACGATTGGCCCTACGGCCAGGGCCAGATAAACCCCGATACCAACTACGATAGCGTAGTATAGCGAGCTAGCAGTTAGTATCTGCCGGGGCGTAAACCATCCTTCTACGATTGGTTGCTTCCGGTACCTTGTCGTCGGTGATCCAGGCACGTCCATTCCATTCCGATAGTCATAATAATCATTGATCAGGTTTGCCGCCCCGTGAAAGAAGACCATCCCTACGAGGGTCAGGACAAACCGTAGCGGTAAGAAGACACCGGTCATTGCGGCTGAGAGGGTTCCCACGGACACGGAAGTAATCGTCATCGGAAAGGACCACGGCCTGCTTCCGATGACAATTTGTTTTACCGCCTTCGTATTAAGGTTCATATATACTAGCCACTTCCTTCTTTTAATCCAGCGCCAACCGTTGAGCGATAGGTTTAATAGAAGTCGTCAAAGAGTATATCTTCTTCGAGCACGTCAAATTCTTCAGTGAATATATCTATGGCCTGTTGCATCATCGGAGGAGGTCCACAGAGATAGACCTCCTTTTCGGATTCCTCCCCCAGGTAGTCACCGACTATGTCGGTATTGTGACCAACTTCCCCTTCCCAGTCAGGATCGGGGACACTTCGGACGGGCACGTAATGAAAGTTATCGTGCTCCTCCTCCAGCCGCTCAAACTTCTCCTTGTAGTACATGTCGTCCTTGTACCGCGCGCCGAAGAACAGCCAGACCTCCCTGTCAGTGGTATACTCCTCCGAAAACAAGCTAAAGACAATAGACCTAAACGGGGCGAGGCCCACGCCGGCCGCGAGACCGATGATATCCTTATCGGAGTCCTGAATTACGAAGTCACCGTAGGGACCGGTAAACTCTACCTCGTCGCCTACTTCGAGAGAATGTATATAAGTGGAGCCAACTCCGCCCTCGACCAGTTGTACGTTCAAGGTCAACTTATCCGTCATGCTCTCTTCCGAGGCGATGGAGTAAGCTCTATCTATCGTCCCACTATCAGTGGGGACCTGCATCTGTACGTACTGCCCGGCCTTGAAATCAATTGTTTCTGGCTCCTTTAAGTCAAACGTTATTTCGACTATCGACGGAGTCACGTCGACGGTCTTAATTACTTCGGCCCGATACTTCTGGATCCGCAGGTACTTATCCTCGATTTCTACCTCGATGTCGTTCCTGACCTTTACCTGACAGGCCAGGCGAGTACCTTCCATCAACTGCTCCCTGGACAACATCGGCTCCTCCGTGGGAAGCACAGGCCCACCGCCTTCTTTCACGTTGACTGTGCAGTAACCACAACTACCCTGACCGCCACAGGCAGAGGGGATGTACACTTCGTTCTCGATGAGGCCTTCAAGGAGGGTAGAGCCCCCCTCGACCGTAAACTCTTCTTCGCCGTCGTTAACGTCAAGCGTAACGTCATCGTATTGAACTAGCGTCCTATTAGCCAGGACGAGAACGACCGCCAAGACGCCGGCTATGATATCGAGAACGATTATGGAGTTCAGCAGTGACATTCTATTCCTCCTATTCGATGCCGACCATGCCGGAGAATCCAAGGAAGGCGAACGCCATGATTCCGGCAATCAACATTGTAATGCCAGGACCCTGGAGAGGTTTAGGTACCTTGGCAAAACGTAACTTTTCCCTGATCGAAGCGAGCGAGATTATGGCGACCGTCCACCCGATTCCGCTACCAAGGGCGTAAACCAAACCGGTAAGGAAAGTGTAATCTCGCAATATCATGAACAGGGATACTCCCAGGATGGCACAGTTGACCGTGATTAACGGCAGAAAGACGCCCATAGTAGTGTAAAGTGAGGGGAAAAACCTCTCAATTGCCATTTCCAGGACCTGGACGGACGAAGCGATGACGATAATAAACGCTATGTACTGGAGATATTCCAGCCCGAAGGGAACGAGCAGGTAATGATAAATCGGCCAGTTAAGCACGCTCGTAACCGTCATAACCAGGGTTACCGCCACTCCCATCCCCCAGGCCGAGGACAGCTTCTTGGACTGGGAAACCAGAGGACACCAGCCAAGAAAATAACGTAGAGCAATGTTGTGGGCAAATATCGCCGCGATTAATATTGATAGCAACTTCACTTTTAACCCTCCTCAACAGGGGAAATGGATCTTTCAATCCACACCAACAACCCAAGGACCAAAAATCCTCCAGGAGCAAGGATCATGCTTACCCAGGGGGTCCAGCCCGAGCCAAGGACGTTGATCCCAAATAGCGTTCCAAACCCAAGCAACTCCCGGACCACCGACATGGCAATCAACGCCGCGGCAAAGCCAGCCGAGATTCCCGCCGCGTCCACGACGGACTCCCAGGGGCCATTTTCGCTAGAAAAAGACTCGAGTCGTCCGAGGATAATACAGTTGGTAATGATTAACCCCACATAAGCACCTAACGCCTGGCTGAGGCCGGTAAAGTACGCACGCAGAAACATGTAAACTAGCGTCACAAATGTCGCGATTATCAACATATAAACCGGAATCCTCACCCTTCTGGGTACGTATTCCCCGATAACCGACACAATAAATGAACTCGCCACGAGAACAAAGAACACAGCCACGCCCATCGTTACTCCGTTTACCACGCGGTTGGTAATGGCCAGAGTGATACATAGACCCAAGATCTGGCGGAAGACCGGGTTGTCCCGCCACAAGCCATTTACAAAAATCTCCGTCGTATTATTCATGTGTTAACTCCTCCATTCGGTCTTCAGTCAGCATATTTGACCTGACGTTTTCGACGTCCTCGTTGATGATCTTCTGAACGGCCTTGCTCGTTCGGGTCGCGCCAGTAATCGCGTCTATTTCGTTATTGCCGGAGGCTCCGCTCTTAACGATCAACAGTTCCGGGTCCAAAACCTTACCCTTGAACTGCCGGAGGAACTCGTCCTCCGTTATTCTCGCACCGAGCCCGGGCGTCTCTTGCTGGTTGAGTATTTCCAGCCCCTTGATCGTCTGCAAGTCCGGCGCCAGAGATATCAAGGCCTCGACCTGGCCCTGAAAACCAGAACCACTAACCTCAAAGGCAACGTTCTCCAGGCCACCTTCGTCGTTGTAGCGCAAGTATACCGTCTTTCCGTCTATCTCTCTCGTTTCGATCTGATCCTTGAAGGTCTCCTCTATTTTGTCCGCTTCAGGGGTTATCTCCATTGAATGGAGTACGGCCTTGCGCAGGTTCTGGGCTTCGTTCTTTTCAATAATCGGTTTCGTGGTTACGTTTACCAGCCCAAGGACTACCGCACTAATCGTGGCAACCAGCAACAACACGGAGACCATCCATATTTCTTTTTTCATCTTATCACCGTCGCTCTATTTATAGGGTTTTTGAACTGGACCGTAGCGATGAGTCATCACCATATCGTCCATCAGCGGGCTAAACATGTTTATCAGCAGGATCGAAAACATAACGCCCTCGGGGTAACCGGAAAAAGCCCGGATAGAGACGGTCATAACGCCCAGGAACAGGCCATAAACCCACTTCGCGCCCTTCGTAGTAGGCGCCGTCACGGGGTCCGTCGCCATGAACAGAGCACCGAAGAGCAATCCGCCAGCCAGCAGTTGAAATACGGGCGGAGCCACCTGGTTTGGCCACAGGAAGGTACCCAGGTAAGAGAAAGCCATCACTGATCCAAGGTATGAAAGAGGTATGCGCCAGTCGGCGATCTTAGTTACGATGAGGAACAGTCCACCGATGATAAGCAAGAGCGCCGACGACTCCCCCAGGCTACCGGGTATCGTGCCCAAAAAGACTTCCTTGAGGCCAACCAGGGTCCCTTCATTAGCAAATTGACCCAGTGGAGTAGCCGAGGTAACCGTATCAATCCCGTATTTCGTCAGCCCTGCCCAGCCCCCGGTCAGCGGTTCGACCCAGTTTGACGACATGGCAACAGGAAACGTAACCGTGAGAAATACTCGGCCGACGAGAGCGGGGTTAAAAATATTATAGCCGGTCCCGCCAAATACCTCCTTACCCAGAATCACGCCAACTATAATCCCCACAGCAACAATCCACAGGGGTGTGGTCGGAGGAAGGATCAATGGAAAGAGAATCCCGGTTACCAGGAATCCTTCGGTTATCTCCTCCTTCCTGGCCAGGGTGAAGCCGACTTCGGCGATACCCCCAGCAACGTAGGAGACGAGAATCATCGCGAGTGCCCGCCAACCGTAGAAGTATATTGAAGCCAGAGTTGCAGGCACTATTCCAATTACGACAAGCGCCATGTACCTCTTTACATCAATGAAGTCCCTGAGAAATGGGCGTTCCTGGCTGCGCTCAGTCGGTGCGAAGATTATCGCCTCGATCGTATCGACGACCTCCGTAGCATAACCTAGATACGGACGGCCGGCGGTAAAGTCAGAAAGGTCGTTCAGTGATTCCTTCAACCAGTTCAACTCGCCTCACCTCGATTATCATTTGGCCCCTCCGGGAGGGAAGGTTCGATTTTGTCTTCGCCCTTCTCGTAAACGACGTAGTTTTTCACTCTAGGCGACTGGTTCCACTTGGCGTCTTCCAGGACTCTCGATAGAGGGAGCTTTGAAGGGCAAACGTATGCGCAGAGACCGCAATCCACGCATCGCTGAGGCTGTAACCTATTTACCTCGTCAACCAAATCGTGACTCCCCGTATGGTAAATCTGATAGGGCAGTATGTCGACGGGACAAACTTCGGTGCAATACCCGCAGGATATGCACGGTCTCAATTCACCGTGAATACCGGAGTCGAGTTCCCTGTCAAGATTAGGTAGAAGGGAAGATATAAAAGCCCTACTAAAGGATTCCTTCTTCGATCCCGGTTTAAGCCAGGCCAGGACCTCACTTCTCTCGGGTCCCTTCATCAATACCAGCGAGGGTATCGATTTACCAAGCGGGATCTCCGGGGAGCTCATCACCCGGCCAGTTAGGGGGCCACCGAGTATCACCTGATCTTCCTCCTTATAACCCTGGGCTCCATCAAGTAACTCGCCGGCGGATAATCCAACAGGTACTTCAACTACTACGTTAGAGATTTCGGGACCACCGAGACTTACCCGGGTCGTTGAGACGGGGTGATCAAGTACCACGGCTCCGTAAGCGTGAATGGGCACTACTTCGTCGAGCGCAAGAATTCCGTAATCCATCAAGAACCCCCCGTCATCTAACTGGTCTCCGCCCAAGATCTTTCGCGCCAGGACCTTATCGATCCCGTTTGGGTGCTCCGACTGGAATGAGCGTACAGAAATTCGTTGGCTCGAACTCAGGTCACCCAGAGCTTCCTGTACCTCCGGGTCGACAGCCAGATGGATCTTGGCCTCGGAGTAACCTCGGGCAATTATCTCCAGGCCGTGCTTGAACTCCTCCAGTTCGCCCTCAAAGTCAACGCGGTGATGGGTAAATGGTTCGGACTTAACCGCGTTGACGATGATATCGGAGACGTCCGAAGGATCGTAAAAAGAACTCCAGTGGCCCGAGGGAATTCCCGTCTGACCGAAGGACGTTACTCCGTTCCGGTAAAGAGAACTTCTAATCTCGCTCGGCGCCAGTTTCTCCCAGTTGACCTCCTCAACTTCTTCTACCTCCCAAAAGCTACGGTCAACTTCTACCTTTACGCCAATTATCTCGTCGGGCAACTCACCCAGCGTCTCCTCGTGGACGTATTTCATAAAAGAGACGTCCAAGACGGTTCCGGAGACGCTAGAATGTACGGGGGTCGAAACGCCCCCATCGTCCCTAGCAATTATCTGCCCGATTTTTACCCGGTCACCCGCCTCTACCTCCGGAATTAAGGAAGAACCAAAACCGTCCTTGAGCGGGATTACGACGAAATCTCCGGGCGGCCTCTTTTCGAGCTTTGTCTTTGTCTTACTCCTGTCTAGTTTTTGTAAGTTTAAGCCGGAAATTTGCACGATATTCACCATCTTTGTGTTTTTATACTTCAAAAAGCGAGCCAAAGGCCTTTCAGCTCTTAACTCGCTTTAATGTATTTAAAACTCTATTAATGTGAATATTATCACGAATGTAAACTTAATTCAACCTAACCGGGTCCGATCTTCTCTGCTTCGGGGTACGCAATTGACTTAACGCCCATCACAACTGAAAAAATAGTTGAGATAGCGGACTGAAAGGCCTACATCACCTCCTGTTGAAGGAAGGCTTCTCCTTGAACACTCTCGCCGCCGAGGTACCTCGCGAGGGCGACGAGCGAGTCCCTGGCGGGACTATTTTTCATTTCTGACAGATATTCCAAAGCTCGTCTGCCATACTTTTCCGAGTACTTCAAGGCAACACGGATCGCCCCGGACTCTTGAATTAATTTGATCCCGCGATCGATTTCATCACGTGAAGGCTCTTCCTTGTCGAGAAGTCTTTCCAGCAGGGAACTCTTTTCCGACCTGTTTATCGCAATTATTATCGGCAACGTCAGGACACCCTCCTTGAGGTCTTTTCCCGGTTCTTTGCCCAACTTCTCCTTAGTTCCAAACAGGTCCCGGAGGTCGTCCATTATTTGAAAGGCGAGGCCCGCGTTAAGCCCGTAACCTTCCAGTTTCGCCTGAGTTCCAACTTCCCCTCCTGACGCTCTAGCGCCGAGAAGGCAGCTTTTCGACATAAGCAGGGCAGTCTTCTGCCGCACCCGTGTTAAATATTGATCTATCGACAGTCCGTGATCCCCGCTGTTTACCAACTCGTAGGCCTGTCCGCGCGTCATGGCCAGGGCGGCCTGGAGGAGGTGTGTAAGGTACTCACTGTCCTCAAGTTCAGTCAGCGAATTAGCAGCAAACGTATAGAGCAAATCTCCTGAAAGGACTGCGACCTTGTTGCTCCACTTGTAGTTGACGGGGAGATTACCCCTGCGGAGGCTTGAGTTGTCGATGATGTCATCATGGATAAGAGAAGCCATATGGACTAATTCGACGGCAATCGCTAAGGGTTTCAGCTGAGACAACTTGTAATCAAACAGTTTCCCAGATAGCAACACCAGAGCTGGCCGGAGGCGTTTGCCACCCGAATTTAACAGATACAGCGAACTATCCGTAAGTGGCTGCAGCTTGGTGGTAACTAAATAGGTTAACTCCTCCTCGACCTCGTCGAGGTCCTCTTTTATCGGGCTTACAACTTGATCGACAAATGTCATTTTTTCACCCTTTCGGTTTTTCTCCAGAATGAATCGCCGCAATTCCGAAAGTTAGCTCTTTGTAGCTTACGTCCTGGAGGCCAACTCTTTCAAACAATCGCCCCAGCTTGTCCTGGTCTGGGAACCTCTTCAACGAGGTGGTCAGGTGGTAGTACGGATCACGACTGCCGTGGATAAGTTTCCCCACCCAGGGAAGTACGTGATTAAAATAGGTAAAGTATACTGGCCTGAACACGGCCGCCTTCGGCTTGGCCAGTTCGAGCGTAAATACGTGACCACCAGGTTTAACGACCCTTCGCATCTCCGAGATCGCGGCGGTCAGGTTGTCAACGTTTCGCAACATGAAAGCGGAGGTTACTACGTCAAAGTAACCCGTATCAAAGTCGAGAGAAGTCGCGTCTCCCACCTCGAACTCCACGGAGAGGTCTTCACCACCGTCGTTCTCGTCCTTCCTCTGGCTGATCATCTCCGGCGACAGGTCAACACCAATGACTTCACCGCTGTCCAGTCGCTCGGCAATACCGGTTGTCAGTACCCCGGTACCGCACCCCAGATCCAGCACGCGTTGACCGGACTGAAAGTAGATTTCAGAGATAAGACGGCTCCGCCACCGGCCGATCTGGCCAAAGGAAATGAAGCTATTGGCCCTATCGTAGTCTCCGGCTATCCCTGAAAAGACCTGCTTTACCCGGTCTTTTGATGTGGAAAAATTGCCTTCGGAAGCAGAATCGTCCCTCGCATTAGAGTTGACAGTTATCATGATATATTCTATCAAACCCGTGAATTTTACTGGATCGTTAACTTATGAACAAGGCACCTGCCGCCGGTAACGCAAAGCCCGTCCGAGTAAGCGTCGGGTCGTGGTGACACCGCGGGGGGACTCCACGTAACCACCCCGGCCAGCCCGGCAATGGTCCGGGTTGTTTCACGCAGTACTGCTGGCTAATATTACCTTGCTTTGCTTAATCACAAATACGGACGTGAAAAAATGCACGACGACATAATATTTCTCCACCCTCCAAGTATTTTTGACTTTCGGGAAAGGCCAATTCTCTGGGGGCCGATGAACGACCTCGTCCCCTCGAAGTCGGTATTTGAAATGTACCCGATCGGTTTCGTCTCCCTTGCTTCCGCTCTGGAGGAAAACGGGTTTAACGTCCGTATTGTTAACATCGCACTGCGTATGCTGCAAGACTCCTCTTTTTCTCCAAGAGAATACCTTAGCAAGATGAACGCTAAGGCATTCGCCATCGATCTCCACTGGCTTCCTCACGTTCATGGAGCGGTCGAGCTCGCTCGGACTTGTAAGGAAGTTCACCCGGACGTCCCGGTAATTACAGGCGGCCTCTCCGCAAGCTATTATCACGAGGAAATCCTCAGGGACCTCGACTCGTTTGACTTCGTTCTCAGAGGAGATTCGGTCGAGTTCCCCCTTGTCGACCTAATGAAGTCACTAACCGGGGGAGGTGAATACGAGGCCGTCTCGAACTTGAGTTACAGGCGGGGAGGCGAGGTCGTCGTTAACGAACTTTCCGCGGTCCCCGGGGACATAGATTCCTTTTCCCTTGACTACGACCTGGTCTACCGCAACGTACTCAAGTATAAAAACCTCGACATTCTGCCGTTCTACGAGTTTCTATCCAGACCGATAATGGCCGTACTGACCCGCAAGGGTTGCGACAACAACTGCGCGGGGTGCGGAGGTTCAAGCTTCTCCTACAGCACCATCTGTAACAGAAATAGAGTCGGGCTTCGCTCCCCCGACCGGGTCGTAGAGGATATCCTCAAAGTTCAGGAATACCGGTCACCGGCATTCATTATTGGTGACCTCGGTTCACCCGATGAAGAGTACGGAAGAGAGATTCTCTCTTCTCTAGCGGATAAAAATATAAGTATACCGATTATCTTCGAGTTCTTTAACCCTCCTACGCCCGACTTCCTCCAGGCAATTGGTGACGCGGTCGACGACTTTAGCGTGGAAATGTCCCCGGAATCAGGAGTGGAAGAAATTCGCAATAAGACAGGGCGGAAATATTCTAACCATGAGCTGGAAGAGGCAATCGCAGGAGGGCTGGAAGCGGGCAGTAATCAATTTGACCTTTATTTCATGATAGGTCTGAGGGACCAGGATAGAGATTCGGTCCGGACCACGATCGACTATGCATCTTCCCTTCTCGAGGAATACCCCGACGGGTACCTGATGCCGTTTATATCTCCCTATAGCCCCTTCCTTGACCCCGGTTCTCTCGGATTCGAGTACCCTGAGCTTTACGGTTACGAAAAATACGCGGAGACGTTGACCGACCATTATAACCTCCTTGCCAATGGGGTTACCTGGAAGGACTTCCTGAGTTATCGGACGAATAGATTGAGTAAATCAGACATAGTCGACCTCAGTTATTCAGCTGGGATCGAGTTTGCGAGGATGAAGAAACGAGCGGGAATTATCTCGGACCGTAAGCTTAAGGAGATTGAGGATAAGATTCACGTATCCAGGGAGATGATCTCCCTGGCAGAAAAGGGCGGGGATGGCGGGACCGAACAACTAAAGGCTTCACTTAACGAACTGGACGACCGCCTGACGATCGACCGAGGGGAGCTGGATTGGGCGAATGCCTTTAGCCCAAGAAGGTTGGCTGCGGTTCTATCCAAGGGCGCGAAGATCTACGGCAAGACGATCAAGGATTCAAAGTTCTATTCCAGGGTAACAAGTCTCCTCCACCTCTTCTCTTAACTTTCCGCCAAGGTTCAGAATATTCTATTTGAAATTTCTTGATGCCCCGTTATTATTTATTGTGATAACAAACACATAAATTTCCAGATATGAAAGAGCAAAAGATTCCAAAAGAGACAATTAAGAGGTTGCCAATATATTATCGATGCCTCAACCGGCTCGTCGTTCTCGGCAAGGACACGCTCTCCTCCACTGAGCTGTCCGAATACTTGGGCATTAAACCAACACAAATCAGAAAGGACCTATCTTATTTTGGTGACTTCGGAACTCGGGGAGTCGGTTATGACCTCCGGCGCCTGTTTAAAGAAATAGAATCTATTTTGAACCTTGAGAGAACCTGGAATATCGCAATTGCCGGCATCAGTAATATTGGCTGCGCCATCATGGACCTGTTGGACTTTAACCATTCAGGGTTTAACATCGTGACAGCTTTCGATAGCAATCCGAACGTCGTTGGAAACGTAGTTCACGGGGTTACCGTACATGATCTAAACGACTTAAAAGAGTGCACGGTAGAAGAGCCAATCGATATCGGCATTATTGCCGTGGACCCGGTTGACGCAAGAGAGGTAGCTAACTGTCTTGTAGATCGAGGCGTAGGAGGGATCATCAATTTTGCCCCTACCTTGCTGAACCTGCCTAAAGAGATTGAGGTTGTACAGATGGACCTGACAAGTGAACTGGGATGGCTTGTCTTTTTCATCGGGAACAACTAACACCAGTCCACGAGCGAATCCTGAAACCCCATTCAGGGCTACGAATAGTTGACGAAGTACTGTTAATAATCCACTTGAAAAAAATTTTTCCTTGAGTTATTATGAATTTGTGAAAGAATACACAAGTACAACTATGGGAAGTTCTACCACGTAGCGAAAACAAATCACGGGCACTGGTGAACCTATTTTATGTCAAAAGAGATGACTTCAAACGATAACGAAGACGGGAAGAACTCTAACCAGGGTACGATGGAAGACTGGCGGAAAGCCTTCTACAAGTACGCTGCGGTCGGGTTTAACTCACCGAAGGAACCCCTCCTAAGTGAACTTGAATCAGGCCTATTCTTTGAAGGAATGAAGAGGTTCTCCCGGGACCTTGGCCTGGAAGACGGCGCAATCGAGGAGTTAGCCGATTCCTTCGCGGAAGAGGACCCGGATGACTATCTCACGACACTGCAGGCCGAGTACGTAAGCTTGTTCGTCTCCGACCTGGGTGGGCCACGAGTTCATCCCTATGAATCGATGCACGTTGACGGAAAACTACAGAGCAGTACGACGAGGGAAGTAGCAAAACTCTACTCCAGTTCAGGCCTGGTCAAGAACGAAGACTACGAAGACCTGCCCGACCACGTCGCCGCCGAATTGGAATTCCTTCACAAACTCTCGGAGGTCGAAGGAGAAGGTGCGTTGAAGGCCTCCTACAACTTTCTCACCGCACACCTGCTAAGGTGGTTTCCTACTTTTGCGGACCGTGTACGAAAAGAAACTGATCTTTTGTTTTTTAAGGTCCTGTCAAAATGGGTTGAGTTAGGGCTCAACGAAGATAAAAAATTTCTCGAAGAGGAATTAGATGATGGATGTTAATTCGATAGGCCATTATTGCCGAGGAGGTTTATTCTAATGCCAGATTTTAGTCGTCGAGACTTTCTAAAACTATCAGCGGGAACGATAGGTGCACTGGCTTTCAGCGGGGTGTCAAAGTTAGGGACGCCTCAGGTGAGGGCAGCACCTAATTTCTGGTGGCAGGAGGAGACGACAACCAAGTTCAACTACTGTGAGATGTGTTACTGGTCTTGCGGGGTCAAAGCGGAAGTGACGAACGGACGAGTAGCTAAGTTATATGGAAACGAGGAAGACCCAACCAGCCAGGGCCACCTTTGTCCCCGAGGGCAGGCCGGAGTTCAGCAGCTATACAATCCCGACCGACTCAAAAAACCCCTCATCAGCGTCGGAGATCGTGGGGAGGGGAAATACCGCGAGGCGACGTGGGAAGAAGCACTTGATTATACGGCCGAACAACTCAAAGGGATCAGCGAGGAATACGGAGGTCCGGAGTCGATAGCCTGGTTGAACCATACCAGCAGCGGAGCCTGGTTTAGTCACATAGCGGCAGCGTGGGGGAGTCCCAACTCAGGGGGGCCAGCTCATTCCCTCTGTTTGGGCGCAAGAGAGATAGCATCAAAGCTGACATTCGGCCGACCGGTAGGTGAACACATGCCCATAGATTGGGAGAACTCCGAGTTCATCGTCTTGATCGGAAACCACATCGGTGAAAACACTCACAACACCCTGATGAACGACTTCATGGGAGCACTTAGCAACGGAGCCAAACTAGCGGTCGTCGATCCCCGCTATTCTACCGCCGCAGGCAAGGCGGACTGGTGGTTACCGATTAAGCCGGGGACCGATACTGCTCTGCTATTGGCCTGGATCAACCTGTTGATCTCCACAAACAACTACGACCAAGACTACATAGATAAGTACGCGCTCGGGTTCGAGGAGCTAAAAGAAGCCGTCACGGACTACACTCCCGAGTGGGCGAGTAAGATTACCGACCTGGACGCTGGCCTTATCAGACGCGTAGGACGTGGGCTGGCACGGTATCGGCCCCACTCCGTCGTACCGCCGAACCGACACACTTCTTGGTACGGCAACGACACGCAACGGCTACGGGCCCTGTTTATCCTGAATGCGCTTCTGGGTAACTACGGACGTGAAGGCGGATTCTACTTTGCTGCAGCTCCGTGGTTGGGAGATTATAAATACCCACCGATGAAGCTGGAGAGTGCCGGCGGCGGCTGTGGTGCGGGGGGTGGAGGCCTCGGCTCTGACACCCTCCCTGAAGGCGTCAGGCCGCGGGCGGATGAAAAGGGGAAGAAGTTCCTTTACGGTAGCCTGGCAGAGCCCGAAGTCATAGAGGCTATGGTTACCGAAAAGCCCTACCCGATCAAGGGACTGATCGCTGATGGGACAAACCTATTCCACTCCGTCCCGGACAAGGAACGGACGAAGAAGGCGCTAAGAAACCTCGACTTCTACCTCGCTGTAGACATCCTTCCACAAGAACACGTCATGTGGGCCGACGTAATCCTACCGGAAACCACATACCTGGAACGGTACAGCGACTTAAAGACCATACACGGAAAGGACACGCCCTATATCAGCTTCAGGGAACCGGCAGTTAAACCGATGTACGAGTCCAAGCCCGGTTGGTGGATAGCCAAAGAGCTCGGAGAGAGGCTGGGACTGGGTAAATACTTTCCGTTTGAGAACATCGAGGAATATCTCGACGAGCGCCTGGGGACTCTGGGACTTGACCTAGAATACATGAAAGAGAACGGGCTGGTCAAGCAACCACAGCTGAGCAAGCCGTACTTAACAGATTACGTCTCTAAGGGACAAAAACCCCCCTTCAACACGCCGAGCGGAAAGATTGAGCTTTACTCGGAGCGGCTCGAGGAGCACGACCTCGGCCCAGTGCCTCAATACGAACCGGTCAACGATTCCCCCGACGGTTACTTCCGATTGCTGTACGGAAGGTCTCCGGTCCACTCGTTTTCCAGGACCCAGAGCAACCGCTGGTTGTCGGAAATCGAGGACGAAAACGCCGTCTGGATTAACGCTAACACAGCAAATAGGCTCGGCCTGTCCGAGGGTCAATACGTGGTGCTGGAAAACCAGGACGGCATAAGGTCCAACCGGATCAAGGTAAAGTCAACTCAAAGGATAAGAGAGGACTGCGTTTACATGGTCCACGGCTTCGGTCACAATACTCCCGAAATGCCGATTCAGGACAAGAAGGGAGCGAGCGATATCGCGCTCGAGAGCGAATACAAACTCGATCCGATATCGGGTGTGGCCGGCATGCGGGTCAACTTTGTTAAGTTCATTACCTGAGGAGGATATCAATTATGGCAAGATACGCGATGGCAGTAGATTTGGAAAAGTGTGTGGGGTGCGGCGCCTGTGTCGTCGCATGCAAGGCTGAGAACGAAGTCCCGGAGGGGAAGTTCAGGCTGGTGACCTATGAGATAGAGCAGGGCCATTTTCCCGACCCGAAGATAGAACTCCGCCACGAACAGTGTAGACACTGTGACAACGCCCCCTGCGTCGCCGTATGCCCTACCAGGGCAAGTTACGTCGACGATAACGGACTCGTGAGGCTGGACTACACGAAGTGTATAGGCTGTAAAGCATGCATGGTAGCCTGCCCGTACGATGCCCGGTTTATTAACCCGGACGGGGGATACGCGGACAAGTGCACTTATTGCTTCCACCGGGTGGAAAGAGGAGAGAAACCGGCCTGCGTAAAGACCTGTCCTACGGGAGCAAGAATCTTCGGTGACCTCGACGACCCCAGGAGCGATATCAACAAGGCACTGAGCGACAACCGCGTTTCGATACCTAAGAAGGAAGCGGGCACCGAACCCAAGTTCTTTTACCTCAACGAGGAACTCACGGAGGTGACTCACTAATGGACCTGGCAGCGGCAAATGATATTGGCCTGTGGCACTGGCCGGTCGGGCTGCACTTCGTCCTATCGGCAATGGTCGGAGGTCTCATCGGCCTCGGCGGACTGGCTCACCTGTTAAAAAAGGAGAGTCTGGCCCACGCGGCGATATTTACCTCCATTCCGGTACTTGGTCTTGACCTTCTCGCCTTGTGGTTGGACTTGACCAGCAGGTGGAGCGTGTTCTGGCTGTTTTTAAACTTTAGGGTAACGTCGGCAATTAGCTGGGGCTCCTGGTCCCTGTTGTTGTCCGGAGTGGTCGCAGTTATTTACATAGCCGTGTTCATTGGCTTTATCAGACCCCCGAAGCAACTTGAAGGAAAGGTTGAGAACTGGCTCGCCTCGGCGTTGATTTTTCTGTCCCTGGCGGTAACTAGCTATACTGGGGCCATGTTTTCCACCAGCAGCGCAGCTCGACCACTCTGGTCCTCGATGATACTGGCACCGATGTTCTTCGCGTCAGCACTTGCCATGGCAGGTGGGTTTATGGAGCTTTTCAATGCCGGTGAAAAGGTCCCTTCCTGGGTGCTCGCAATTTCCACCATCGCCGCTGCAGTAATGCTCGGGTTGTACATTGGAGAACTGTACGCGGGTACTTATCTCGTCCGAGGGGCCTTATCCAACCTCTTAAGCAATTTCGGACTGATCTGGTGGTTGACGGTTGGACTTGGATTTGGTGTCCCTGCCTTGATGGGGACCTGGTGGCTGCTGTCGGAGAGAAGGAGGATATGGGGGACGACGAAGATAATCGCCCTCTTATCGCTCTTCGGAGGCGTTGGTATAAGATTCGTACTGCTCATGGCCGGTCAGGGTCATTAGACTAAACAATTATTAGACAAAGCACATTGGAGGTGTGCAATGACTTTAAATAGAAAATCACTATCGATCTTAGTCGTAATTGCTAGCATGCTGGTAACTGGTGCGGTCGTAGTAACCGCCCAGGAGAGCGCAGTCGTTGACGCAGTTGATTCCTTCCTACACGACGTTCACGAACAGGGATTTTACGTCGTCCAGCCGGACGAGGTCAACACACAGAGGATGGTCAGGCCTAACCTTTACATCCTCGACGTGAGAACTCCCTCCGAGGTAGAGGCCGGAATTATCCCGGACGCCCACACGATCAGGTTAAGCGAGCTAGCCAAGAACCTGGACAAGTTGCCGGAAGACAAAGGAACCACGATGTATGTCTACTGCAAGGCCGGGACCAGGGCGGCTTACGCCGTTGCCGTACTCCACACCCTTGGATACACAGAAGCGTACAACATGGCCGGAGGATTTACCGCGTGGAAGGACGCCGGGCTACCGGTAGAAACTCCGTAGCTAGAGGATTTCTCAAGAACAAATACAATTGATCAAACAGGCTTCCTCAATCTACCCGAGGAAGCCTGTCCTTTATTTCCCGAATTGAAACTTTCCCTACCCTTCTTTCGTGAAGTACCAGTGGTACAGCAAACCCATGTCCGGGGGAAATAGAGCCACCCTATCCCCGTCATTAACCTTTTTAGTGGTCGACGAGTACTTCCTATTCACGAAAATATGACTTACCTTGGATTCCCGTAGACCAAGTACGTTCAGCAGCTGTGAAACGTCAGCCGGAGCGTCCAAGTCATCCAGTTCTAAAAGTCCGATACTCTCCGTCATGGAGTCCTTCCGGCTCGCCAGGTCCCTGAGGTCTCCGTAGAGCTTGACGGTAATCGACATTTTTAACCTCCCCCCACGGGAGGAAAAATAGCGACGACGTCACCATCATCTAACTCCGTGGAAAACCCATCTAAAAAACGTATGTTCCTGCCGTTGACCATAACGGTAACGCCTTTTTTTAACGGGAAGTCGGAACTGCTATCGGTAAGTATATGTCCCCGTAGTCCTTCGTAGTCCTCAAGCACCTCATTGAACAACTCCTGGACGTTACGGGCGGAGGTCCTGGTAACCGGGACCCCCGCCTTGTCACGGAAGCTAGCGAAAAACTTAACTTTGATTTCCATCAAACTTATCCTGTGGATTCGTCGAAGAATTTACGACAGTACCTTGTCCAGCACTTCGTCGGGTACGTCGAAGACGTCGTTGTGCGGAGGAAGTTCCTCCTCCCTCATGAACTCAGGTAGCCGGTCGTCTTCTTTGGTAAACCCAGCCTTCTTGTTAAACTCCTTTTCCAGGTCAATTATACTTTCGCCAATGTCAGGTATGTCGTCTACGGTTAGGTCAGCTCCGAGGACTCCGTTTACCTCCTCGACCATTCCTTCAAGGCCTTCGGGGATATCGAGAACGGCAAACGCAGTAAACAGGCAGTGGCCGGTGGTATCAATTACGGCCGTGCTGTACTGAAGGTTCCTGGACAGTTCGGCCTTCTCGGGACTTAATGGGTCAAGGTCTCCACCCACACCCATTATCTCCGTCGCGATAGCATAACCCGCGGTGTGGTCGGCCCCCATAGGGGTTGTGGCGTAAGTAGTGCCTATTCCCTTTATCGCCCGAGGGTCGTAGGCCGGCATCGCCTGGCCCTTAACGGTCGGTATCCGGGTCACCCCAAAAGCGTTGCCCGTAAACTCCGTGCCGTTTACCAGAATCCTGCCCAGAGGAGTACCTTCCCTGATCTCGTCCATCATCCCCAGCGCTGCTTCCTCGTCGCCAAACTCGGCAACTCCGCCTTCCATGGCAACGGCTATTGTGTTGCCGGCCTCTATCGTATCCATTCCCATGTCGTTGCATTGCCGGTTTAACTCACCAATAGTATCCAGGTCATAGATTTCACAGTTGGGTCCAAGAGCCCAGACCGATTCGTACTCGATAACTCCCATTGGGTCCTCTCCGTCCTCTTTCGTCCAGGTTTCTGAACAGCCAATTACGCATCCGGGGCTGCACCTGTGTGGCCTCTGACCTTTCCTTTCCTCTATCTCTTCGGCCTTCATCTCACCTGAAACCTTTGATGCCCTATCGTCGGACCCACGGGAAAAGTTCCTATTGGGAAACCCTCCCGCCTCATTTATTATGTTGACCAGTACTCCCGTGCCGTAACTGTTTAACGCTCCACCGGGCTTCGTTACGTCGTGGGAAGTCAACGCATCAGCGAGTTTCTTCCGTCCACGGTCGAAGGTCTCCCTGTCCTCTATCTCTACACCCGGAGCCCCTTCGTCGTCGACAAAGACGAACTTTAATCCTCTCGTAGCCATAACTGCACCCAGTCCACCCCGTCCCGCGTAACGGCTGGGCATACCTTCCATGTCGTTAAAGGCTATGCCGGAGTTACTCCCGGACAGCTCGGCTGCGATCCCGACACCGGCGATACCTACTTCCTCTCCAATCTCTTCTTCAATTTCTTCGTAAACATCGTAAAGTCCTCTTCCCGACCACTTCTCGGCGTCGACGAGTTCGGCACCGTTATTATCTAACTTAAGGGCTTTATACCCAGATTTTACCGGTCCACCTTCCACTATGATTGCCTTAATCCCGAGTTTGGCAAGTCTCTGGGCGAAGTCCGTCCCTGCATTCGCTTCCTTTATACCTCCCGTAAGAGGGGACTTCGCACCTACTGATATCCGTCCCGACGTCGGGGCCACCGTCCCCGTAACTATACCGGGAGCGAATACGAGTTTATTATGTGGGCCCAGCGGGTTGCAGGTGGGCTCTACTTCGTCATAAACAATTTGCGAGGTCAGTCCCCTACCACCAAGCGCGGCGTACTCCTCGTGGACCTCTTCGTAATCGATCTGGTTTTCACTAACGTTTACTCTCAAAATCTGTCTCGACATATGTTACCTCCTCTACTGAGAGCTGCATTTCTGCTCTCCAACAAATTTTATTGGATCAAATCAACTTCGGCAAATAGAAAATTCGGCGTGTAATCCCTCTCTTAGTCTTGAACTCAAAGAAATTAACTAAAGAGATATCTTTAGTTGACAAAGCGTTCACAAACCCCTAAACTAACTTTAGTTAATTAATTAAGTAAGTCGATTACCTCGTCAAGCTCTGGTGATAGAATGGTAGACCTAACAGGACCGAACGACCTGGCCACAGTCAGTCGAGAACTGATGAGAAACCTGAATACCAGAGCGATAACTTCTGTCCTCTTCAATCGGGGCAAGACTTCGAGGGCCGAACTAGCCAGACAAACGGGACTTACACAAGCTACCGTATCGAACATCACCGCGAAACTCCTGGAATCAAGTTTAGTCGAGGAAGTTGGCGAGGGTCAATCAACCGGAGGTCGCAAGCCCACCCTAATTGACATAAACAGAAATTACGGCCAGGTCGTCGGTGTAAAGATAGAAAAGAATTTCGTCTTGACGAGCCTCTTCGACCTCAGAGTCAACTTAATCGACAGGCGGGAGACCCACTTCGAGGAGGTGCCTTCCAGCGGGGAAGTTATCAAACTGATCGAGAACGAGGTGACAAACTACGAGTCGGAATATAACGTAATCGGTGTAGGAATTGGCGCCTCGGGCCTTATTTCCGACTCGGGGGAGATCATCTACAGCCCCATACTTAACTGGGAACGGAGCAAATTAGGAAAACCATTAGAGGAAGAGCTCTCGGTCCCCGTATTGATCGACAACGACGTTAACGCCTTCACCCTCGCGGAGGGCTGGTTCGGCGCAGGAAAAAACTATAGGGACTTCCTCTGTGTCACCGTCGGCGAAGGTGTCGGAGCGGGGATAGTCATAAACGGTTCCCTGTATAGAGGTTCTATCGGCGGTGCGGGCGAAATAGGTCATACTACTTTGAATCCTGATGGCCCCATGTGCCGCTGTGGGGAAAGGGGGTGTCTGGAGGCACTTGCCTCCGACTACTTCCTCGTCAACGAGATGAACAAAAGGGGGTTCGGAGATAAAAGAATCAGCACCCTGGTCGCTGAGGCAAAAGAGGGGAATAAATTTGCCCGGGATATCTTTAATCGTATGGGGCATAACCTGGGCCTGGGGATAAAGAACCTCGTGAACACGTTGAACCCCGAGGCCGTAGTCCTCGGCGGAGAACGACTGGACGCCGCGGAGTTCTTCATCTCTTCAATGGAGGAGGAAATCCTCAATCACTCGTTCCCCCAGGAGGCACGAAGACTCGAGATCGTCACCGCCGAACTCGGCAAGAAGGCGTGGTTGCTCGGTGCGGCGATATTACCCGTACGTAACTTTTTTAGCCTTCCCCTGACGGGCAGGAAAGGGAAAACAAGGACGGCCCGGACAGGAAAGGAAGGGTTAGTCTGAAATGGGCGAAGAAAAGAAATGATGACAACCTTGGAGGAAAAGGAGGGTTGATTTCTATGTTCAAGTCTTTCCTCAAGGCAACGGTAACAGTCCTATTTTTTTTCTTAGTTGTAGTTTTCTTCCTGCCGAATAACGCGAGCGCCGAAGAATCCAGAAAACTCAACCTGGCAATTATCTGGCATCAACACCAACCGCTTTACAAGGATACTGCTACCGGTACATATAGACTACCGTGGGCAAGGGTCCATGCCGTTCAGGAATACTTTGATAGCCCCCTTATTTTAAACGAATATCCCGGGATCGACGTAACGTTCAACCTGGTTCCTTCTCTAATCGACCAGATCGCCGATTACGGGGAGATATCTAACGAGGAAATGAAAAGAGGTGGCGTCTTCGAATACATCGGCGCGTCGGATCCCCACCTGGAACTAGCCCTCACTCCACCGGGCCAACTTACCGAGGAGGAAAGAAAAAAAATCGAAGAGGAGTTCTTCTGGCTCAACCCATATCCGCTCGATGACGACGGAGATGATCCCTACTACTCGGCCCGGTACAGCGAACTAAAAAGTCTCAGCGAGAAGAGGGCTCTAACCGACGAGGAAATAACCGATCTGGCGGCACTCTTCTTCCTCTGGCAAATTAGCCCAAGGCTGCACGAGGAATACGGACTAGCAAGTCTCCGGGAAAGAAAGAACTACTCACGTGAAGACGTTATCCGGGTTATTGAAGCCCAGCGGCGGATCTGTGCCGACCTGCTCGAGTATTATAAAAAAGCTGATGCGAATGGGAGTGAGATCATCACGAGTCCATATTACCACCCCATCCTCCCGCTCCTCATGAGCGACGGCTGGGAGGGAGTGGACAAGGACCCCTGGGAAGAAGATACCCTCGTCCAGCTTAGAGAGGGAGTTAAACGCTACGAGGAGGTATTCGACCATAAGCCTTCCGGGCTGTGGCCCCCGGAGACGGCTGTGAGTCAGGCCATCGTAGGGCCCGTAGCGGAAGCCGGGTACACCTGGTTCGTATCGGATGAAAGCGTTCTGGAAAAATCCAGGGGTAAAACTGTAGACCTGGCAGAATTGACCCGACCCTATCACGTGATTAGCCAAGCGAGAAAGGTGAACGTTATCTTCCGCGAACCCGACCTCTCGAATAAGATAGGTTTAAGCTATGGAAACAAGCCGACGGAATACGCCGTAAACGACCTACTCAATAGGCTAAAAGAGATCTATGATGAGCTGGATAACCCAGATGAGCATCTTTTAACGATCGCCCTGGACGGGGAGAACTGGATGTTCATGGCCGAGTACCCGAATAACGGTCGGAGTTTCCTGGAGCTTTTATATAAGAAACTTGGGGACGCCGATTGGATCAACACAACTACTCCAGAGAAATACTTAGACGAAAGACAGGAGGAACCGAAAGTGATTCATGACCTGGCAACGGGCTCCTGGGCCGGAGACTTAACGACTTGGCGAGGAGAACCGGAAGAAGACAGAGCCTGGCGGTGGCTAATAGACGCCCGCAGGGTGGAGAGGGCGTCCGAGGAAGGACCGAAATCATCCAAAGCCCTCCAGGCGGCCGAGGGAAGCGATTGGTTCTGGTGGTATGGTACCGACCAGGACTCGGGAAACGACGAGACCTTTGATGGTCTATTTAAGACTCACTTGATCAACGTCTATCGCCGTAGTGGTACCTCCAAAGAAAATATTCCGCAAGCGTTATTCGTCGAAAAGGTTCCTCCGGTTACCGGGACGCCGGGGAAGGTCAGCCCAGAGGTCGACGGCACCGTAACCGGGGAGGACGAGTGGAAAGAATCGCTTAACTACCAAATAGATGACAATATGTTCAAGACAGTCCGGATCGGATACGGCCCGAACAACTTTTTCGTTAGGGTCGACACTAGGAAACCCTCACGGGAACTGATCGGAGAGGACGTCTCAATTTGTCTATATTTCACCGGAGAAAAGAGCGCCAATTCGAAGACGAATTATGGGTCAAGCCCGCTGGGGTTTGGGGCTTCGCAGATTGTCGCACTCCACCTAGAAGACGTCGGTGAGGACGGTAAGTGGAACGTATTTCGGTACGAGGCCGACGGGAGTGGAGGTTGGAAATTCGCCAGCGACATTTCCGACCTGGAGCGCAGAAAAGCTGCAGTCGACGAGATAGTCGAGGTCCAATTCCCGCTGGAGACGGTTGGAATCGAACCGGAGGAGAACTTCTTCCTCAGGTTAGGAATAGAACGGCGGGGGACCGGAAAAACAATCCGGCTCGTCCCGGAAAAACCGGTCAGAATGAAGATACCAAAGCCTATCTCGGGCCAGAAGGTAGTTTCCCTTGCTGACCCAGTCGGAGATGACGTCGGACCGGGTACGTACACGTACCCCAATGCACCCGTTTTCGACCAGGACGGCCTTTTCGATTTACGAAAGTACGAGATCTACGACGCCGGCAACAGATGGGTTATGACGTTCGACTTCGGAGCAATGACTAACCCCTGGGCTGCACCATATGGATTTAGCCACCAGCTTATAAACCTTTACCTCGACGTGGAAGATGGTGGCAGAACAGAGACTTACAAACAGGGGGCGAACGTTAAGTTTCCTCCGGAATACGGCTGGGATTACTTTATAAAAGTCACCGGCTGGCCTGATTACGGGAGAGAACTCGTGACCGCAGAAGGGGACGAGTTCAAAGTTGACGTCTCCTCTGACCCGAAGAAGAACCGGGTGATAGTTGAAGTCCCCAAAGAACTAGTCCCCAAGGTCAGAGGGGGAGGTTACCTGCTGATATTATCTCAGGACGGCTATGGAAGAGACCATATCAGAGACGTCCGAGAGGAATCGTCCACATGGCAGGGGGGAGGGAGCCCTGAGCCCTCTCTTGCGCCCAACGTGTACGATTATCTTGACCCGGACGGAGACCAGAAGGCAATTTTGGGCAACTACGACGCCAATGAGAACGAGTTCGTTACACTGAGACCTTATAAAGTCGGAGACAACTAGTACTCCCCGGGCTCACTAACGGGGAGAGGCAAAGAAGGTTCGTGAAAACGAGGTTAGAGGCAACCACCGAAGGTCCAACAGGGGGTGGTCACTGGAGATATTCTCAAGTAGTAAAATCTGGATCAGAAGAGGACCTCACGATAGTCTATTCCCACATATACGAGGAGTGAAAAGCATGAAAAAAACATTAATATTGAGCCTAGCATTATTAATTGCCTTAGGCAGCGTTTTTGCTGTCACCGCCAAAGAGGCGGGAGTTTTGGAGATCTGGGCCGATAAGGTCCGTTACGAAGTGTTAAAACCCATTGCGGAAGACTTTGAAGAGGATTACAGCGTACAAGTTGAATTATCACAAATGAGCTACGACGACATTAGGTCCAAGTTCAACAAGGCTGCACCTTCCGGGGAGGGTCCGGATATCCTCATTGGAGCCCACGACTGGACTGGAGAGTTCGCTCAAAACGGTCTACTTGAACCGATATTGATGACGGAAGACATGAAAGAAAAATTCACCGAAGTCGGTTTGGAGGCGTTCACGTACAACGGCAAGGTCTACGGACTACCTTACTCTATGGAAGCGATCGCGGTCTTTTACAACAAGGAGTTAGTAGAAGAGCCTCCGGAAACCTGGGACGAGTTGATGACGATCTCCGAGAACTTAACCGATCCGGAAAAGAAGCAATACGGCTTCGTCTACCCGGGCACCGGTGACCCCTATCACACGTATCCATTCATCAGCGCATATGGAGGATACGTATTCAAGTACGACGGGGGCTTTGACCCGAACGACCTGGGCTTAACGACGGAGGGAGCGCTAAAAGGTCTTCGGATGCTGGACGATATGTACGAGACGGACTTGATCCCCCAGGGAATCGACTACAGTACTTCTCAGAGTTTATTCACGGAAGGGAACGCCGGCATGTGGATGACAGGTCCGTGGGCGATAAGTGGGATAGAGGGCGCCGGGATTGACTTCGGCGTGGCCATGATCCCACCCATGGAAGGAAATCAACCTAAACCCTTCGTCGGTGTAAACGGTTTCTACCTAAGTGAGTTCTCAGAAGACAAGGTCCTGGCGAACGAGTTCCTCGTAAATTACGTCGCTACAGCCGAAGTCATGCAGAGGC
>JAGYME010000029.1 GCA_018400715.1 Candidatus Bipolaricaulota bacterium
CGCCACCTCGATAAACAGGGGGCGTTGATTGTCTTAAAAGGGTTGATGGGTTAATGGGTGATTGGTGAACTGAGAATGTTTGATGAGTGTAAGGGTTAATTGGTTGATTTGTTAATTGGTTAATTGGGGGGGTCAGGATTTAGGATTTAGGGATTAGGATTTAGGTTGGCGGGTGAGCGGGGGTTGGCGGCGTTAGAGAGGTACCAGGTATCAGTTTTGATTGGCAATCCCTCCCGGCTCTACGTTTTGCCTCGCGAAGTAGGACCCGGGACCGACGCCCACGACGCCGCCATCTGTTCGATAATGGTTCTCGGCGCGGAGACCGGTGGCCGCATACCAGGAGTTCCCGAGCTGGTCGGTCCAGGGAAGGTAGACGAACGATTAAACTTTAACTGCCTCACCTGTTGCCGTGTAGAATATCACCCCGACGACCTCCCTATCAGGATACTGTGAAGCAGCTGCCCGCTTGTACAGGTCAATTTGCTTGCGGTATTCGTCCTCAAGCGACCTGTCCAGGTCCGTCTTGAAGTCGATCACCTCGACCCTATCCTCTCTCACGTGAAGCAGATCGATGGACCCGTGGTAGACCGTCTTCTCGCCTCCTGACTCTTCGGGAACCACCACGTCCTGCTCGGGATGGAGTTCCCCGGCGAGCGAACTGACGAACTCGTACACGTTTCTCCTGTCTTCACCCTCTCCGCTCCCGGGCGGACCCGCTTGCTCGCCTCGAGCGACGTCCTCCGCGTACAGGTGGATCCTCGTTCCGAACTCAGCTCCTCTCCCTCCGCTTCGTTCCACCTCGCCGGGGAAGTCGATCACGCTGTGGACTGACCTCTTTACCGGCCTCTTCTCGGCGGGTGGCTTTACCTCGAGTTTCCCGCCCTCTTCCCCGCGGGAACCGATCTCCTCGATGTCCGGCGACAGTTCCTCGACCTCGAAGCCCAGGTCCTGGAAGAACGTGCTCTCATTGCCCTTCTCGGCAAAGATGTATAGGTAGCTCTTCGCCCGCGTCATGGCCACGTAGAGAAGTCTACGTTCTTCGTCGTAGTCTACGCCCCTGACCCGGGAGACCACGTAAGCGGGAAAGTTGTCGAAAATGTAATCCTCCTCCTCGGAGTATATCTTACTTTGCCTCAGACCAACGACGTCGTCGTACGATATCCGAAAGCCACCCGAGTTCGTGCTGGGGAAGTTCCCCCGGTTGACGTTTGCCAAGAAGACGGCCGGATATTCCAACCCCTTGGCCGCGTGGATGGTCTGAACCGTGGCGGCGTCCTTCCTCGCGCTGTCGACTTCGTAAGTCGCACCGCGTTCGACGTTGTCCTCGATGAAGCGGACGATCTCGCCGGTGTTCAAGTACGACGTAGCAACCGCCTCCTGGAGCGCATCGATCATGGCATCCGTGAACGGGTTGTCGTAACCGTACCTGTTGAAGACCAACCTGGCTATCTCTCCCACGTCGTGGGCTCGAGAGAGCCTGTCCCTGAAGTCTAGCGCGTCGGGCGGGAAGCCCGCTTCGTCTATCATCTTCTGCACCTCAGCGATGTTGTACCCGGCCTCGTCGAGGACGACGCTCCAGCCCCGCCTAGACCCTTCATCCTCCAGTATCCTCATCCAGGCGAGGAGGACAATCCCCGGGTCGGTCTTGAAGACCTCCGCTCCACCCTCAAAGGAGACAGGGATCCCTAGTTCACGGGCCTGTTTATCCAGGTCCTGGGCAAACGATCGGTTACGGGACAGGATCGCGACGTCGTTGTATGTTAGCTCCCTCCCGTCCAGCCTGTACTCCTCGTTCCCCACTATTTCGATCAACCTGTCCAGGACGGCGTCAACTTCCTCCTCGGAGGTGAACTTTTTTATCTCCGTGAGTTCCTTGTCCTTCCTGGCCGTCAACGGGGTAATCTCTCTGCCGAGTTCCACCTTCTCCTTCTTCTTACCTCTGACCGTTAACGCCGGTGCGGAGGCGTCGAGGATCTTCTGCGAGGAGCGGAAGTTGTCGGTCATGTTGATCTTCTCGATATCGTCGACGCCGTAGGAGACCCGCCGCCTGTCGGAGTTTATCTCTCGGTGATACCTCCTGATCCTGGAGTGAAACTCGGTGATGTTCTCGACCGCGGAATATTGGAAGCCGTAGATGCTCTGTTTCCAGTCGCCAACTACGGCTATATTGCCCGTGCGGGACAGCAACAACGAAAGCTTGAACTGAAGTTCGTTGGTATCCTGGAACTCGTCGACCATGACGTAGTCAAATTGGTTTTCCTTTCGTAAATCGTGGTCCTCCATGAGGAGGGCGTAAGCAAAGGTCAGCTGAAGAGAGAAGTTTATGTAATTCTTCCCCAGCGCGTACTCTATGTAACCCAGGTAGAGGTCGTGGACGAACCTGGTTAATTCATCTCTGTCCTCGTAAAACGCCCCTTCGATTACAGCCGGGTCGACCCCTTTGCCGGACTGTATTTCTCCCCGCTTCCTCACGTCCTGGAGAAAGGTCTTGTTCCTAAAGTTCATCCTGTTGAGCAGGCGAGAGTTCTTCGGTCCCCGTTTGCCCTCCAGGGGCTCGTTTACTTCCTCCGCGAGTTCCATAAACCGATGGAAATCGCCCCGCAGCAAGTCGCCGCCGGAACCATACCACCCGTCGCTCGTGGGAAATATTCCCTTCGCCCCCAGGGACTTGATCAACTCCAGAAGATCGGTCTCGTCGTAAACAAGAGGGTAAAAGGAACCGTACTCGGGATGGTCCTGGACGAACCGATCGTAGAAGGCCCGGAACTCGTTTTCCTCCCTGACCTGGTTTGACAGAGTCTTCGTCTCCCCCGTAATCCGCTCGTCTATTCCCAGCCGCAGCGGGACGTCGAACCCGTCGCTTATGATAAGCCTCTGGCAGAAACCGTGAAAGGTGGAGATGGGGGTATCACGGAGTTCGGATACGTCGTAATCGCAGTGATTGATGATCTCCTCCTTCATGTTGTCGGCGGCGTTTTCGGTAAAAGTGGCGAGAAAGATATCTCCGGGCTCGGCGCCCGAGTCGAGCAAATTTGCGTACCTCCGCGTGATGGTGAACGTCTTGCCCGTTCCCGCCCCGGCGTCGACGAGGTAGATACCCTCGGTCGAGTCTATCAACCGGGCCTGCCCACCGACCGGTTCTTCGCTCATATACCCTCACCCGCCAGTATCAGGTCCCTGTGGTTTACGTCCTTCAGGTCGTTCTCTCCAACGGGAAACCGGCTTCTCCGCCAAAAGTTCAACCGCTCCAGATAGTCGTCGACGTAACTTTCAAACTTATCCACGTCCTCCTTGAAGTAATTGTTCGTCCTCAGACCGTTCAACGAGGTCTTGAGGACTCCCGTTACCCCGTTCTCAAATTGGTTCTCGGTAATATCGTAGCCGGCACCCCGCCCAATCCGCAGGTGGGGCTTACATAACTCTTCCAGCTGCCCTTTGTGCTTTAGTGCTCTATCCTTGTCGTAGAAGTCCCCGTCCTCGAATTCGAGCCGGGACAGGACCTGCAGAAAAAGGTCCTTACCCAGCGCATCCAGGAGTTTCTTCCGGTTAGAACTGTAGGCGTAATCGTAGACTTCCTCCCGTCCAAGAAAATCCTGAAACGTATATGGGTGGTAGGTTACGGTCGTCAGGCCATCCGCGACAGAAGTTTCCCCCCTTACCGCCCTCTCGGGGTCGTGCAAGAAGTGAAAGAAGGTAAAGACTATCCGCTTATCTCCATGGACCTTCCTGTGGTGTGAGATATAGGCGAGGGCCTGGAAGTCCGGTTTTCCCTCAACCATATCCACGTTCGAATCGCGGACCACCCGCGACGAACTCTTCTTTCGCCCGCTCTTGTAATCGACGACCTCGGAACCGAACAGGGCGTCCACCTCCCCCTTGACCCCCACGTCCTCGTCCCTGAAGTACATCTCCGTGAAACTTCTTTCCAGCGGGATCCCGAACTCCTCAGCAAAAAAGTTCTCGCCGTCGCTGCTGGAGTAACCCTCGTAGTCGAGGCCGATGACGGTCCTGACCTCCCGCTCGCGCAAAAAGCCCCTAATAGCGTGAACGCCGATCTCAAACTCCGTTCTTAGCTTACCCAGCTGGACGTCGTCGACGATAGAGGAGGTCCTCTCAACCATAAGATCGACGAATGACGGCAGCCCCTCTTCCTCCACGAAGTCGGGGAAGTTGGCGTAGAACTCGGCAAAGTCGTGATAGAGCGTCCCCTTGCGGAAGTAGTCGCGGTCGGGCTCCTCGACTACCCGGGAGAAGTAGTAGTCACGGGGGCAGTAGGCGAGGTCATTGAGGCTGGACTGGCTGACGGCAGTCACGGGTTCGGGGGTTTCGTGGACGTGGTCCGTTGAAAACTTTTTCCCGTCTGGCCCGCTCCTGACGTAACTCTCGTAATCGACACCCTCAACGCCTCCAGAAAACCTGGAGAACCCCGAGTCCAGTTCGTTGAAGTACGTACTCGGCGTCACCTCGCGGTTGTACTTCCGGTCCTGGACCATGTAGAGTTTCCTGTTCCCGTTCTGGATCAGAGCGTTGAAGTTTTTCCTATTCCTCGATCTCACCTTGTCCGTGTCTCTCCAGGACTCCTCCTCTACCCGCGAGTCCCACCGTGACGTCATTCCCAGGTAAAAGACGACCGAACGGTCCACGAAGGCGCTGGAACGCGGGTCCACGAGGATAACTCCCGCGTCCCTCCTCCGACTCTCTACCGAAAAACTATCCAGGTAATACTCGAGGTTGTTCATGTCCTCTTCGTTTACGGGCTCATCGGCGATGCGGAGTTCGTCCAGCAGTCCCCGTATGTTACTATCGACCTGGAGTCCCCGGTCCTCCAGGGTCTGGAGAGCTACGGCAAAGCTTTCTGACCGGGAGCCTTCAAACAACTCGTACAGGACCCGGGACGCGCCCGACTCGGCGTCCTCGAGATACTCTTCTTCCTTCGTGACGGGAACTTTGATCCCCAGCGCGCGGGCGACCGGTTTCACGTCCCGGACCTTAATTCTGTCTCCCCTCTCCCGGAGCCCTAGATACATAAGAAAAGTCCTCAGGGACTGGGAGTCCTGAACGTTCTCTGCCACCTGAAAGGGGACCTTCCGGGCTCTCAGCTGAGACCTGATCAGCGAGTCGTACTCGCTATCGGGATGGACGACGATCCCCACCTCCTCCGGCTCCAATTCGAGAAGCTGGTCGGCGGTAGCTCCAACGAGCTGGCTCGCTGAATCGAACACCCTGAACCGCGGCAGGGTTACCTCCTCTTCAGAAAAGAGGTGCAATTCGTCACCACCTTCTGGGAATATCGACGCACCCAGCCCGTCGAACTGGTAGGGGGCCACTATGCAAGCGTCAGTTCCCGCGCTGACCTGATAGTCTTCCATGGCACCAAAGACGTTTTTTGTCCCCCGCACGAGACCGACGACCCGGCGAACGAGGTCGCTTTCTAGCCCAGAGGAACTGAAGAACCCCTCTAAGCCCCCCGTCTCCCTCCAGTAGTTCGTTATCTCGTCCAGCAAAAATGACGCCTCCTTCCAGGGGATATCCAGTTCGTGGACGAGTAAAAGGAAGAGGTCACGTTCCCGGGCAAGTTCGTCAGTGCGGTACTCCCTGGCCACCAGGGAACGCGGAGTGTAGGCGAGCTTGCCAATTCGTGGCCGGGTCAACCTGTTGTTGAGCGCATCGGCAAGAGCCTCAGACGCAGTTAAAACAAGGTCGTAGTCCTCCACACGGCTGTAAATCTCGTCTATCGATAACGCCTTTTCAACTTTCAACCTATCACCCTTAGGACCAACTAATCTCCAGCAACCTAAAGGCCGTATATTTCGCTGTACTTGTCCTCCAGGTAATCGAGAAACGGTTCCGCGCTTGGCTCCTCTCCGGTCAGCTCACGAATCAGTTCGCCGGCCTTAAATTCCCGCCCGTAGGCGTGGATGTTTTCGTTTAGCCATTCCTTGATCGGGAGCAGGTCTCCCTGGCCGATTAAATCCATCACGTCGGGTATTTCCGCCTTGACCTGCTCGAATATCTGGACGCTGTAGAAGTTACCGAGCGCGTAACTGGGGAAATAGCCGAACTGTCCCCAGGACCAGTGAATGTCCTGCAGGGCGCCTTCGGCGTCGCTCTCCGGAGTAACTCCGATGTACTCCTCCATCTTCTCGTCCCAGAGTTCCGGGACCCGGGCGGGATCCGCTCCCCCGTTGATCAGCGCGTCCTCCAGTTCAAACCGGAGCAAAATGTGGAGGTTGTAATGGACCTCGTCCGACTCCACGCGGATCAAGCTCGGCTCCACCCTGTTGTAAAGTTCATACCATTCGTCCAGCTCCACCCCGTCAAGTTGACCGGGGAAGTGTGCCTTTAACCTGGGAAGCCAGTGCCGCCAGAACGGCTTGCTGGAGCCGACCAGGTTTTCCCACAGGCGGGACTGGCTTTCGTGAATTCCGAAGGATACCGCCTGACCGAGAGGGTTGCCAAACTCCTCTGGATCGAGTCCCTGTTCGTACAGGCCGTGCCCTCCCTCGTGGACCGCGGAGCCGATCGCGGACACGACCCTCTCGGGGTCAAACCTGTTCGTAACCCGGGTGTCCGTCGGGTGCATACCCATAGTAAAGGGGTGAGCTGTCTCGTCCTGTCTGCCCCTGTCGAAGTCAAACCCCATCGACTCTAATATTTCGCAGGTAAAGTCGTACTGGACATCGGCAGGAAAGTCACCAGTAAGCAATCCGTCATCTACGGGATCGTCGGCCGCGGCCAATCGGTCCGTAAAATCGGTCAACCTTTCCCTGACCGGTCGGAATATTTCCTTGAGTTTTGCTGTCGTCATTCCGGGCTCGAAGTAGTCAATCAGCGCGTCCAGCGGCTCCTCCTCGTAACCCAAAAATTCCGCCTTCTTCTTGCTCAACCCCACCATCTCCTCCAGGTGGGGGAGGAAGATTTCGAAGTCGTCCTCCTCCTTCGCCTTATGCCATGCCTGGACGGACCGGGAACCGGCCTCGGAGAGCTTTCCAACGAATTCCGTGGGCAACGACCTCGCCTTGTCGTAGTCACGGAAGGTCTCTTCAAGCGCCCGCCGCGACCTCCTGGAGAGGCCATCGTCGAGGACTTCTCCTGACTCCAGGTCCACGTACTGACCGAGAACTCCCTCGAACTCCCTGCCCGTTAACCTCCTGTGAATCAACTGGTCGATAAACGATTTCTGCTTGGACCTGAACTCAGCAGCCCCGTCCGGCATGTAAGTCTGTTGGTCCCACCGCAGGGTCATGCTCGTGCTGTCAAGAAATCCAATTTCTCTCAGCTTTTTCTTCAGGGGATCAATCTCTGACAATTTTCCCTCCCTTAATAAAAAAATCATTGCCTGCACTTTCCAGCAGGCTAACCAGGACCTTCACGTCACTCTTCAAGAAACGTCTGTAATTCTATCTTCCTACCCTCGGGGTCCTCCGCGTAAAACTGATATATCGAATATTCCGGCTCCCGCGAGACCGGTTGGCTCGTGGCCACGTCCTTCAGTTCATCGTATATTTCGTCCACCTCTTCTATAGAGTCGTAGAGGAAAGTGAGGACACCACACGTTTCCGGTGAGCCTTCGCGTTCACAGAAGGCAAACCGAAAGCCACCACGATCAAAGATTACGCAGTCGCCCTGATCCTTCCATACATCCGCACCCAGCCTCTTACTGTAGAACTTCCGCAGTTTCGGAAGGGCGTTAGTATTAATGAAGACGATTCCAGACATCAAACCACCTCAATTTAACCTTCATCATATTACAAAAATCTTGCCGATATACAAATAAATTACCGTAAATGGCCCGCGACAACCAGTCTCGGGAGAGCCAACCGGCGGTTTTCCCGGGGCCTGGTTTTCAGCTATACTTTGTCGGTAGAAATCGGGCAAGTAAGGCAATGTTTGACGGGGCAAAGAAACTTTCGCGGAGTACAGGAGGTAAGCCATGAGCACGAGCGAAGGTTACCTGGAGAGAGACGGTGGAGCGATTCATTACAGGAAGACCCCGGGGAGTCCATTTATCGTCTACGAACACGGTCATGGTGGCGACATCAACGGCTTCGAACGACAGCGGGAATACTTCGGAGGTAAGGGGATCGGCTCCCTGGTTTACGATCAGAGAGGCTGCGGAGAATCGCTTATGCCCACTAAGAAGGAGAGTTACGCATTGGAACGCTACGTTGATGACCTAAAGGCGCTTACGGAATCCATTAAGCCCCAAGGGTTCACTCTCGTCGCCCAGTCCTCCGGTACGATGATTGCACAGTATTACGCTTACCACCACCCGGACGAGGTCGACGGACTGGTCCTCATCGCTCCACTCTTCGATACGGCCGAGAACATAAGTCGGTCAGCTTATGGACGGGCGCTCAACCACGGAATCCCCCTTATCCGCCTGTTAACCAGGTTACTCGAGGAGTTACCACCTCTGGGAGCTGACGGTCCTTCGGAGGGCTTGGAAAACACTGGTTTGATCGCCGGTTCTCGCTACTACTTCAGCTCCTCGCGGAGGTTTCGGCAAGCCCTGCGGTTGAGGCTGGAGGCCGTGCTCGAGTGGGACGTGAGTTGGGCAGCCAGAGGAGTCAACGTCCCGACCCTGCTGATCCACGGGAAGGACGACCCACTCGTCTCTCCCGAGGTTACGAAAGACTTGAAGGAGATGATCCCCGAGGCCGAGTCTCACCTCATCTCAGGCGACCATCAGGCTCAGATCACCAACCCGGAGGAAACAAATCGACTTATCGACGACTTCCTCGAGCGCAGCGTCTACCCTGGAGCCTTTTCGTAGTGTTTTCCCTGCCAATGATACTCAGAGCAGGGACTCCCGCAATTTGCGTCATCTTGCGAGATTTCGCCCGCAGTGTTATATTAATACGGTCTAATATTTCACTGACTTAACTTTTGACCAAGATCACAACACAACAACACACACGAGGTGCTATAAATAATGGAGTTTGAAATAAGAGGAGATAACCTACAGGTACTGGAGGCCACGCTGGACTCCGGCGAGTCAATGTATACGGAAAGCGGCGGCATGTCCTGGATGTCAAAAAACGTCGACATGAAGACGGATTCACACGGAGGTCTGATGAAGGGGATCGGACGGATGTTCTCGGGCGAGTCGCTCTTCATGACCACCTACTCTGCCCAGAGCAACGGTGCTGAAATCGCGTTTTCCCCGGAGTTTCCCGGCAAGATAATTCACCGGGACCTCGGTAGCGGGGAGAAGATCATTGCCCAGAGGGACGCGTTCATGTGTGCTTCCTCATCCGTAGACCTATCGGTACACTTTCGGAAGAAGCTGGGGGCCGGCATGTTCGGCGGCGAGGGTTTCATTATGCAGCAGCTCAGCGGTCCCGGAGACGTCTTCTTTGAACTATCGGGAGAGATAGTGGAAAAAGAACTCGATAGCGGGGAAACGATTAAGATCGACCCAGGACACATCGGCCTTTACGAAACGTCCGTGGACATGGACATCACCAGGGTCAAAGGAGTTAAGAACATGTTCTTCGGCGGAGAAGGACTGTTTTTGGCCACCCTCACCGGGCCGGGCAAGATATGGCTGCAGTCGATGCCCCTGATGAACCTGGCCCAGCGCTTAAGCCCGTACCTGCCGTCGGGAGGAGAATAGTTAGAAAAGGTGAGCCGAATGAAGGTTGCCCTGGTATCCCTCTCGTCAACCATCCACGAGGAGAGAAAGATTGACGAGACGCTCTCTCCTTATCGAGACGTACTGGAGGAGAACTTCCAGGTCACAGAATTAGAGCCGGAGGAGTTGGATTCGGCGTCTCTCGGTCCCTACGATTTGACCGCCGTGTTCGTCAAGACCGGTGGGACTGAACAGGATTTCAAGGAAATTTACCGGGACCTCCCTCAACCGGTCTACCTTATCGCTACACCGCTCCACAATTCCCTCCCCGCCTCCCTGGAAATACTCTCGTGGGTCAAGAGTGAATACGGCCGGGGAAGGATAATTCACGGGGACCCTGAAGACGTCGTTGAACAACTGAGACAGCTAGCCAATGTCGCTACAACTGGTAGCGTCATATTCTCAAGCAGGTTAGGAGTTATAGGGCAACCGTCTGACTGGCTAATTGCCAGCGACGTCGACTACGAGAAAGTAAAAGAAAGGTGGGGGCTGGAGATCGTCGACGTCGACCTGGACGAACTCTATTCCCGGCGAGACAAGGTATCCCCAGCGTCCGTGGGAGAGAAAGCCGACGAGATAACCGTGGCCGCAACGGGGACTGTCGAAAACTCGCGGGAGGACACCGTCCAGGCGATGAGGATCTACTTCGCCCTCAGAGAGCTAGCCGACGACTACGAGTTGTCCGCCCTGACCCTGCGGTGTTTCGACCTCGTCACCGAGTTACAGACCACGGGTTGTCTCGGACTTGCCCTGCTGAACGACGAAGGTATCGTCGCCGGCTGCGAGGGCGACGTGCCGGCCGCTTTCTCCATGATGGTAGGTTATCACCTTACCGGTCAGGTCCCGTTCATGGCCAACCCCGTGGAGATTGACGAAGAGAAGGACCGCGTGGTCCTCGCCCACTGTACAGTTCCCAAGTCGATGACCGACGACTACGCCCTCAGGTCCCACTTCGAAAGCGGGATCGGAGTGGGTATTCAGGGCACCATACCGCAAGGACCGATTACTCTGGCCAAGATAGGAGGAAATAACTTGGACAAATACTTCGTCGCCGAGGGCAGGTTGACCGAGAACCTCACGAGGTCTACCGCCTGCCGCACTCAGATAGTCGTCCAGTTTGAGTCCGACGTCGCCGAATATCTCTTAACCAAACCACTCGCCAACCACCACGTAGTTATCCCCGGAAACCACCGGAGTGAGATAGAGGAGCTCATGGACTGTCCCGATTGAAGACCGGCCAGGAGTGGATCAGTTAGCTAGGCACGTTACGGTCAGGACGCTCGCAATTGCTTCGAGCAAGTACTTAAAACTCAAAGTCCTCGCCGAGGACGTCGCCCCTGTAAATATAGAAGGGGTTCTCAGAATCCCGACTGATGAGGGCGAGGAAGGTCCCGTCCTTAACCAGGAACGACTTTCTCGTCCCTTCACCCTCCTCGACGAAGGTATACTCGGTCACCTCGATCGTCTGGTCACTCTTCTCGAGGGTCCGGTCGGACTTTTTTTGAAGAATTATATCCACCGTTAGCTTCTGATCATCACCTGGAGGGCCGGATCCACCGGACCTGATCTCCGTGAACTGAGTCGCCCCCTCCCTCTGTGAGAGGATAAACCCAAACAGGGCCTGAGAGGCACCAATCCCCGAAAACACGGACTTCTCAGGGTCGACAACTGCTTTCTTCTCGTCATTTCCGATCTTCGCCAGCACGTCCTCCCCGTCCACGGAGACGGAGATCTTCTGATTCCCGATTCCCAGCGGTCCCTTGTACTCCAGAAACAGTGACTCGGGGACCAGACCTTCTGATAGAACGATTGTCTGAGAATACTTTATCTTTGGCTTGATGAATGGTATCGGTATCGGCGGCGTGACCACCCCTTCCGAGGTAACCTCCACCTTGCCGCCTATCTTCTTCGTTATCGTGTAGGTCTCGGAACCGAGGTCTTTTCCATCCGCTACGTAAATTAGTTCACCCGACGCGAAGTCACCTGAGTCCTGGGAATTATACCTTTCCAGGGCGGGAAGAAAGGGGAGGTCCTGGGCGTATCCCCCGAAAGGGAGAAGAACCATAATCGCCAGGAACAGGACACCTGTAATCTTAAATCGTAAATACATATATCTCATCTCACTGTCTTAGATCCGATAGTTTTCCTCTTAGTCGTCACTGGTCCGGCTCAGGGACCTTATAAATATTTAACAGCGTTTAACTGTAACGCACTTCGCGCCCGGTGTAAACATTGAAAAGCCCAATATTGTGAGTCGGCTATCTCCTGGAAAGTTGAGCTGAGAGATGTTTCCTATCTACTACCACCCGTTCACGTGAAGCAGGTCCTCCACAGGTTTCTTGGGGACGTGGAGGACGTCCTTATCATCTATCCAGTAGTCGGTTTCGTCTCTACCGTCCTCGAGTTGTATCGACTGGTCGGGATAGCCCAGCCCTATTGCAAAACAGAGGGAGCGGTCGTCGGGAATCGACAGTAGTTTCCTGATCCCGTCCTCGTCCAGCGCTCCCAGGGGGCACGAGCCAATTCCCATCTCGGTCGCTCCCAACATGATGTTCTCCGCGGCCAACCCGCTATCTTCCTCCACGGTTACTCGCTCCACCGCGGTGTTATAGAGAATAACGATGTAAGCCCTGGGCCTTTCATCCTCGGTCGGGCTCCAGTCCACGGACCCCGCCCAGCTCGTGTAGTTGAAGAACTCCCTCTCGACCTCTTCTTCGTCCACGATTACGTATTCCAGCGGTTGCTTATTCATCCCGCTGGGGGCAAGCCTGGCGTAATCAACCAGGCGTTCCAGGTCCTCGTGAGGGATCCTCCGCTGGGTAAACTTTCTTATACTTCGCCTTGCTCTTATCGCCTTAGAGACGTCCATATTTATACCTCCCATCGTGCTTTTAGTCTTGATTATTGTCTAGGGGGTCTTGTCCTGCTCAGAACAAAAGTTCAGTTAGCGTCATTTTACCAAAATCTACCGACGTTGCCCAGGGTATCCCCGGGATGGGTCGGCAGTTTCTGATTTGCCTGACGATGGGAGGTAATTGAATATCTTCATAACACGGGCCGGCGGTCCACCTCAACTATGTACGGGGTCCTTTAGATCCACGTTTACGTCCCCGTCCAGCTTCCTGGCCAAATTCTCAAGCATGTCACCGACGGTCGCCCTCAGGTCATATTCCGGTTGCCACCCCCACTCCTCCCTCGCCAGCGAATCGTCCAGGGAGTCCGGCCAGGAATCAGCCAGCTCCTGTCGGTAGTCCGGAGAGAAATCGTAGGTAAACTCCGGGACGAATTTCTGGATTGCCTCTGCCAGCTCGAGCGCCGAAAAGTTCATCGACCCCACGTTGTAGTTGGTCCGCTCGGTCAGGCCTCCCCCATCTGCCTCGGCTATCGAGACAAGCGCCTTGATACAGTCGGGCATGTACATCATCGGCAGCCTCGTCCCCTCTTCCACAAAGAACTCGTAGTGACCTTTCTTCAGGGCATCGTAGAAGGCGGCAACGGCGTAATCCGTCGTCCCCCCGCCTGGATATGTCTTGTAGCTGATTATACCCGGCAGCCTGATCTCCCTGACATCCAGTCCGTACTTTTTCCAGTAGTAGTACCCGAGGAGCTCACCGGCGACCTTAGTCACCCCGTACATCGACCGGGGCCTGAGGTAGACCTGGTCGGGCGTCTCCTTCGGCGGGACCTCGGGCCCGAATACGGCGATAGAGCTGGGAGTTACCACCCTGTCGACGTCGAGTTCGCGGCTTACTTCCAGGACGTTGTACGTCCCGACCATGTTGACGTTAAATGCCAGCTGGGGGTCCCGTTCACCTTTGGCGGAGAGTATCGCCGCAAGGTTGAAGACGGTATCCACCCCGTATTTATCAAGTAGCGCCTTGAGGTCACCCCTGTTCATCACGTCCAGTATCTCGTAGGCTCCCCCTGATACGATCTCGCGGTCGGGATCGGTGCACTTGTCGGCGGCGACAACCCGTTCTCCCCCGTACTTGTCTCGAAGCGTTTCCGTAAGTTCGGAGCCGATCTGACCGCAGGCTCCGATGACCATTATCTTTCCCAGATCTTCCGTCAATTGAATTCCTCCCTTTCGTTATCATGTCTCATCGAAAAACCCGCCCCACCTATACGCTGGCGGCCTTTTTCACCGAAGATATGATCGACTCGATCTCCTCGGATACCTCTTCCCCGAGCGGTTCGGGCTCGTGGCCCTCAAGGATTTCCTTGACCTTTTCCTGAGCGGCGTCCTTCATCGTCTTCGAACCCTTCTTTTCCCAGTCCTCCATGCTCCGCCGGCTAAAGAGGTCCGGCACCCAGGCCTCGTCCTTGAAGTGATCGAGCGTATGCTTTTCCGTCAGGAAGTTCCCTCCGGGCCCGACCTTAGCAATCGTATCGAGGGCAAGGGTCTCGCTATCTATCTTGAAGTTCTTAAGGACCCTCTTGGTCATGGCTATCGTCTCTTCCATCATCACCAAAAAATCGAGCGAACCGGTCAGTCCACTGTTCAAATAGCCGATATCGTGAATAAGGTTCCCTCCCCCGAGAGCGCTCATCAGGATGGACTGCGCCCCTTCGATTGCCGCCTGCTGGTCGGGAAGCTTCGCGTCCGAACAACCAGCTATGTTCCAGGAGGGCAGCTTGTACCGCCTGGCGAGCTGGGAAAAGACGACGTCCCCCATGTGCCATTCGGGTGCCCCGTAAGGAAAAGCGGAATCCTTCATGTCGAAGATTGTAACTCCCCCGCTTCCCGCGATAAAGGGGCTTCCGGGGTTGTTAAGCTGTGTCACGACCAGTCCGGCCAGACCCTCCGCGTTACCCTGGGCTATGCTTCCAGCCATCGTCGCAGGACCGCTTAACCCGGCCTGCACCACGGGCGGGTAGAGAACAGGGATCCTGTGCTCAGAACAGAACAGAAGTATCTCCATGCACTCCCTGGAATGCTTTAGCGGCGCTACGGGCTCGTTGTATACAGCAAAGAAGGGGTTCTGCTGCAGTTTAGCTTCGCTCCCCGCGACCGCCGCCCCTATCTCCAAAAACTTCTCCAGGATATCCCGACGTCCGGAAGAGGCCGTAACCACCATCGGTTTGACGCTGTTTTTCATCATCGCGTAGAAAGACTCCAGGCCCTGGAGGAGCGGCGGTACGTTATGAGGGATTCCGTATGACATGATGAAGTCTATGTTCTCCAGGGCGTCGGCGACCCGGGCGGCGTTCTCGATGTCACCAAGGTTTGACTTCCTGGTCTCGCCGGTCTCGTGGTCGATCGTGTTGACCAGGTCGGAACCGGTCCCAAAGTAGGACCTCGCACCCTCGAGAAAGAGTTTCCTCTCCCCCAGCCTGTTCGCCAGCACTATCCTGTCGGGAGAACTCTCTATCGCGGAGACAACGATATCGTTGGGGATTTTCACGAGACTATCGTCCTCAACGTGGGCCCCTGCTTTCTCCAGTAGCTGTAGTGCGCCTTCGTGGTATATCCTTACGCCGACCCTCTCCAGTATCTCCAGTGAGGCCATGTGGATTTCATCGAGGTCCTCACTCGAGAATAGGTCCAGGGTGGGGCGTTCCGGTTTAAATCTATCGTACATCAATATCCTCCTCGCATGTAAGTGTTATGATTTCTGCTAGCTTGCCTTCTCGCGGGCCTCTTCACTAGTTTCCTCGATTATTTCCTCTATCCTCTCCCTCTTATCTTCGGGTATTTCCTCGGGCTCGTGGTCCTCAATTACCTCTTGCACCTTCTCGTTTGCCCGTTCCCTGAGCGTCTTGGACCCAGCTTGCTCCCAGCTCATAAAGCCCTGGCGGTCGAGCAGATGGGGGATCCAGGTCTCCTCTTTGAAGTGCTGGACCGTGTGTCTCTGGGAGAGAAAATCTCCGCCAGGACCCAGTTCGTCGATCAGGTCAACGGCCAGCGTCTCCTCGTTTACGGTGTAACCAGAAAGTATCCTCTTCGTCAATCCGACGAACTCGTCGAGGGCGGCAACGTAGCTGAGGTCCCCGGCCAGCCCTGATTCCAGATATCCGACGTCGTGAATAAGGTTCGCTCCGCTCAGGCCCGAGAGGAGGATTGAGTAAACTGCCTCTCCGACCGCCTGCCCGTCGAACAGCTTGGAATCGGTACACCCGCCCGTACTCCAGGAAGGCAACTTATACCGGTTCGACAGCTGCATGAGGGCGGAACTGCTCATGTGCCACTCCGGGTTGCCGTAACTGAACACGGACGTCCTCGGGTCGAGCGGCGCCACGTGCCCACCGTAGATGAACGGCGCACCAGGGTTGTTCAACTGGCTGACTGTCAGGCCCGCGAGTATCTCCGCGTTGCCAATGGCCAGGGCTCCGGCCAGGGTCGCGGGTCCGCTGGCACTCGCCATTATAGTCGGCGCGTACACGATCGGTAGTTCCTTGTCGGAGCAGAAGAGGAGTCTCTCCAAATCCATCTCCCCGTGCTGGAACGGCGAGGTAAACTGCCCGTAAAGAATTATAAACGGGTTGCTTTTCAGTTCCTCCACCCCTCCCGCTATTTCCACCGCCACCTCGTAAATGCCTTTTAACATCGTCTTCGTTGTCTCGGAGGAGAACGGCGTCAACACCATGGGCTTGACGCTGTTCTTCGTCATGGCGTAAAAGTGGTGCAGGTCGACGACCTCCTGATCGAGCTCGTTGGCCATGGCGTAGGTAAGCAGGAAGTCTATGTTGTTCAGGCTGTCCGCCACCCGGGCCGAAGTCTCGATATCACCGAGAGTGGACGGCCTGCGCTTTCCGGACTTAGGGTCGTAGGTATACTTCAGGTCGGACCCCGTGCCGTAGTAGACGTTCGACCCCTCGAGGAACAGGCTCCTCTCACCCAGCCTGTCCGCAACGGTAACTCGTTCCGGCGCGGTGTGGATCGCCTTCTGGACCAGGTGCGTCGGGAACTTGACCAGGCCTCCGTCCTCTATGTTGGCACCGGCGTCGTCCAGCAGTTCCAACGCCCGCGGGTGATGTATTTCCACCCCAGTCCGCTCGAGAAGTTCCAGCGACGCCGCGTGAATCTTGTCTATATCATCTTGCGAAAATAAGTTCAATAAAGGCTTACTCTGAATGCTCTTGTACACTAATATAACCTCCTGAATAAACCGGTCGGTCCCCGGTACCTTCTACGAAATATCGCTCTGGCCGGCGGTGCTTATCCGGTCGAGCGTGATGGCAAGGACCACCACGGCCAGGCCGGCCTGTATACCTCTACCGATGTTTAGTCGCTGAATCGCGATCATTATCTCGTCACCCAGTCCCCCCGCGGCGATCATCGAGGCGATAATTACCATCGACAGCGACAGCATTATGCTCTGGTTGACTCCCTGCATAATCGACGGCATGGCAAGGGGTATCTCCACCCGACGCAGCAGCTGCATCGTCGTCGACCCGAACGCCTCCCCCGCCTCGACGTACTGGTCCTCGACCTGCCTTATCCCCAGGTTGGTCAACCTAATCGACGGCGGCGTGGCGAAGATAATCGTCGTCAGCAGTCCCGGCACCATCCCCAGCCCGAACAGGAAGACGACTGGAATCAGGTAGACAAATGGGTGCATGGTCTGCATGAGGTCCAGTATGGGCTTGATGACGTTCCATGCCAGATTGGACCGCGAGGCGATAATACCTACGGGCACCCCTATAGAAACCGAGATCAGCACAGAGAGCGTAATCAACGACACCGTTTGCATCAGCGGCTCCCACAATCCCATCGTGTACACGAGGTACAGCCCCACCACGGAGAACAGTCCCACGTATATGCTCTTCGTCCGGTAGATCCCTATGGCCGCTGTCACTATTATCACCACTATCGGTGGAATCATGAGCCAGAAATCCTCAACCGCAAACACAGCTACCCCCGCGGCGTAGGCAATGGCGTCGAAAAACCCTCCGGCGTTCATCAGCAACCAGTTAATCACCGTATCCGCCCAGCCTCCGATAAGGTTCTCAGGTATAATTTTTGGAATCAAAGCATATCACCCTCTTCTGCCAGTTCTTTGATGTCGTGGACAAACGCCTTCACGTACTCGTCGGCGGGATTCTGGAGGATGTCCTCCGGAGTACCTATCTGCACCATCGCGCCCTCCTTCATAATTGCAATCCTGTCGCCGACCCGGAGTGCCTCCTGGAGGTCGTGGGTGATGAAGAAGATAGTCCTCTCGAACTCAAACTTATGCTTGAGTTCGTCCAGAAACCACTCCTGCATCTCACGGCGGATAAGCGGGTCGAGGGCGCTGAAGGGCTCGTCCATCAACACCACGTCGCTGTTGGTGACAAATGCCCTAGCCACTCCGACTCTCTGCTTCATCCCCCCGCTAAGCTCGCTGGGCGAGACGTTCCCCCAGTCCCCGAGGCCAACTTCGTCAAGCATCTCCTTCCCCTTCTTCCCGGGGTCCTGTTCACCTTTGATGCGTAACCCGTAGACCACGTTTTCCAAAACGGACATGTGGGGAAAGAGGGCGAACTCCTGGAAGACCATGCTGATCTTTTCCCTCCGTATCTCCCGTAGCTCGTCGTTGCTCAACGAGGTTACGTCGATGGAGTCGCCGTCGTTTCCTTCCAGAAAGACCTTGCCTTTAGTTGGTTCCACCAAACGGTTGATACACCTGACCAGGGTCGACTTTCCACTACCGGAAAGCCCCATAATGACGAAGGATTCATCCTTCTCGGCCTCGATGTTTACGTCCAGCACCGCGGGAACGGACCCGGTCTGGTCCCTGATCTCCTTACGGGACAGGCCCTCCTCGAGTTTCTGCAGGGCGTCGTCCGGTTTATCTCCATAGACCTTAAATAGGTTCTCTGTTCTTATCATAGTTGATTAGCAAGGGGGCCCGCGGAAACCCCCGGGCCCCTTGACTATTACTCAGTCTTTTGGTGTCCAGGACTTACCCTGAACCCAAGCCTCAACTGTCTCTCTGTGTTCATCCACCCAGGCTTCTGCCATTTCCTCGAGGTTCATACCTTCTTCTACCATAAGCATGGCCTCACTGAGCCAGTCGTGGTCCCATTCAGCCAACTTCGGGTGCTCGTTGGATGCACCGACGAAGTCGATGGTATTAAATTCCACGCTCTCCAGGAAGGTCATAATTTCCGGGTACTCGCAGCCAAACCCCTCGGTAACTGCCATGTAGATCTTGTTCGGCTGACCGTACAGCATTTTGGGGTCGTCCAATTTATGGATATCGAATTTACTCAACGCCCAGTGCGGAGCCCAAAGGGTTACCAGTACCGGCTTCTCCCTCATAATTGCTCGGGCAAGAGAAGCGGTCATCGCCGCACCGCTCGAACCCTGAAGCGTGTACAGGTCTTCCAGGCCGTATTCGGGCATGACGTCCTCTCTCGTCATCGTCATCAAACTGGATCCCGGGTCTATTCCGACTATCTTCTTGTCGTATTTTTTGGCGACCTCGGGGTCTGCCAGTTCGGTTATCGACTCTTCGGGCATGTAGTCCGGCACGTAAAGGCCAAGGAACGCGTTGTAGTAGTACGGTGCCGGTAGCGGATCTATTTCGTGCTTGAAGCGGTATACGTGCCTGAAGTCGATGCTCGGCAACCACACGCTGAAGGTCAGATCGAAGTCGCCGGTGGACAGGCCACTGTAAGTCAGCGCCTTTGACGTCGTCTTTACCTCCACGGGTTGATCAAAGTACTGTTCGATAATCTCAGCGACGACGTGTGCCGGTGCCGTGGTGTCAGCCCAGTTTACTATCCCGATCGTGATGGCGTTCCCTCTCTGAGCTGAGACCGGAACGAAGACCGTCGTTAGGGTTAAAGAAACCATCAAGGCCACAAATAAAAAGCTCTTGCTTAGCTTCATATCAGTTAACTCCTCCTGTTAGTTAAGATAATGTGAAAAAAGTTAAACCCGATTCTCGAAAGAATTATTCTTTGCCCACTACCACCCCCAACTTTTCTTCCATAAACTAGAGGCATAAACTAGAGGTTAATTAACGACTCCCTTATCGAATCGATCGTTACCTGGACGTGTTCGGCCAACAGCTCCGACGTCTTGTGTCCGTCCCCTTCCTTTATCGATTCATAGATATCGCTCAGGTTCCCTGGAATCATCAGGTTCGTACTCGACTTATCTATAGAAAAGAGCCAGATCCGAACAGCCTGCGTGAGCAGTATCTCCATGACGTCGGAGAGTATCTTGTTACCAGTACTTTTGTGCACAATTCGGTGGAATTCGTAGTCGAGCCTCAGTAACTTCTGGTAGTTATTCGTCTCCGAAATTCTTGTAAGGACATCCTGCAAGTGCTCGACTTGCCCTTCGGACGCGTTCTCCGCAGCAAGCCCCCCAACGAGCTTGTTTAAGTGTTTCCTCACCGCAAAGTTCTCCCTCAAGTCATCGAGAGATAGCTGGCTTACGTAGGTCCCCTTCTTGGGAATTATTCGGACCAACCCCTCCGTCTCCAGCTTGATGAAAGCTTCTCTGATTGGAGCCCGGGAACAGTCGAAGTCCTCGGCTAAACTCTTCTCGCTCAGGAGTTCCCCGGGGTGAAAATCGCCAAAAATGATCTTCTCCTTGATCTTCGAGTAGATTTCCTTCTTATAGGACATGTTTCCGACCTCCGATAATTATCTTGTAGGCCAACATGTATACAAGTAAGTATCTAACGCTTATACTAACAAAAATATAGTCTGGTTACAAGTAATATTTTTCAGTCCGCAGTCCGCAGTCGGGCTCCTAGGGGTTGGGGGTTGGGTCTTGGTTATTGGGTGTTGGGTACTGGAGCTATGAGGATCAGTCTTTATCAGTTTGTGGCTTGTGGCGCGTAGTTTGTAGTTATTCACAAAGGAAGTTGCTATTGTAATCAGGGATAGCCGCGGGTTGACAGTTTCATTCCGCAGTCGAAAAGCGTCTTGAGTCAAGTGTTTTGTGTCGAGTGTCATGTGTCGAGGGTCACGCGTCAAAGCCACTTCCCGTACACATTAATCCGTCACACATTACTCATTACTCAACTCATTACTAATTAACCAATTCACCAATCAACAAATCAACCAGTCAACTCATTCACCCATTAACCAATCACTCATTAACCCATTAATCCTTTAACCCATCACCCGACCACCCCTGGCTAGTTTGTAATCTCCTTTTCCCTTAATATAAGCTTAGGTAAGAAAAACCTTCGAATTTCTCATAGCGCTTCGCCAACCGGGGTGGCCTAATTCATGTTTGAGAGTTTTGCCGATAAATCGTTTAAGACTATTGCACGCCGTTACTTCGTTCTCAACGGGTTCGACGGAATATTGACCGTGCTCGGTATTACGGCAGGTTCCTTCTCTACCGGGGTGGCAAACCCGAGCGTGTTGATAACCTCCAGCCTGGGAGCCGCCATAGCCCTCGGCATATCCGGGGTCTCCGGCGCCTACATAACCGAGAAGGCGGAACGGCTAAAGGAGTTCAAGCACCTTCAGAACAAGATGCTCGACGAGATGGAGGATTCTATTCACAAGGAAAACGTCAACAAGAGGTCCATTGCCATATCCATAATAAATGGTCTTTCCCCATTTGGCTGCGCGGTCATCCCCACGATACCTTACTTCCTCGTCCGGGCTGGGCTGTTTAGCATGGATTTTGGCTACTACTTCTCCGCCGGTCTGGCCTTTCTCCTCATGGCCTCGTTTGGTGGCTTCCTCGGGAAGATATCGCGGGAAAGCGTGATAATATTCGCCCTAAAGATGCTCTTCGTCGGCACGGTCACTGCCGGGCTGTCGATGGTGCTTGGCGTGGGGGGGTAGCTAGTGATTCGCGTACAGCTGGTGGATAGATACGTTAATTGGTCAGTTGGGTAATGTGTAATGTGTAACGGGTAATGGGAGGTATTAGGTACTCGGTATCAGGATCTAGGATTTAGGGTTTAGGATTTAGGGATGTAGGGTAAGCGGGGGTTGGTTGTGTTAGCGAGGTATCAGGTATCAGGTACCAGTTTTTGGGTGGTAGTGGTTGGATTTAAAGGAATATGGGGGGGTTCACGGGTTAACTAGTTAATTGGTGAATTAGTTAATTGGGTAACGGATAAGGGGTGATGTGTTAATGAGATCAAGAAGGTGTAAGTTACGGAAAAATACTCCAACTAGGGATTGACTTTATAAAGACAGTTAATGGGGATTTTCGTTGACTGGTTAATTGGTTAATTAGTTGATTGGTTAATGGGTGCCAATTTCCAGGACCTAAGACCCAAAACCCAACACCCAGAACCGCGGACTGCGGACTCGGGATTGTTAAGCTAACAATCGCCCACCTTATCCAGAGCTCCAACAATCACAAAAAGACCGTATACAGGTACAGGACGCCAATAGACCCGATAACAACCAGGACCACGTCAAGCCCAATGTAGGACAGGATAAAGGCCACGAGGCCACCGATTACTCCAAAGAGGGGATCGTCCTGGACCAAAAATATCCCGGGAAAGATTAACGCCCCCAGAATGGCGTACCTGATGTTCTTCAGAATATCTTTGAAGAAGGGAGAAAACTCGACCTCCCTGAACAGGAGGAAGGGAAGTACCCGCGGGATATAAGTGACAACCGCCATGCCCAGGATCATCAACAGGGTAGTCTGACTAGTCAATTTCTTCACCTCGCTCCTGTTGACCGTCACCCTTAAACTTACGGTATAAGTAGGTTACGGACGCCGCCGCGATCAGGCTGGCCAGGACTATGGACCACCCAGACGAGAGAAAGGGGCGAAACGCCGAGTTCAACCCACCGGCAATTCCGACGACCAGCAGGACCTCCTTGTTTTTCCGTGCAGACGGAACGAGAAGGCCGATGAACAGGGCGTACAGGGCAATCGACATGCTGCTCTTTAAGGCGTAAGGCAGGCTCCTTCCCAGTAAAAAACCCGCCCCCGAGCTTACCGACCAGCTCAGGTAGGCAGTTACGTTTAACCCAAACATGAACGCGGGGGTAAGCTCCCTTTCTTCGACTGAAGAGACGGCGAAGGTTTCGTCGGTAACCCCAAAGGAATACAGGGACTCCAGGAACCTGTGGCCGGCCCCGATCTTTTCTCGAAGCGAGGTACTCATGAGAAAGTGCCGGAAGTTGACCATGAAAACGGTAAAGACTACCTGGACGGGCCCCAGACCCATGGCGATCAAATTGACCGCGACGAACTGCGAGGCACCGGCGTAGACCATGAGACTCATGCCGACCGTCTCAAATAAAGTTAGTCCGGCCGTCTTCGCCAGGAGTCCGTAGGTCATGCCGATGGGGACGTAGCCGATCGCCACACCCACAGCGGACTTTACCCCCTTAAGGAAATCTTCCATTCTCAGTTTATCTAGGTCCATAAGATCAGAGAATCTGCCTCCTATTTTCGACCGAACAAACGATTACAGGAATTATATTGTCCGACCAATATTACACAACAAAACTTCTAGGCCAATGCGAAAAGTTTCTTCTCTCGATCGATAGTTGTATAATAAGAGGTGAAGTTTCACGCATGGTCTCATGTTATGGAGGTGGCGCGTGACGAAAAGAGCCAAAAGGTCAGCGGTTTTCGCCTGTATTCTCGCATCGCTCCTGCTCACATCCACGTCCGCCTTACCTGGCGAGACCCACCTTAACCTGGGCCTTGAGTTGAGCGGCCATCTCATACCCTACCTGGGGATAAGCTACATGAGCGGGGTCGACGAAGTCGGGTTCAACCTGGGTGCCGCCCTGCCCCACGACGGCTCTCTACTCGACATAAGTAACTACGGTTACCAGGGGACCGTCTACTACAGGTACAACTTCATCAACATGGACATATATCCCGGAGTCCAGCTGAAGACGCTGTTAGCCCCGTCTTCTTCGGATAGTAATGAGCTCCTGGTTATGGTCGGGGGGAGCATTCGCTACCTCTATTCGCCGGGGGAATTCAGGTTTGGCGGCGGAGTCGAACTGAACCTGGGCCTGCCGATATCCGCCCTCGACGGTTTTTCCTTCCCCATCCCCTACCTCTCCCTGGAGACGAGCTACGAGTTCGAGTAGGGGCAGTCAGGGGTTTTCTCGTCTAGCCACCTGAAAACACGTGTAAATGATTCTATATAATGAGATAAACCATTATCTTACTTCTAGACTGGGGGCTATACCTCGATTACATACGGCAAATTTCTTGAAAAAAATTCTGTCATATGTTATATATATGTTATAAGGTGTAAATATAGAATGTAGAAGCTAGGAAAGGTCAAAGATGGAATAAATAAAGATCCATGTTTTTTCACCTTTTACCCTTCCTGACAATCAAGCGTAATGCTTTTCAAGGGCCTGGGCCCAAGGAGGCTTCATCTTCTCCCACTCCATATCGGTCGGGGAACTAACCGTTGA
>JAGYME010000003.1 GCA_018400715.1 Candidatus Bipolaricaulota bacterium
AGGTTTATGAGTTACCCCCCTTCTCTCAAATCGAGAAGGGGGGATATAAGAGTTTCCTCTTGCCCTTAGGCTGGAGAACTTAAATCTTGCCGACCATATCCAGCCCCTCTTCAAGGGTCTCGTCGCTTGGTTCCCAGTTAACCGGACAGACCTGGCCGTCATGTTCCGAGACGAACCTGGCGGCCCGCAACCTTCGCAGGATCTCCGAAACGTTCCTCCCTATGCTGTTGTTGTGCATTTCCATGTGGACTATCTCCCTATCTGGGTTTATGACGTAGGTCGCGCGCCAGGACAGACCTTCGTCGTCCTTATACGTGCCAAATAACCTGCTTATCTCACCGTTTGGGTCGGCCAGCATCGGGTAATTAACCTTTCCTATCGCTTCCGACTGGTCGTGCCACGCCTTGTGAACGAAGGCAGTGTCCGTACTTACGCTGAGGACATCAGCCCCTTCGGCCTGGAAGTCGTCGTATCTCTTGGCGAAGTCTTCGAGTTCCGTGGGGCAGACGAAGGAAAAGTCAGCCGGATAAAAAGCCAGGACTAGCCACTTACCTTCGTAATCCGATAACTCCACGTCCACGATCTCGTCGTCTACGTAAGCTTGTGCTTGAAAGTTTTCAACTTTATCGCCTGCTTTCAACATCTTTATCACCTTCAAATTATATTCGTTATTAATTAATAATAACTATAATTTAAAAAATATCAAGGTTTTTAGGGCGAAATCAAGAACGGGGAGCACCGGGCAATTTCGGAGATTACGGCGAATATTTCTCTTCGACTGGTGACAAGTGCTGTTGCCGTGGAGAACCTTCGGCCTTATTCTTACCGTAAGAAGGTGAACACGATCGAGAGAATAGTTATTGGGTTTATCATAATGGTGGCTTTGGGGTCCCTGCTGGGATTTACCGCATACGGGGCTGACTGCTTTATTGATGCCAGAAGTAGGCCCTTGTTAGAGTATTGTCCGGCCTCCGTCAACAACTACAGGACCGAGTCAAGGACAAAGGAAGAGATAAATTACATCGTCATACACACTGTTCAGGGCTCGACCCGGAGTGCGGTGAATACCTTTAGCTCCCACAATCTAGACTATCCTCGCAGCGCTCATTATACTATCAGCTCCAGTGGAGAGGTCATCAAGTCGGTCGATCCCAGCTACATCGCCTGGCACGCGGGCACCTCTCCTATAGGCAGTGGGGGTAAATACGAGAGTCGCGTGTTAAACGAAAACTCGATCGGAATCGAGCATGGAGGGTACGTAGACGACCCGAAGTTTCCCAGCAAGAAACAGTATTTAACGTCAGCCGCCCTGACCCGATACCTCTGCGAGAAGTACGACATTCCCATTGATCGAAGACATATCGTTGGCCATGAAGAGATTAAGTCGGCTAAAGGGGACCCCGGACCTAACTGGGACTGGGATTACTTCATGAACCTGGTAAAACACGGGACTCGCGAGGTACCACCAGCAACTGAGGGATCGATCACCGGGTCCCGACCCCAACCCGTTCAAAAAGGTCCTGGGATTCTTTCAGTAGGTCTGATAGTAGTAGGGCTGACGATGGGAGTGCTGGGATTCATTAACGCCTGAACGTATCCACTTAAAGGCTGGTTAAAGGTTTAGATAACCGGTTTAATCAAAATTTAAATTGAGGAGGAGGACGTTGAGTCCAACGGAGAGCGAAAGATTTACAAACCTTAGCAGGAAGATATTTGACTACGAGGTCTCATACGACCCGATAATCGCGACGAAGATGGAAATCCGTGATAAAGACTTGGAGTTACCTGAAAGTACCGAGGAGGCAATTAAGCGGGATACGGAAAAGTTCTCAACATGGAAAGAGGAACTCGAAGGCCTTGATGAAAGTCTCCTCTCGGAGGAGGAACGGGTGTCACGGAGTGTCGGTGTTCACTACCTTCAACTCAAGGCGTTCCGCCTCTCGGTCATGTGTCGCTGGCGACACGTTCCCGCTGCGCCGTTTCAGATTGGTGCGATCCTTCATCCGTTGCTCACCGCGGACGCCTCTCCCGGAGATGAGGAACTGGAAAATCTCCGCGCGCGGCTTAGAGAAATACCTGAATTTATGAAGAGGTCAGAGGGGCTGGTCTCTCGGCCTGCTGGACTCTGGGTCCAGTTTTCCAAAGAGGCACTGGACGAAGTATCGGATCTCTTGGATTCGTACCGGGAACGGATAGCTTCTGCCGGTTCCCGTCCGAAGAAAATTCGTGAGTTGGACAGGGCTCTGAAAGAAGCGCGACGCTCTTTCCAGGAGTATCGTTCGTGGCTCGAGGAGAGCCCCGGGATTAACGATGGTATTGCACCTGACAGGGCGGAGTTTCAGGAGTTATTAAGGAGAAAGAAGATCCGTTACGGGATAGATGAGATCGTTGAACTGGGCAAAGAGTATCTTGACCGTAGCAGAGATCAGATGGAGAGGTACGCCGAGCGGGTCGAGAGGGAACTAAGCTCCGCTGCGGCAATGAGCAGAGTAGAGGAAAATCGTCCGTCCAACTTTGACGAGGCCCTCTCCTGGTACAGAAAGAGCGTGAAAGAAGCGAAAAAGTACGTGGAAAAGAGGAACATCCTAACGCTTCCCGAAAACGAAGACCTCGTTGTAAAGAAGACCCCCTCCTATCTCCGGGGGATTTGCCCCCTGGGACACTACGTTGCTCCGGCGGGGCTTGAAGATAATGGTCAGGGTACCTATTTCGTTCCGCCACAGCGTAACCCGCACGGAATGAAAAATTTCGCCTTCTGGTCAATTCGAAATACGGCCGTGCGGGAGACCTACCCCGGACGGCACGTTCTCCGTGCCAGGGCAAATGAGTTAGGCGACCCGTTGCTCTTGTCCCCAAGCTCGACGGAGACCTTGGCAGGATGGTCTCTGTACTGCGAAGAGATGATGAGGGACTACGGATTTGGAGATACACCAGAATCACGTTTGATAGGTGGAAAGAGGCTCAGGCTGACCTCTGCCCGTGCTCTCGTTGACGTTAAACTTAGTACCGGTCAATTCTCACCGACCGAAGGTGTGAACTTCCTGACCGATACGACCGGGATTTCCGAGGAAGAGGCAGAAGGGGAGGTGGCTCGTTGGATCATTTCCCCCGGCGATCTATTGAGCGGCCTGGTTGGGTATCACAAGATTAAAGAGATGCGGGACGACTTCAAATGGGGCTTGGGTGGTGACTATAGCGATAGGCTTTTCCATGACGAATTCCTGTCTACGGGCCCGGCACCTCTTGATCTGGTCCAAAAGAGGCTGGAAGGTTTCGTGGCTCGCCATAATGGAGGAGACGATGCCTGAAAAGAACGACTTAAGAACTATTCCAGACCTGAACCGTACTATCCTGGAACTTCTTACCCAGATTCCCCGGGGCAAGATTACGACATATAAAGATATTGCGGTCGCATTGGGTGATGAGCGGCGTGCTAGGGCAGTAGGACAGGTCCTGGCTGGTAACCCTTACCCCGACAGGTATCCCTGTTGGAAGGTGGTGTATACGTCGGGTGAGGTCGGAAGGTACAGCGGGAGTGGTGGTAAGGGAGAAAAGATACGCAGGATGGAGGCCGAAGGGATAGAGGTCGAGGACGGTAAAGTCGTCGACTTCGAGGAGGTCCGGTTTCGGGAATTTCGTTCCGATTAACCCCTCGAGCGGTTGCGAGAGGTTCAGGGTGATGTGAGGAGGAGCAAAAAGCCTGCTTTGCGGGGATATATCAACGGATGACCTGAAGGTCGGAGAGAGCAGCGAAATAAGGGTTGGCGGAGAGGTCCTTGGCCTTGCCGTCAAGACGTACTCGCCTGCCAACCCCGTCTACGTCTCAGTTGGGCACCGGGTTACGCTGGGTGCTGGACCGACTTTTGCTTGTAAAGTTAGTTTCTAGTCCAAGTATATTCTCTAATCACGTTATTGAATCGCTAAATTTGGGTGGTACTTAATTACCCTCAGTCTGGTTCGCAACAGGTATCTTGCTACCAAACCAGGTATTCTCGAGGAAAAACCTAGAAACGACTAACGCGCAGAAAAGACTCCCGACGATGCCTATCGCCAGCGTGATTGCGAAACCTCTGACCGGTCCTGTTCCAAAGTACATAAGGATGATGGCCGTGGCCAGCGTCGTTAGATTTGCGTCAACCACCGTCGAGATGGACTTATTAAAGCCGTCTCTTATCGAGGCCGTCCCCGTCTTGCCATTCGCTATAGCTTCCTTTATTCGCTCAAATATGATGATGTTAGCGTCGACGGAAATGCCGATGGTCAGTATTACACCCGCAATACCCGGCAGGGTTAACGTCGCTTCAAACATCGACAGCGCGGCAAACATGATAAGCATGTTAAAGACCAGCACGATATCCGCAACTACGCCGAGCCAGCGGTAACGCAGGGGCATGAATAGCAGGACGAGAATAAAACCTACGAGGATCGTGAGCACGCCTGCTCGGATCGCGTCCTGTCCTAAGGACGGTCCTACAGTTCTCTGTTCGAGGACGTTGACTTCGACTGGCAGAGCACCTGCTCTAAGGACGACGGCGAGACGTTTTGCCTCATCCGCGGTGAAGTCACCCTCAATTGTTGCCCTGTTTATCGAGTTGCTGTTTTGTGCTGTATCCCAGATTCCCTGACTAATTACCGGTGCGGATTGGACTACTCCGTCCAGGACTATCGCGATTCTATCCTGATTTGGCTCCAGTCCTTTAATTACTTCGGCGAACTTCCCTGCGCCCTCGGAGTTGAACTCTAGCGAGACAAAAATCGGGTTTTGTGGGTCCTGAGAGGTCTTGACGGTGGCGTCCTTGAGTATCTTACCGGTCATCAACGGTGTCTTTTGGACGAGGTAGGGAATCTGTTCCCCTTCGTCCCCTTCCCTGCCGTATATTTCCTCTTGAGATAGGTTTTCAGGTGATAGGCTTCCACCACGTGATCCGGACCTAACAACTTTTTGGAACTCGAGGAGTGCCGTCCTTCCGATAAGTCTTCTTGCGACTTCGGGGTCCGTCGTGCCGGGTAGTTCGACTTCTACACGTTTATCTCCTAGTGGTCTTATCGTTGGTTCAGTCAGCCCGTACTGGTTTACCCGGTTGTTTAGTATGGTAACGATTCTATCTATTGTCTTAGTTCTTTCATCGCCGGACATTTCCTCTATACCGTCGGCCTGCAGGACTATTCTCGTGCCGCCCCGCAAGTCCAAACCAAGGTTAATTACGTCGTTAATCGGAAAGTAGGGGTAAAGAAAAAACAGGACAAGGCCAAGAATTACCACGATGAGTCCGGCTTTTATCAGTTGATTTTGGCGTATATTCTTCAAATTCATGAACTATCTTCCTCTTCCTCTCGTTCATCAATTTGTTCTTCGTCTTCCTCTTCGTCTTCCTCTTCGGTTAAGGTCTCCACAACGCTATCCTGTTGAAATCTTATGACCGTTCCATCTTCGACTTTTACCAACAGGGAATCGTCCAGAACCTTGATTACCTCTCCATGGATGCCGCCGGCGGTCACTATTTTATTCCCACTCTGGAGATTCTTAACCAGTTCCTCGTGTTGTTGTTGTTTCTTCCGTTGGGGGCGGATCAATAGAAAGTAAAATATTCCGCCAAACACGGCCAAAAGTACAATAAGCGAAAGTGCTCCACCGCCTTCCATCTAGATCTACGACCTCCTTTGAGAAAAACCGGAATTAATCCTTACCGCGCCAATTGCTACCCAAATTGCGCCAGCAACTGACAGGCCAATTCTAACAATCATCTTTCCCGATTCGCCAAGATCCAAACCACCTATCAACAATCCCTGTAGCAGGAATAGAATAACTCCCCAAATGATGCAGTATAAGGCTATCTTTGTCAACTTGCCTTCGGTCCCGTGGGGCCAATAGCTTGCCACACCGTCGTAGCCAATTGTTGCCAGGATTAGGACCAACCACGGGATGGAGTAAAGCCGCGCAGCTCCTTCCATGACTAGCCCAAGGAATAAGAGGTAATGTCCGGGCAGAAGGCCGATAAGCGTAGATTCGGGTTCTTCCGTGATTGAACCACGCACCCAGGTGAGGTAAATGACCGCGAGGATTGTCCCCAGGGCAATAAAGGCTGTAATCAAGTAGTCGAATCCCGCAATAACGAGGGTCAGCAATCCTATCAAAGATATTAAAACGGCCGTGCTTTCTGCGGTATAAAATTTCATATTGTACTCGCTTTCCTTCCATCTATTCTACCCAATTCTCGTTTGCAATCGGTCTGACATGCTCTGACTATTCCGGCCGGGACCGGTCACCCCGGGCGCTATTTCCAGCGACCCAAAGTTGGCCGAGGGCCACGCCTCCGTCTCCTGGTGGGACCTTAGTATTGGTGACGAATTCGTGACCCGTGTCTTCCACGGTCCCCCTTATAGTCCTCGAGATCCCCTCGTTCACGGCCACGCCCCCCGTAAAGCCTATTTTAGTGATCCCCAGCTTATCCGCTATCTCTACGGCGATTCTGCTTATTCCCTCTCCCAGGGCCCGCTGGGACGTCGCGGCTAAGTCGGATGACGACAACTCCTCTAAATAGTCTATCAACTCCAACAGGAGTTTGCTCTGATCAAGGTAGAGAAATTCCTCCGACCGAATGATCGGTAGGTCGATTTCTATAGCCTCTCCTGACCCCCCTGTTCCTTCAAGCTTCATCGCTGGTTCCCCTTCATAAGTGCGCTCGTTGCTGATACCAAGGATCGCGCTGACAGCGTCCAGAAAGCGGCCCGCGCTGGTGGTCTTCTGCAGGTTAATCCCTCTCTTGAGCTGGCCCAGGGTGATCTCCAATTCTTTCTTACCCCCCGGAAACCTAACCCCGGTCCGCTCGATCACCTCCCGCAATTCGTCGATTCTCTCTCGGCCGAATTCTGAAAAGAGTATTCCAGCTAACATTCTGCCGGGATGCCTGGTGGCGAGGTCCCCGCCGGGCATGTACGCGGGGGTCAGGGAGCCCATCCTGGTGAACTTACCGTCCGAGTAAGAGATTACCTCTCCACCCCAGACTGCCCCGTCCCCACCGTAGCCGACTCCGTCCAGCGCTATTCCGACCATCTCTTCGAGTCCGGTCTCGGCCAGCATAGACCCGACGTGGGCGACGTGGTGCTGAATGGCGTACGTCCTCGTTCCCATCTCCTTTGCCAGTTCTGTGGTGAGAAAGTCAGGGTGAAGGTCGTGAGCTATCTTCTCGGGGAGATCCGAATTGGTGAGCTTTAGTAGTCTTTTCATCGAGTCCTCGAGAAAGGTCAAATCATCTGGCCCGGTTGTCGATCCCAGGTATTGGGACAGGTAAACCTTGCCGTCCTTGTAGAGCCCAATTACGTTATCCTGTTCCGCACCAAGGGCGAGGACGGGTTCGTCGCCGAGGTCGACGTCTATAGCTTCCGGAACCCAGCCCCGCGACCTACGGATGAACTTTCTGTAACCGTCAACGTGGCGTAAGACGGAGTCGTCAATTCTTGACACTACCTCCCTATCGTGAAGCAAGTAGCCGTCAACCACCCCGTTCAGTTTCTGGACGATGGTTTCGTTATCGATCAGCATCGGTTGGCCCGGCATATTAGCGCTAGTCATGATCAAGGGCCTGTTGAACTCCTTGAAGATCAAGTGATGGAGCGCGGTGTATGGAAGCATAACTCCGACTGTATGCAACCCCGGGGCAACCGCCGACGACACCCAGTCCGGTTTTGGGTTGCTTAGAAGCACGATAGGGCGACGGGGCCCCTTGAGACTTTCCCACTCCCCGGCCGTGGGATTCAAACCTTCGGTGACTTTCTCCTCCGTTGCCATCAGGGCAAACGGCTGCTGGGGGCGGTTTAGTCTTTTTCTTACCGAAGCTACGGCGAGGTCATTCGTGGCGTCGCAGGCGATATGCGTCCCTCCAAGACCTTTAATTGCGATAATCTTGCCGGCTTGTAAATGGTTTGCCGCTTTTTCTAGTGCGCCCTCAGTTATCCTTTGGCCCTCTTCAGGGGTTTCATACCAGAGAACCGGTCCGCATTCCTGGCAGGCTATCGTTTGCGCGTGATAACGCCTGTCTCCCGGGTCAGTGTACTCCTCGTGGCAGTCCTGGCACATGGGGAAGTCGTCCATGGATGTTTTGTCCCTGTCGTAGGGAAGCTCCCGGATAACTGAGAACCTCGGCCCGCAGTTAACACAGGAAGTTGCCCAGTACCCGCTGTATCTGGTATCACCGAAGACGTCCTCCAGGCAGTCGTCACATGTTGCTATGTCCGGAGGAATAGTACCTGAACCGGAGCTTCCAGTCCCAGATTTCTTTATCGAGAACTCGGTGACGCTCCTATCAACCTCCCTGGGCTCCGTATCTACCGTGTCTATCTCCGCTAGTGGCGGCTTCTTCGTCCTGAGGTCCTCCAAGAAGGCGTCAATGTCAGATCGTTTGCCCTGAATAAAGGCGTACACGCCTGCGTCTCCGAGGTTTTTGACCCAGCCGGCGAGCTCGTTATCGGTGGCAATCCTGTAGATAAAAGGCCGAAAGCCAACCGCTTGCACGACCCCGTCTATAAGTACCTTTTTGGCGACGGCGTTATCCTTCATCGTCATCCGCCACCGTCAGTTTTCGGACCGCGAGCTCGTTACCTTTCAGGATGTCAACGGCCCCCCCGCATTCCGGACAGGAAAGCACCGGTACGGCGAAGTGGACCCCTTCTTCTTCCTCGTAACTGACTGGACCTGAGAAGTCACAACGCTGACATCTGGCTTCAAGTTTCACGTCCTCGTACTCTATCTCGGACCCCTCCAGGAGCGTATCTTCGGTGATAATCCCGTAGGCGGTAGACAGGGCCTCCTTCGACAGAATTCTGAGTTCGCCAAGTTCGACGTGGACTATTTCCGTCTTCCCCAACTGGTCCTCGGGGACCCCGTCGAGTAAAGTCTTAACTAGTTCTTTCGCAAGCGAGTATTCGTGCATGGCCAATTGGTATTAGATTTCTGGTAACTAGGACCCGAAGACACCGAGCGTATCAATTAAATCGTCAATTCCCTTTCCCTCTGGAATTGCCGTAAATATGGCTTTTCCATTTGGGTTGACCTTGTAGTAGTCTTCTTTGGGGACCTCGGGATCGACGCCAATGGCGTTGGCCAGGTCTATTTTGTTGATTACGAGTATTTCTGACTTCGCGAATATTTTGGGATGTTTTCTCACCATGTCTTCGCCCTCAGTGACGGAAATGACGACGACATCTATTTCTGTTCCCAGTTCGAAGTCCGCAGGGCAGACCAGGTTGCCCACGTTTTCCACGAATAATACGTCCAGAGCGTCGAGTGGAATGTTCTCGAGGGAATGGTCGACGAGGTGAGGATCAAGGTGGCAGTCCGAACGCGTGTTAAGGTTGTAGGCCGTCATGCCAGCTTCTTTAAACCTTTCGAAATCATCCGTCCCCGCGACGTCTCCTGCGACAGCGCCGACCTTATATCCTTCTTTTACCCTTTCGTTTATCGCCTTAATAAGTTCAGTCTTGCCGCTCCCTATCGCCCCCATGACGTTTATCGCAATTACCCCGTGCGCCTTTAGCTTTTCCCGGTTCTTCTCCGCCAGCTCGTTAAGCCTGGCCATTACGTCTCCATCCTGTAGGTTTATATCGTGCATGCTACCTCCTCGGTATTATAATAAATGATAGCGCCAGAGGCCTCCCTTTCAACAGCTTTTACCGCATCAGTTGAATAGGTCCTCGTATTGTTTGTATCCCCGTTCCTCCAGTTCATTTGCGGGCATAAACTCCAACGCGGCGGAGTTTATGCAGTACCGCCGGCCAGTGGGGTCAGGTCCGTCGCTGAACACGTGCCCCAGGTGAGAATCAGCGGCCTTGCTGCGGACCTCCGTTCTCACCATCCCGAGGCCGGTGTCCTTTACTTCAACGACGTTCTCCGGTTCGAGGGGCCTGGTAAAGCTCGGCCAGCCTGACCCGGATTGAAACTTGTCGGTCGAGCTGAACAGGGGTTCTCCAGAGACGACGTCGACGTAGATTCCGTCCCTTTTGTTGTCCCAAAATCTGTTATTGAACGGACTCTCGGTGCCGTCTTCCTGGGTAACTTTATACTGGAGCGGCGTTAAGGTCTCTCGGAGGGTAGCATCAGATGGTTTTTCGAACTCTTTGTAGTCCTTCCCTCTTGAATCCAGGTCTTCCTCTACTCCGTTCGAGGTTCGTTCCAGGTAGTCCTCACGTCCTGACAGTTGTTTGTAGGAGTTGTACCTGAGGGGGTTCTTCTCGTAATAATCCTGATGGTACTCTTCAGCGGGGTAGAACTCGTCAAACTCCTTAACCTCTGTAACAACTTTTTCTTGGAACTTTCCTGACTTCTCCAGGGACTCCTTTGATGAAACCGCGATCTCTTCCTGGTCGCTGTCGTGATAGAATATCGCCGTTCTATACTGAGGGCCGCGGTCACTGAATTGGCCACCGGCGTCCGTGGGGTCTATATGGTTCCAGAAGACGTCAAGCAACTCTTTATAGCTAATTACCTCTGGATCGTAAACAATCTGTACCGCCTCGTAGTGTCCGGTATTCCCGGTTGAGACCTCTTCGTAGGTAGGGTTTTCCGTGTTTCCTCCGGTGTATCCGGCGTAGACGTCTTCGACGCCGTCCAGGGTGGCAAATGGCGGTTCCATACACCAGAAACAACCACCTGCAAACGTAGCCAGTTTATATTCACCGTCGTCTATTTCTTGCTCCGTCATGGTAACCCCCTCCTTCTGGTTTGAGTCAGTAAGCGCTCTGTGGGGTGAGAATAAATTTATCCCAAAAAATATAACCAAAATTCCGACTATTACAACTGCGGAGATCAAACTTCTTGACATGATGATCACTCCTCGTCCCAGTTTAGTCCTACCTGTCATTATTAATCTTATTACTAACTAGTAGTCATTTCCAGTTAATGTCGAGTATAGACATGTTGAATGGGGGTCCCTTCTAGAAACTTAGTAAGGATTCGACGGGACTTATTGGCGGGTTTCGGTGGCGAGGAGTTTTTCGTAAACGGAGTAGTTGCCGTAAACCTTTTCTACGTAATTGCTGGTGCTGGATCGGGGAATTTGCTCGTGGAAGACGTCCACGTCCGCGGTAGAATAAGCGTTCTTCCAATCACCTAATCGCCCCGATCCCCCATGATAGGCCATTAGCCCTAACCTCACGTCACCCTCGGCGTTTACCTTTTTCGCGATGTAGTAGGTCCCGAACCTCAAGCCGACGTCGACGTTAAAGAGATCGTCTACGGTGAAATCGCCCCGGTCTAAATCGCTGGCAATCCCCCGTGCCGTAGCGGGCATTACCTGGGTTATTCCCCGGGCACCGGAGACCGAGTACGCGTCGGGGTTAAAGACGCTCTCCTGCCGGATAAGGCCAAAGACGACGGCCGGCGGGATCCCAAATTCAGCCGCGTATTTCTCAACTTTTTCCCTGTAGTATAGAGGATAACTGGCCGTTACTACCTCAAGAGGAGGCCTATCAATCTCGTTGTAATAACGGTTGAGCAGCGTCGTGGCGGCCCTAATTGATCTTCTATGGTTACCTCCCAGTCGTTCCCAGGAGAACTTAAGGATTAAATAGTCCTTTTCTGCGATTCCTTCTTTGATCCGCTCCAGCCGTACCAACGCGGGTCCGTACAGGCCGTGGTTCTTTAACCTTATTGCGGTAGTTAACGCCCCGCCCGTATCTCCCCCGTAGTCGGACTCGATTAAAGAGTTCTCATATTCTATGAGATCAAGTTTTCCTCTGGACCAGACCTCGTTGAAGGAAAAGGCAGATCCCGTCCATCCGTTGTCTATCGCCAGGGCTGAATAGTAGTCGAACGGGTTTGCTTTGACCACCTTAAGCAGCCTCAGCCTGTCGGGTGACCCGACGTCCGATTCGAGGTGAAGTTTATAGCGAAAGTATTCAATGATAGGTGCTCCCTCTTCGTAGTAGGCCTCCAGGGAACCGAGATAGCTCTCACAGGCTCTGTAGAGCCCTTCAGAATAGGCCTTGAAGAAGAGGCTCCAGTAGAGTTTCCTTACGCTCGATTCCGTCATCAGGGGACGATACCTGTCGAGAGTTTCTTCCATTTCCGCTAATGAGGCGTCAGAGATCAGTCTGTCTACCCCAGTCGATATCGATAGCTTACCGAAATACGTGTTGGGGTACCTCCTGGATATCTCTATCAGCCCATCAGTTAACCCGTAGTTGGCGTCCAGTCTATCTCTAGTCAGAGCTTTATAATAAGCTAGCTTTGCGGAAAAGGCCGGCGACCTCTCCTCCCGGAGTAACCTGTTGAAAGTTACAAGCGCTTCCGTGGGCCGGTCCAACCGAAAACCGCTTAACCATCCAATGTCAAAGTATACGTCCGGCCTGTAAGCTTCCGGCCACCTGTCAAGGTTACGGATTAACACGCTCTTAGCCTCGACGTAACGGCCAAATAGAGATAAGATTTCGCTGAACTCGTAGAGGGAGGCGGGGTCCACCTCGTCCGTCGGCTGTAACTTTTCGTGGAAACCAGAGAGTTTCCCCAGAAGTCGGTCCCTTCTTGTCCCGATGTACCTTAACTCCAGGTTAAGTGCCAGATCTACACCCTTTTCCAGGGCTCTCGGGTAATTTTTCGAGTTACTGGCCAGCTCCATCTGTACCTCTAGTATTCGACTCTTCTCCCTGGCGGTAACTGCTCCCCCAAGCGCGGGTTCAGCTGCCTCTCTGGCGTCCCCGGGCCGCTCCACTTCGAGATAGATTTTTGCGAGCAACAGGTATTTTTCTGATCGCAACACCTCGGAGCCCCCGCCTGCGTCGATATCTTCCAGAATAGTTATTGCGTCGTCCAGTGCACCAAGCCGGAAGAAAGCCTTCGCAGTCAGCAGTCTTGCATAATCCTTTAGCGGGCCGTCGCCCGGATATTCCTGAAACCGAGCGATGGCCTCCTCAAATTCTCCCCCGTTAAAGAGCCTTACGCCGTCGACGAACTGGGGGTTAACCTCGGTAATTGGAGTAGACTGTATCTCGGTGTCAGTGTTTACCTGGTTGAATACGAAGAATAGCGACAGGCAGGCAACGGAAAGCACGGCAATTTTTATGTATATGTTTTTCATAGAATATCTTGTCATTGTCCCCTAACTGGCTAAGGATTCAATAATTTCAATTGATGTTAACTAGGGCATGAAATTTAGTCAACCTCATCGGTCCGGCCGTAAAGTAATATCCGTCATCCTCGGCTGTCTGTCCGGTCGGGCCAGAACGCCAGCGAAGGAACGAGCCAGTCCGCTTTCCCCTGTGATTTACAACCTGAATAGGATGTTCTCTCTCTTGAATAGGCCTATAGAAACGAAGATAAGAGCGATAGCGATCGGCGTATTGGTTAAAAAATTGGCCCCTATATGTAGAGGACTCACGACGCCGCCGATCAACTCCTTGAAGACCTCAAGTGAGTTGAGTAGAGGCACGAAGTAGGCGTACGATTGGAAGTTGATGCCTCCGCTCATGGAGAGGATTCCGGTCAGAACTACGACCATGAGAACGGGAGTCTGGTAGATGTTGGCCTCCTTCTGGGTTCTAGAAAACGACCCGATGCTTATGACGAGGGCGGAGAGAATGGCGATAAGTGGTAGGACGGTGGCAAGGATGCTTCCGAAGATGGTTGGGGTAAGCTCCCCCAGCGGAAGGTTTAGTCCAAATATTTTTAACCCGTAGATCAGGCCAATTACGCTGGAAACCGCGGCGACGGTGCCCACTGAAAATACGGTCAAAAATTTGCCAAGGACTATGTCCCTGCGGGAAAGCGTGGACACTAGCAGAGTTGAGATAGTCTTCTTCTCCTTCTCACCCGCCGTTATCTCAGCCCCCAGACCCATCGCGGCGGTGATGATGGACAGGATCACGAAGTAGGGAAGCATCATCTTTAGCATCTCTTGCCCGAGGGAGTTTTCCTCAGAATCGGTTGACTCAACGGAAATGCTCATCGGTTGTGTAATATCTTCGTAGTCAACTCCCATCGACGATAGTCGTTGCTTGAGAGTCTCCGTCAGGTAGGATTCCAGTATCTGTTGGGTCCGGCTTAAGGCGATTTCTGACTCCTGGTTGTACTGCCTGTACCTGATATCTACGTCTACTCCCGAGGGGCTCTTTTGACTTGCTATCACCAGGATGTCGCCGGATCGCGCAAATCCTTCCTCGGCCTCCTCCACAGTTGAATAATACGACATCCTGACCTTCTCTCCCCCTTCAAAACGCCGCGCCAGTTCCGGCGTTTCCTCCCTGTTTACGTAGGCTATCCTGGAGACGGTGTTTCCAGTCCCGGTTACGTTCTGTGTAGTGAAGTGAAAGATCACGCCCAGCATGGTAGGGTAGAAGATTAGGGGGAAGATCAATACGAGAATAGCCGTCCTTCTGTCTCTTACTGCCGTGAGAATTTCCTTTTTGAATAGAAGCCAGATATTTTTCATGATTCTCCATTTACTACTTCAAAGAACAATGACTCCAGGTTCGAGCCCTCCGATCTCTCCAAGAGAGCGTCGAGGTTTCCGTACGCTTTGATCTCTCCTTCAAATAGTATCGCAATCTTGTCGCAGAGCTTTTCCGCCACGCTCATTATATGCGTGGAGAGGATTATCGTCTTTCCGCCCTGCTTAAACTCCTTTATGTAGTCTGTCACAGTCTTTGAGGTCATCAGGTCGAGGCCCTGAGTTGGCTCGTCGAAAATCAATATCGGAGGGTCGTGAATTAAGCTCCTCGCGAGGGATAGTTTCTGCTTCATCCCGGTGGACAGCTTGTCCGTCCTCCTATCCCCGAAATCACCCATATCGAGGATGTTAAAAACTTCCTCGATTCTCGAATCGATTAGGCCCTGGTCCAGTCCGTTAATCCTGGCGAAGAAGGTAAGCGTCTCCACGGGAGTAAGCCTCTCATATAGACCCATTTCCGTGGCCAGATACCCTATCGACTGTCTAACCTGCAGGGGGTTCTTCCGGACGTCGTTACCGTTTACGACTGCCGTGCCCGAGCTGGGTGAGAGAATCGTGGAAATCATCCGTAAAGTCGTTGTCTTACCTGCGCCGTTCGGTCCGAGGATTCCCAGTACCTCCCCGGACTTCGCCTCCAGGTTTAACTTCTTCACGGCGGTAATTGATTCCTCTTTACCTACCTTAAATCTCTTGGTCAGGTCAACCATTCTGACCTGTATCGAACCTGATGTCACTTTATCTCTTTCCTGTTTAGTTTTTCTGCTAGCCGATCGGGCAGGATGACATGGCCGTCCTCCGTCTGGTTGTTTTCTAAGATCCCGACGAGCAGTCGTGAGGTGGCCAGCCCCGACCCGTTAAGAGTATGCATAAATTCAGGCTTGGCACCTTTCTCGGGACGATATCTCATGTTCCCTCTCCGGGACTGAAAGTCCTCGCAGTTGCTAATAGAGGAGACCTCATAGTATTTGCCCTGTGTGGGGATCCAGACCTCCAGGTCTACCGTCTTGCTTGACTGTTGAGCCAGGTCGCAGGTGGGCAGGGTAACTTTTCTATAGTGGAGGCCGAGTTCTTTGAGGACCGATTCGGCGTCGACTATCAACTCTTCGAAGTGAGTGTAAGAGCCCTCCCCCCGGACGAATCTGAACAACTCGACCTTGTTGAATTGATGTGTCCGAATTAGTCCCCGTTCTTCTTCACCATAACTACCTGCTTCACGACGAAAACACGTAGTAAAGGCGACGAACTGCTTTGGGAGCTCGTCGCCCGGAAGGATCTCGTCACGGTAATAGTTCGCGAGAATGCTTTCCGAGGTAGGGTTGAGATAAAGGTCGTCTTCCTGGACGTAGTAAAGGTCGTCCTCAAATTTCGGCAACTGTCCCGAGGTATAGTAAGACTCTCCTTTGGCAAGGTAAGGAGGAAAGACGGGAGTATATCCGTTTTCGTTGACCTGGTAAAAGTACATAAAGTTGATCAGAGCCATCTCTATTGCAGCCCCGTCTCCGTAATAGAATGGAAACCTGGCCCCGGCAATCTTGGAGGCCCTGTCGAACTTGAACAGTTCCAGTTGCTCGCCCAGCTCCAGGTGATTTTTTGGTTCGAAGTCGAAGTCGGGCTTCTCTCCGTACTCGTCGACGACTACCTTATCTTCCTCGTTGTCGCTTACCGGTACGGATTTGTGGGGGAGGTTCGGGAGAACGTCGATCTCCTCCTGTAACTCCCTCTCTACCTGATTGAGTTCCCTTTCGAGTTCCTCAATCCTGCCTGACAGTTCACTCATCTCGTCTATTATCTCTTGAGCGCGTTCGTGTTCTCCCCCCTGTTTCAGCACCCCGATTTGCTGAGATGCCTCGTTCTTCTCGTGCTTTAGGTCTTCTACAGCACGAATTAACTCCCTCCGTCGCTCGTCTAGATCGAGAATCCTGTCCAGCGAGATCTCTTCTTCCCTGTATTGCAGTTTTTTCTCAACTTCCTCTGGGTGCTCTCTTATCCTGGCGATGTCTAACATCTATCTGATCACCACTTCCCGCTAACGGGAAGAGAGGGCTTCGATGATCCCTCTCGCGAATTCAGGTAGATCTCCTGGATGACGGGAGCTGATCAGGTTATCGTCTCTGACCAGGGGTTCGTCCAGGTATTCCGCTCCGGCGTTGATTAAATCGTCCTTTATGGCCTGGTATCCAGTTACGCGTCTACCGGATAGGATTCCTGCAGATATGGGGACCCATCCAGCGTGACAAATAATGGCGACTATTCCTCCGGTCTCGTTGACTTTCCTGACGAATTCCGCTACCTCGCTTGAACGTCGCAGTTTGTCGGGAGAACCCGTGCCTCCCGGGATTACGACGCCGTCAACCGAGCTTAAATCTATCTCGTCAGGAGCCTGAGTTGCCTCAATCGGATAACCGTGTTTGCTATGTCTTGTGCCAGTACTTCTAGAGGCGACAACTGTCTCCGCACCCTCTTCTTCCAGTCTTATCTTTGGGTACCAGCATTCCAGGTCCTCGTAACCGTCTTCGACCAAAAAAACTACTCTCTTGTCACTTAGCGATTTCATGAAAACCCCCTGTTTCCTCGTACGTGGTTGATCAATAGACTATAACTTTAGCGGGCGGAGAATTCAAAGCGTTGACGTTCACCCGGACGTCCAGTTGAGTCCGGCCACGTTTACGGGGTCACCGCAGTTCGGACACCTGCCGTCGTCCAGGTTAACCGCCACGGTCCGCGACATCCTCCGGGTTATGATCTCGTGTCCGCAGTTTGGGCATCGAGTAGAATTCTCTCCTGGCACGTTACCCAGATAGACGTAGTTCATTCCCTTCGACTCCGCTAGTTCTTTGGCCTCCATCAACGTTTCTACCGGCGTTGGAGGTATATCTTTCACCCTGTAGGCAGGATAGAATCGGAGGAAGTGCAAAGGTGTGTCCACTCCGGGTCCTTCGGATATCCAATCTATCAGGTCCTCCGTGCTCTCCATTGAATCACCTACGCGGGGCACTATAAGGTCGGTAATCTCGACGTGCACCCCAGCTTCAAAATACTCCTTGATCGAGGTATATATTGGTTCCACCGTAGGTACTCCGGCAAACTCTTTCAGGAAGTCCTCGTTTCCCGACCCCTTGAAATCTACCGTTACGCCGTCCAGGTAGGGGGCGATTTCTCGTACCGGCTCGGGGTTGATGAACCCGTTGGTGACGAACGTATTATACAGGCCGTTTTCGTGAGCTATTTTTGCCGTGTCGTATGCGAGTTCGTAGAAGATAGTCGGTTCTGTGTAGGTATAGCTAATTCCACTTGCACCTGAGCTCTTTGCCCCTTCGACTATCTTCTCCGGGGAAATGGACCTTCCCCCCAGGTCTCCCTGGCTCAACTGCCAGTTCTGGCAATACTTGCACTTCCAGTTGCACCCCGGCGTGCAGATCGAGTAGGTCCTAGTCCCGGGCGCGAAGTTGAACAGCGGCTTTTTCTCTATCGGATCCAGGTTCGTCGAGGATACGTTGTCGTAACTAAGCGAGTAGAGTATCCCGTCTCTGTTTTCCCTGACCCCGCATACCCCTCTATCTCCTTCGTCTATGACACAGTTCCAGGGGCATAGGTTGCATTTTACCTTCCCCTCATCGAGTTTCTCGTAGAACATGGCTTCCTTCATGCAAACCTCCCTTCAGGGAGCTGTTACTGGTCTACTCCGTGCGAAAATCGACCGTCTGCCGTCGAATTCTCGAGTTTATGAATCCTCGCCTCAAGCCATCCCTCCTTGGTTTCGCCGGGATAGTCAAAGCGCTTTACATAAGGCTTTATGTCCCGTAGAGGTGAGCCGTCGATCACGTCCACGTCTTCTACCTGCAAAACCCCGTTCTCGATACCTATGAGCTTAACTACTGAAAGACCAATTTTGTTAGGACGCGCAGGACTACGCGTGGCGAAGAGTCCGTGGGTATCTTCGTCCATGTACGGCCTAACCAGTGGTTTGCTCTCGCCGGCCAGATGAAAATGATATAATAAGATAACGTGGGAAAACCCTTCCAGGTCCCGTAAAAACTCCCTGTACTCCGGAAGGAGTTCGACGGTGCCCCTGAGGCCGCGGGCACCGGCTGGTTGAATTGGCGTTCCAGCCGGGCTTCTGTGCGGAGACCTAATGACTCCAATTATCCTGTAGACAACCTCTTGCATAAAGGTTCCCTGCCTCCCGGGTAATCGTGGTGTATAATAAACATCACTTAATTTGCCCGGGATTGCAACGTCCTATGTGCGGTCTCTCCCGGTAAAATTTACGCCATGAATGTTCCCTTCTCAACCTGATCAATCTTTAGACCAGGACGCGGTCCTGTGGACCACTTTTGCCCCATACATTGGGAGAAGTCAACCGGCTGTAGATTGAAAAATTCCTCCTTTTCGTCATAATAAACTTGAGGAGGATGAGACATATCGCTAAAGAAGAAGAGTTATCCGCCGTAAAGAAAACGTTTGGTGTCCTTGCAGAGAAGGTCCCGCTTTTTTTTGGAGAACGGGAGGTAAGCGATGAAGAAATTTCTGGTCCCAACAACTTTTGTCCTGGTCCCTTTGATCTTGCTCGGGAGCTTTTCTCTCCGTGCTGCTGCCGATGATGAAAACCTGACGCCGTTCGTAAATGGATTGGCCTCGTTTATCCTGCCGGGGGCGGGCCAGCTGCTGAACGACGAGGGCGACAAAGCGATTCAACATTTCCTGGTAATTCTCGGCATTGATGCCGCCAACCTCTTACTGGCCAGAACTCCGTACGTTGGTTACTATACCATCTATCCGCTCAGCATAGCACATCTGGCATGGTCCGCTTACAGCGGGTACGACGCTTATCAGGTTGCCGAGCGGCGGGGGAGAAATATTTTCGGGTCCAGTCTCGAAGGTTTTGGAAAAGCTCCGGTATCCCCCGGTAAAGAAGATCTGTGGACTGCTGAGGGCGACGTCAACTCATCTCGGTTACTACAGGGCCACTCCGAGAACGGCCCGGGGCTGAGTCTGGCTCCAGACAGGTCATCTGGCCTCCTGCGTGAACCGTAGGGTTCGACCCGGGGCCGCTTTGACTTAACCGCCGAGGTATAACTTTCCCACCTCTTCGTTCTTCAACAGGTCCCTGCTGTTGCCGGTGAACCTGTTTTCACCCATAGCCAAGACGTAACCCCTGTTAGAAAGTTTCAGAGCCTCTCTTGCGTTCTGTTCTACGATCAGTATCGCCACTCCGGTCTCGTTGACCTCCTTGATCTTGTCGAGGATCATCTTTGCCAGGTTGGGTGCGAGACCGGCAGTTGGTTCATCCAGCAGGAGTATCTTCGGGTCGAGGGTCAATGCTGCCCCCATTGCGACCATTTGCTGCTGACCACCCGAGAGGTTGCCCACCACCTGTTTCTGCTTCTCAAGGAGGGCGGGAAATATCCCGTATACCCTCTCCAGTTCCTCAGAGTAGTCGTCCTTTCTGATAAAAGCACCCATGTCCAGGTTCTCCTCGACGGTGAGGCTGGGAAAAATGTTCTTCTCCTGAGGGACGTAACAAAGCCCTTTTCTAACGATCTTGTGGGGTGGAATATCGACGATACTTTCGGCCTGAAAATCCACCCTGCCTTCCCAGACGTCCACCATCCCGAAGATCGTTTTCATTAGTGTCGACTTGCCCGAGCCATTTGGTCCAATAATTGAGACCATCTCTTCCTCGTCGACGTAGACGGAGACTTCGTGCAGGATCTCGACCTTGCCGTAACCGGATACAATGTCTTCTGCAGATAGCAAAGTCATATTAACCCCCCAGATACGCGTCAAGGACCTTGCGATTTTCCTGAATTTCCCTGGCAGTTCCCTGGGCGAGAACTTTGCCTTCGTTCATGACTATTATCGGGTCACAGAGTTTCATTACCAGGTCCATGTCGTGTTCGATGAGAAAGAAAGTTACCCCCTCGTCCGTCCGTAACCTCTCGATGTAGCCGTTTAATTTTTTCATGAGGGTGGGGTTAACTCCTGCACCCGGTTCGTCGAGGAGAATTATCTCTGGGTCCGTCATCATCGTTCTCCCGAATTCCAGCAACTTCTTCTGCCCTCCAGACAGGTTGCTTGCGTACTCGTCTTTGAGATCGGGAATCTCCAGGAACTCGAGAACCTGTAACGCTTTTTCCCTTATCTTTCTCTCCTGACGCTTGACGGATGGTATTCTAAACCAGGAGTTAAATAGCGTCTCTCCCATCTGGTCCAGCGGAGCGACCATTAAGTTATCGATAACCGTCATCTTGCTCAGTTCTCTGGTTATCTGAAAGGTTCTAGCCAGCCTCAGGTGTGGTACCCTGTGGGCAGGTAGTTGATCGATCCGAGACCCGGAGAGAACTATCTTCCCTCCGTCCGGAGAGAAAAATCCACTGATCAGGTTGAAGACTGTCGTCTTTCCCGCGCCGTTGGGCCCGATCAGGCCCGTTATTGTGTTGCGCTCGACCTCGAACGTACAACCGTTCACCGCCCTGATCCCCCCAAAGGATTTTTGTAGGCCTATTACTTCTAACATCTTACTCACCCAGAATATCCGATGCAGTCTTCTTCTCGCCGAGAATACCTTCCGGCTTGACCATTACCACTAACACGAGCAACAGACCGATGACCGCCAACCGGATTGCCCCAATTTGTATGCCTCTCGGGAGAACATCGCTTAAGAACATCATCCCTTCCCAGAGGCCCCTAACCGCAAGTGCGCCGAGCAGAACACCAATATTATTTCCACTCCCTCCGGCCATTACCATTACCCAGACGAGAAACGTCTCCATCGGTAAGAAGTGATTTGGCGTGATAAAGTTGAAGAAATGACCGAAGACGGCGCCAGCAAGACCAAAGATCATGGAACCCAGAACCAGGACCTGTAACTTGAATGAGTTTACGTTCTTACCGAACGCGATAGCTACTCTTTCATCTTCCCTGAGCGTCCTCAGCGCTCGTCCCCACGGTGAACGTACGGCTCTCTCCATGGCAACGTAGAGTATCGCGAGCACCAACAGGGCTATTCCTAAGTAGAGCAGGCTGTAATAGGAGGCGGGCACTAGGTCCTTATACGGTTTTATTACCCCCATCCCATAAGGTCCCTTGGTGATGTTCTTTTCGGTGACTATTATGAGGCGGACTATCTCCGCAAAGCCAATTGTGACGATGGCCAAATAGTCCTCTCGGAGCCGGATGACTGGAAACCCCAGTATTAACGCAAATATTCCTGAAACCCCCATGGCTATGAGAAGCCCGACTGGAAACGGCAGTCCAAACCCACCGAGGTGGTACGGACTCGGGGTTCCGGTCATGAAGGCTGCAATATATGCTCCTACGGCAAAGAAACCGGCCACTCCAAAATTCACTAGACCGGTAAATCCCCACTGTATGTTCAAGCCTAACGCAAGAATCCCGTAAACTACGGCGTACGTGAGAAAAAATACCAGAAAACCTACTGCGCCACTCATCCTTGACCACCTCTTCCAAACAGACCTGACGGCTTAATCAGCAGCGTGATAGTCATGATAACGAATGCAACTGCCGGCTTGTACGTCGGAGTAATGAACCCGGCTGAAACCTCCTGGGATATTCCAATGATCATCCCTCCTGCGAGGGCACCGTAGGGGTTCCCCACCCCGCCCAGGATGACGGCGGCGAACAATGGTAGGAGTAATTTCCATCCCATTATAGGTACGAGTCTGGTGTCGAGCGCGAGGAAGAAACCCGCAAAGCCTGCGGATATTGAGGCAATGACCCAGGTCCAGGTGATTACCCTCTCGGTATCTATCCCCCTGACCCTGGCGAGGTCGATGTTGTCCGCGGTCGCGCGCATTGCCTTGCCTATCTTCGTCTGGTCAAGAAATACGTGCAGCAAAATCATGAGAGCGAACGCAGCGGAAATGATCACCAGCTGATTGGGAGTTATCCGGACGTTAAACGGGAAGACGATTGCCCGTCTTATCGGTAGGTCGTACCTCATTACGTCACTGCCCCAGAGCAGGCGGACGCTGCTCCGCAGGAAGAGCTCAAGCCCGATTCCCACGACCATCATTCCGAACGGCCCCGTACCCCTCTCCCTCAGGTTCTTGAACGTGATCTTATCTATAAGTATTGCCAACAATGACAGAAGGGGGAGGCTGATCAGCACGGAGGGGAGTAACGGCAAACCGACGTCGTTAAACAGTGTCATGGTTAGATAGGCGCCATAAACCAACATCGCCGCGTATCCAAAGTAGAAAAAGTGTAAAATTCGCGATACCAGGGTGAGCCCCACGGCCCCAATAGAGATAATTGCGCCCATGAGAATCCCATTTACGATTAGTTGCATCTAATCACATCCATTTTGCGCCCGATAACGAATTGAAAAACTAAGAAGGAAGCTGTCGCGTGGACAGCTTCCTTCTCTCTTGCGTGCCGTCTTTCTATTCTCCTCCCCACCTCTCCTCGTATTCTTTCATTATTCCGTGTTCGTGGAGGAAATCGAGAATATCGGACGCCGCGATCTTCTGTTCTTCGACGAACTCCCCGTCCTTTACCCTCCAGATCATGAAGTCATTTACGACGTCGCCGGTTTCGGTGAAGTCAACGGGTCCGGAGATACCCTCGTAATTTATCTCCTCCCCGGCTTCTAGTAGTTCCTTTCCGCGCTCAAAGGCGTCTGGATAGGAAACGACTTCGCCTGGTGGGTTGGTAACGGCCCTTAGGTTGTCACGGATCATCTCCGCTTTTTCCACGCGGGTGGCGTCAAGGTAGTCCGGCCCAGCTTTCTGTATTGCCAGCGCGATTGCCATGGTTGCGTCGTATGCGTGCCTGGTCCAAACCCCTACACGTCTATCGTACGTGTTTTCGTAGTTTTCCGCGAACTGTTTTCGATACTCGGTTGTCGGGGTGTGCATGTCGATCACCGGGAAACCGTTGTATATATCTCCCAGGGCGTCGATCATTCCCACGGTCCGACCTTCCGGAGCTTCGAACCAGACGTTTGGATAACCTAGTTCGTACCATTGTTTTAACGCCACGATATCGTCCTTGGCGTAAGCAGCGTTCATGACTACGTCGGGATCATCGCCAAAGGCTTTCCGCAGTTCAGTGCGATAGGAAGATTTGTTTTTCAGAATCGAGACCTGGTGGAGTATTTCGCCGCCTGCCTTGGAGAACGCGTCGGCAAAGGCGTTGGAAAGCCCAAGGCCGTAAGGGTTGTCCACGACAAAGGTCGACGCCGACTCAAGCCCCTGGTTAAGTGCCCACATAGCCATAGCGCCACCGCAGTAAATGTCGGGTGGTGCCGTTCGGGAAACGAACCCATCGTCGTCCAGGTAGGTGATCCTGGGGGAAGTTGAACCCGTGGCTATCTGTACGGTCTTGTTCGGTATGGTTACCTCAGAAATGGCAATGGAGACTCCGCTTGAGCATGCCCCTATGATTGCAGGTACGCCTGAGACCCCGATTAGCTTATGAGCTGCTGAGGCTCCGGCGGCTGGCTTGGTCTGTGAGTCTTGCCTGACGAGCATGACCTGTTTGCCCAGCGGGCCGCCCGCATCGTTTATGTCTTTAACTGCCATGTCAATTGCGTTTTGCTGGCTAACGCCCATGGCTGCGAGACTTCCGGTTAAAGGTTCAATTGAACCGAGTTTAACGTATTTGTCTTCGGCCTGAGCCGGCCCAAATGACAGGCTAAAGATTAACCCCAAAACGAGAATTACTCCAAATGCAAGGGTGCTTCGGGTGCGCATTTTTACCTCCTATTTAATAATTGAGACTTGGTCCTTGACCAACGGTTTGCTGTTCTTATCACCCCCAGAAGCGTACGGTTTGTTGAATATTATATACTATATATCTAAATGTATTAATGTCTTCAGGGTATAAATATAATAAGTCGGCCCAAAAAGCTTTGCAAACAGGGAGTGGTATGAGCGCAAACGTCCCTGAATAACCGAACGACGTGACATTCTTAAGGTCTTAGATTATAGTTACCCGGTCGAACCGGAAGTTAATCACCAAAACAACCTTATTAGGAGGTTTATCGAATGGATGTCCCCGTAATTCAGTACGGTTTCGGTGAAATAGGAAGAGAAATTGCCCGACTGGTGTCCCGCCGGCCGGGATATGAGCTCGTCGAGGTCGTTGACGTGGATAAAAGTATGGTGGGGATGAGGGTGCAGGACCTGCTGGATGGGATCAAAAACCCCGACCTAAATGTCAAGAAAAAACTCTCAACGGCCGGTGCGGGCGGTGCGACCCTCGGATTTCAATCCACGGGGTCACGCCTTGAGGGGGTCTTTTCCCAGTTGCAGGAGTTGATAGAGGCGGGTGTAAACGTCGTCTCCACCTCCGAAGAACTTGCCTATCCTTACTTGAAACACAGGGAACTGGCTGATGAAATTGACGATCTCGCGGTGGAGAACGGTGTAACCGTACTTGGCACAGGAATAAACCCGGGCTTCAGCATGGATCTGTTGCCGCTAATTGCTACGGGAGTGTCACGAAAACTGGACTCGGTCGAGGTCCTCAGGGTCCAGGACGCCGCAACCAGGCGGGAACCCCTTCAGAGGAAGATAGGTACCGGCCTCTCCGAGGAGAGTTTCGACGAAAAAGTGAGACGGGGTGGGGGCCACGTAGGGCTGGGGGAATCGCTGGCCCTACTCGGAAGCGGCCTCGGATGGAGAATTGAGGAGGTTGAGGAGTCAATTGACCCCGTCATAGCTACGGAAAGGTTAACGACTGAGTACTTTGACGTTGACCCGGGCGAGGTCGCCGGAATCGACCAGGTAGTTCGGGGCTTTGTCGGTGGCGAGGAGAGGGTAAAACTTACGTTGCAGATGTACCTGGGGGCGGAAGCTCCGATAGATCTTATATCAGTAATAGGTGTCCCTAATTTGCGGGTGGAAGTACCGGGTGGAATCCATGGGGATGTCGCCACACCAGCGGTCGTGGTAAACTCGGCGAGGACCGTTCTCGAATCCGATCCCGGCCTGATTACCCCGGTCGACCTGACGCCGTTTATCGGAAACTTTGAAAGGTGAGGAGGGGTACGCTGTTTTGCCTAGTTTAATTCCTCGTCGATTACCTCACCGAGGCTATCCGCGATGGTTGACGCCCTATCTTCGGAACTTGCTTCGACCATGACCCTGATGAGTTCCTGGGTCCCCGAAGGCCTGACGAGGACCCTCCCGTCCTCTCCCAGACGCGAGTCCCATTCCTCGATTTTCTCCTGAAGGTACCCGTTGCCGGAGAACTTCGACTTGTTGTTCGTGGGAACGTTGTTCAGCACCTGGGGGTAGCGGTTCATCTCGTTCGACAGTTCAGATAACTTGGCCTCGGTCTCCTTCATTACCTGGAGTATTTGTAGTGCTGTTACCAGACCGTCACCAGTTGTGTTTACCTCTGAAAAGATGACGTGGCCCGATTGTTCTCCCCCGATTAGGGCATTATTCGTTTCCATCTCTTGAGCAACGTGCTTGTCGCCCACCTGAGTACGGAGGAGGTTAATCCCGTTATCCCTCAGCGCCCGCTCCAGGCCCATGTTGCTCATAACTGTGGACACGACAATTGGTGGGTTCAAGCGGTCCTGATCCCGAAACCAGCTGGCGGTGATGAATAGTATTCTGTCCCCATCGACCGTCCTACCGTTTTCGTCGAGTAGCAGGGTACGGTCACCGTCCCCGTCAAACGCTATCCCTAGATCAAGGCCTCCCTCGCTAACCAGTTCCCTCAAGCGGCCGAGCGAGGTAGAGCCACAGTTCTCGTTAATGTTCTTCCCGTCCGGTTCCACCCCAATAGACGTTACTTCGGCTCCGAGTTGGGAGAGGAGTCGGGGGGCGACCTCGTAGGTTGCACCGTGGGCGCAGTCGAGGCCGATCTTCATTCCGGCGAGGTCTGGTAGGTCGCTGGTAAATCTATTCTGCAATAACTTGACGTAGGTCTCACCTGAGTCCTCGACTTTGTGAATATCTCCGATTTGCTTCCAGGAGACGGACTCCAACCCGTCCAGACCGTGGACTGCTTCTTCGATCGCGTGCTCGCTCGAAGGGGAAAACTTAAACCCGCTCGAGTTGAAGAACTTTATCCCGTTGTCCTTGGCGTAATTGTGCGAGGCCGATATCATAATCCCCACCTTCGCGGAGTATTCCTCCATCAAGATAGGTATTGCTGGAGTGGGAATGACTCCAAGGATGAGGGCATTTCTTCCCACCGCTGAAATCCCGGAGGCCAGGCTGTAACTGAGCATCGATCCTGAATTTCTCGTGTCCATGCCAATAAGGACCGTATCGTCCATTTCGGTGAAAAGTTGGAGTGCCTTCCCTAGCTTTATCGCAAGGTCAGGGGTTAGTGCTTCGTTTGCCACGCCCCTAATTCCATCTGTTCCAAATAGTGGCAAGGTTACCTCCTTGGTGATCGACTACTGACTTCTTCTCTCTACTATCTCTCTCTCCTGTCTGAGCTTGATGAACCTGTTGGGTGGGTAATAACCCCGTAACGATAGGTTGGAACTGGCCAGGGTGTTCTTCCCTATGAGGGTTCCGGGGTTGATCACGGTGTTACAGCCTACTTCGGCCCTGTCGCCGAGAAGACAGCCAAGCTTTCTCATTCCTGTATCTACGTCGTCCTCTCTGAGGTGGACTATTATCGACTCCCGGTTTACCTTCAAGTTTGAGACCTTGACTCCAGCCCCGAGGTGCCCCCTCCACCCGATTACGGAGTCGCCAACGTATGAAAAATGAGGGATCTCGGCGTCGTTGTGAATGATCGAATTTTTAATCTCCGTGCTGTTACCGATCGTCACGTCGTTACCGATTAAGGAGTTCTCTCTAATGTAAGCCCCGCTGCGGATCGTGCAGTTCTCGCCGATTATGGCTGGCCCTTTGACGTTGGCACAGGGTTCGACTACTGTGCCACTCCCTATATAGACTTCCGAACCCACGCTCGCCATAGAGGAAACTTCTCCCAGAACCTCCGGATTCAATTGCTCCGATATTAGTCCCTCTATCCCGGTTATTGCCTCCCACGGATATTGCAACCCTTTGTAGAGCTGCGCGTAGTCGGTCTTGCTTAGGTCGAAAAACCTCTCTGCCTCTGGAACGCTCATCTATATCGGTCCATAATTTTGGTTAGTTCGAAAAGCCTTACTTTTATTCGAACTAAGGTTATCATCTACCCGCCTGGTCTGCAAATACCCGCGGTTAGTTCTCACGCCCCTCGAGGGCCGATTGCCAGTCGTCGTAAAGGCTGGCGTATCCAGAGAAGTAATCGACTGCCGTTTCCTCGTAGGATTTGGCTTCTTCCGGTTGCCCGGATTCTTTATAGATAAGGCTGAGGACCGCAGCAGCGAGTGCGCTTTTCTCCCTATCGTCTGCCACCCGGCTTGACTCCTTGGCGTATTCGAGCGCCTCCGGGAGTGAGCCTTCCCTTTCCAGCCAGTAGTTAAATAACGACTTTGCCATGAACCCGATGAATGGAGAGACGGCCTCACCGGTTGTGAGGGTGAATTTACCTTCGTCGCCTTCGTTGAGGACCCGGTCCAACCCGTGCGTTGCCTCCTCCAGCAGACCCTTCTCCGCAAAGGAATTTATCGTTTCCAGGGTTAGTCGGGGAGTCCCTTTAAAGTGGAGAAAGGCCTGCCGGACAGCTCTGTCCAGGTCGTCTCGGTCGCCGGAATCGAGGTATTTGCTCTGATAGACGTCCACCAGAAACCCGTGGTCTACTTCGGGAGCGCCCTCCTCCATGGAATCGATAGCCATCTCCCACTCTCCCAGGTCCCGGGCGACATGTGCCCGTAACTTGTAGAGGTCGACGAGCTTGACCTCGTTATTGAGGAACTGGGAGTAACGATTCGCGGCGTCGATTCCCTTTTCTACCTGGCTTAGAGCGGCCTGAAACTCGCCTTTCGATTGATAAAGTTTCGCCCGCAGTAGTTCCGTCTTCGGGGAATAGGGGTCAAGGGGTTCAAGAGAATCTATTCTTTCTCCGAGTGAGGGCCCCTCGGATTTCTCCCGGCCGCCCTCACCGCTGGCTAGTTCACGTTCAACCCGCGACGCGGCCGAGAGGAAAGCTGACCTGCTCAGGTAGGCATTGACCCACTTCAGGCCGACCTTGTCTGAGACGCCATCTTTTGGCGCTATCTTGATTCTCCTCACGAAGCTCGGCTGGGGAGATTTAAAGACCAGGTAATCGCCGAAATCCTCCGCGTAGTCAAACTCGGTCACGTCCTTGTTGACCGCCTGGGGAGAGGATCCTCCGGTAGAGAACGGATAGGAATCGGCGAGGATCCGTATTTGTCCTGCCTTGGAATCGTCCTTGAGCTGGAGGATTACCCTGTTCAAGTATGGAAATCTCCCCTCTACCTTATCACCCTTGTCCATGTGGAAGGTTATTACCAGGCCGTCGTCGGAGCCTAGAAATACGTAGCCCGCTTCCTCGTCTGAGGTCTCACCGACCGGAGAGTGAACTACCCTCTCCGTCAGGTCCGGGCCGGTAGCATCTACCAGACACCCAAATGGGCAAAGAGGGTGGAAGCCGTCCTGGAAAATCGTGACCTTCTTCTGGGGTTCTCCCTCCCCTTTAATAGCAAATAGGTCGCGGTGAAAGGTATAGACGTAGTCGGATTCGGGATTGAATCGGTACTTAATCGGGTCCATCCGGTTGGTAAAGTAGAGAAATATTCCGGATATGACCACGGCGACTGCCAGGATACCAAGCCCTGTCTTCAGGACCCTCATGAATCCGCTCTCAGCCTTTTTCACCTTCTCACCTCCTGACGTGGAATCGGAGTTTAAGGATAATTGGTCACTCAGCGTTCGGGGCGTTCTCTATCGTAGTTGGCTCGACTTCTTCGGGAAGTTCGAAGCGAAAGACCTGCGAGTAGAAGTAAAGTTCCGCCTCCAGGGCCCGCTTGATATTCTCTTCGAAGCGGAAGCCGTGTTGCTCGCCCGAAAAAAGTAGATAGGCCGTCGGTATGCCCCGGTTTTTTAGTGATTCAAACATGGTTTCGGCCTGTTCAGGTGGGACCACCTGGTCCTCGTCTCCCTGGAGGAAGATAACCGGACAGGTAATAGATTCCGCGTGATCGATCGGAGACCGGTCTGAGTACTTCTCCTTTTCTTCCGGGTAGGGTGCTATCAGGTTGTCTAAGTACCTAGACTCGAACTTATGTGTAGTCTCTGACAGCAAGCTGGGGTCGCTAACGCCGAAGTAACTGGCTCCCGCGTCGAACCTTTGAAGAAAGGCGAGGGAGGCAAGGGTCGTGTAACCGCCCGCGCTGCCGCCACGGATGATGAGTCTTTCTCCGTCGACCTCTCCTTTCTCGACCAGATATTTCGCCCCCTCCGAACAGTCCTCGACGTCGTAGACCCCCCAGTTTCCGTAGAGCAGGTCCCGGTGTTCCCTGCCAAAGCCAGTGCTGCCACGGTAGTTCACGTCGAGAAAGGCAAAGCCTCGGCTCGTCCAGAACTGAATATCGCCGGAAAGGGAGTTTCTCGTTGCTGCGGTTGGTCCTCCGTGGGCGGTGACGATAAGAGGAGGTTTCTCCCCCTCGGGTCCGCGAAACTCCTTGTTCTCCGGTGGGTAGTAGAACCCGTGTGCCTGAGGGCTTGAGCCCTCCGGGAAGCGAATAGACTTCGGTTGGGATAGGTATTTTTCGTCCACCTCGAGTTCCGTGGAGAGTTTGACCGTCTCATGTTTTTTGTTTGAGAGGTTAAGCTTTATTATCCCCTCCGGGATGCGGGGTGTGCCGCCGACGAAAAAAACGTCTTCTCCTCTCGTCCTCAGGGATGATATTGAGGTGTAAGGTACGTCGATATGACTAACCTTGCCAGTTGAAGGATTGACCGCCCCGAGAAACCATCTTCCCTCTTTTGAGTACGTACAGATGACCTGGTCATTTGAGGTGAAGTCGTAAGTGGAGTTTCGAAACGTCCAATCGGGGGCGCCAAATTCGGCCTCCTTCTCGGTAACCCGATTTACCGTCCCCTCTTTCCACCTATAAAGATTCCACCAGCCCGTTTTGTCTGAGATAAAGTAGAGGTACCCGTCCGGTCCCCAGCTGGGTTGAGTAACCGACTCATCTGTTCCTCCGGCGACAACTCTTTCGTCTATCACCTTGCCGCTTTCGTCAAGCTCTCCGAGGTGGAGCGAGGTCCCGTCCCAGGGCATGTTCGGGTGGTCCCAGGTGAGCCAGAATAGGTAATTGCCGTCGTCGCTGAGTCCAGGACTCGAGTAGAAATCGTGTCCGCCGGCGAGTTGAAGTTCTCCGCCGTCCCCCTCCAGGTCTATCCCGATGAGATAGTTCTCGGCCTCGCCTCCCCCTTCGTGATCTTCACATGCCGCAATTAACCTATCTCGGGCCGAGTCGAACGTAAAATCTGCGTAGCGTCGATCGTTGTCCGGGGTAACCGGCTGGGGGTCTTCTCCACCTTTCCCCACGTAGACTCTTTGATCGGCGAAATTTGTAAAGTAGACTACTCCCGAGCGGACGATATAGGAGGCACCGCCGTACTCGTGAACTCTGCTTCGTGCGTTGTACCCGTCGGGAATTAAATCCTCCGCCGTTGACCCGACCGAATCCATTCTGACGACGACGAGGCGCCCGTCCTCACTTGGTCTACTTTCCAGCCAGAAGATTTCTCCACCGTCTTCGGTTATCTCCCTCAGGCCAAGGGCCCCTGAGGCGACCTCCTCCGCCGTGATTGGTGACTTCCAAGAGCCATATGGTTTTACTTCTTTCATTTCTCTCCCCCTCAATGATTGAGTCTATATTGACTTTAACGGCCAAAGTACGCTTTGCCAAGGAAAGGCGGCCGAAACTGGGGCACCTCTACCCCCCCTCCTGGGGCGAAATATTGCGAGATGTTCCCCCGGGCACGAAGGGGCATATTTTATTTTCTTCCGGGAACTATTATACTTAGCCCCATGATATATTTAGTAGTTACCGGAATTTGTTTTGGAGCTATCGGGATATTCGTGAAGGGGATTGGGGCTAACATATCGACCTTACTGCTCGTCTCCATAAGGCTGATCTCGACCGCTCTGCTGATAGTCTTCTACGAGGGGTTTCGGGGGAAGCTTGACGGGCTCAGGCTTAATTCCGCCAGGGAACTGGGCATAGGGATGCTGGGTGGGTTGATTGGCTTTGCCCTCACGTTCAGCCTGTACCTGAAGTCCCTGTTGATAATCCCCGTATCACAGGCCATCTTCCTCCATTACGTCGCCTTTCCCATAACGACCATCATCTATTCGGCCCTCGTCCTCAAGGAGAGGGTAACAAAATACGAGGTAATGTCGTTAATTGGAGCGTTCGTTGGCGTGTTCTTGATCTACAACGTGGCGATATTCTCACCTTCCGGGTCTCTCGTAGGCTATACGATGGCGTTCCTTTCGGGGATCAGTTATTCCGTGGTTATCCTGGTCTTGAAGTCCTTCGGGCGGGATAAGTCGACCCTCCAGACCCTCTTTTGGCCCGCCCTGCTCGGAGGTTTGGGGTTGATACCGGTCGTTTTTTTCGAGGGCGTAAAATTTGACCCGACGGGAGGAGCCCTTTGGAACCTCGTCGGACTGGTTCTATTTTCTACCACATTGGGTTACTCCCTGTTCGCCAGGGGGCTCAAGGACGTCAGGGCTGGCGTATCTTCTATCGTCCTCATCGTCGTCGAGCCCGCGGCAGCCGTAGTCATGGCGGTAATTTTTCTTGGCGAGGACGTCACGGGTTTTTCCCTCGCTGGTGGGGCGTTGATCGTCCTCTCGGGTGTATTTATTTACGTGACCAGGATCAGGGCCCAACGGAGTGAAGGGATCATTGAGGGCTAGGCCTAATGGGACTAGACCAAACGATCTATCTCCCGCAGGTCTGTTATAACACCGTCCTCGCTTCTCTCCGACCTTAAGCCATCTCTATCTATGAACGCGGACTTCATTCCTATCTCCTGGGGAACTTGATAATCGAACTTCCAGTGGTCCCCTACGTGGAGGCACCTTCTGGGGTCGACGGAGAGGGTGCGAGCGACCTTTTTATAAACGCCCTTGTGCTTCTTTACCTCCCCGAAGTCGGACACGCAGGAAAAGATCCTGTCAAACCTTTTTGACACGTCCTTTAACGAGTAATCGAGAAATATCCTGGGTGAATTGGAGACAACGATCAGTCTGTATTCTCCTCGGAGTTCCTCGATGACTTCGACCGCGTCCTCGTAGAGTTTGAGGTCATGGTACCCCTTTATTTCTGAAATAACTCCCTCGGCCGTTTCCGGTAGGCCAAACCTATCGAACCAGTACCGTGGTTGGTACCACCGGAGATCCTCGTCGCCGATTCTATCGTAATGGGAGATGAGAATTTTCTTGGCTTCTTCCCTGTCTATTCCTTCCTTGCGGGCATATAGTTCGGGAAGTTTGTTAAACCAGAATTCATTTACGAAGTCGTCGTCTACAATCGTTCCGTCCGCGTCGAAAGATATAATTTCAGTTCTCAATTGCGTAGCTCCTCCCTTGGTTTCGTAAATTATATACCACCCGCCCCCCTTCGTTCCACGGTAGCCCAGGAAGGCTTCGCGGGACCAGAAGAACTCTCTGGTTGAACTCGTAGGGGCTGTATTGCTTGAAAAGAATAATCCGTTAAACTATACGGGAAATCGGGCAACTGCCGTTCTTTCTCAACGGGTTCGAATGAAAGGATTTGGTCCGCGTTCAGAGGCTGACACGACCCGAGAGGGCGCGGAAGTAAATCGCACAGATAAGGTGAGAAAATGACTGACGTTATCTCCCTGGGCGAAGCGCTAATCGACTTCGTTCCCACGAAATCAGGAGTCAAGCTGGTTGACGTACCGGGGTTCAAGAAAAGGTTTGGGGGTGCGCCCGCTAACCTGGCGGTGGGACTGGCGAATTTCGGCGTAGACGTTGGTTTTATCGGGAAGGTTGGGGCCGACAGCTTTGGGGATTTTATCGAACGGGAGTTCCAGTCCCGCGGCGTAGATGTGAGTCATCTCTATCGATCGGATAGGGCAAATACTACCCTCGCCTTCGTTTCCTTGACCGATCAGGGGGACAGAGATTTCGTCTTTTACAGAGATCCCGGGGCTGACGAACTGCTGAACGTCAGCGAGGTGGCCGAAAATTACATAAGCTCCGGAAAGATTCTCCATTTCGGTTCCCTGTCCCTGACTGGCGAGAGGTCACGGGAAGCTACTGCGAAGGCGATCGGAGTGGCCAGGGATAACGGTTTGCTGATCTCTATGGACCCCAACTTCCGGTTTTCTCTCTGGCCTGACAGAGAAGTTGCTCTGAAGGAGATCCTGGAACTTCTGCCGGGAGTTGACCTACTCAAGTTAAGCGAGGAGGAGGCCGTGACCCTTGGGGGCCGTGATGACCTTGAATCATCCCTCGCGGAACTTAAAAACGTGGGGCCGGACCTGGTCGTCGTTACCCGGGGCCGCAGGGGATATTACTGTCAGTTTGACGAAGTGGAGTATAGGGGTGATGGGTATGAAGTCGACGCCGTGGATACAACCGGAGCCGGGGACGGATTCATGGCGGGTTTTCTCTTTCAGCTTCGCGCCGAACTCGAGAGTTTTCCTCGCCTGAAGAAGGAATTTTTGGCCCGCGCGTTGAGCTTTGCTAACGCGACCGCTGCCCTGACCACAACCGATTATGGCGCCACCTCTTCATTTCCCGAAAGGGATGAGGTAGAACACCTGTTGGGGGAGGAGTAGGGCTCTCGTGGATCCTTATTCGCCGCCGTCGAACTCTATCGTTTCGGGAAAGATAACTTCCTTTGCCGCCTTTAGCGAGTAACTATCGGTCATTCCGGCGATGTAGTCCAACGCTATCTGTGATGGGTTGAATTCCTCCTCAGCTCCGTAAAAGCCGTCGTGGTGCTCTACGTAGTCACCCACTCGTCTGTCCAGGGGGATGTCACTGGCATAGTATCTGGAAAAATCCTTTTCGTACTCTTCGATTATCCCCCTCAGGTGATCAAACAGGATCTCCAGTATCAATTTTGCATGGTTGGAATAACGTTTGAGTCTAGGGTGTTCGTAGATGTTGCTGTAGTTAAATTCCTTGAGGTCCTCCATCAGGGAAAACCTGTCCTCGGAAAACCCTATTCTGTTTTTTCCTTTTGACCATCGGATGACGTCCTTGACGAAGTTGTCAATTATCTCACCGTTCTTTGTCCCCAGTTCGCGGCGAATCCTCCTGGGTATGTCCTCTTCCTCTATCAGCCCAGCTTTAATTCCATCCTCGATGTCCCGGCCGAAGTAGGCGATCTTGTCTGACATCCTTACAACACAACCCTCGAACGTCGTTGGTCTCGTCCCCCGATTCTTGATCTGGGTGAGTTCTTTCTTTGCCGGGTACGGTTCGATGGATGGGGAGAACTCCTCTCCGTAGTGAGAGATTATCCCGTCCCGGACGGCGTAGGTTAAGTTTAACCCCTTTCCATAACGGGTGAGGTGATCAACTATCCTCAGGCCGTGGAGTTCGTGTTCAAAGCCGCGGTTATCGCTGTTTAACTCGTTCAGTATCTTTTCTCCCGAATGGCCAAAAGGGGCATGTCCGAGGTCGTGGCCCAGTGCAATTGCCTGGGCCAATTCTACGTCCAGACCGAGCCCCTTGCAGATAGTGGCAGAAATAGTTGACACGTGTAGCACGTGCTCTATCCGCGTGCATATGTGGTCGTTTTCCGGAGCGAAAAAGACCTGGGTCTTGTTTTTAAGCCGTCTGAAGGGAAGAGAATGGATTATGGCCGTCTGATCTCGAAAGTATGGCCCTCTTACGTCTTCCTTTCTTGGTTTTCTTCTTCCTTTATAGACCTTCTCAGGAAGTGGGTTTTCCATAGTTTAGGCCTCCACGTTTATGATAACCTCTTTCACTTGTTTGTAAAAGGCAATTATGACCGAGGGGTAGAAAGGTCGGGATGAGGTGATATCAGCGTGAAATTTGCCGGAAGGCAAGGATTGCCCCATAAAGGAGGGGTTGGTGGAGAACGTAAATAATTAACGCATGGCGGCCAACGAGGGTGGACAGGACGTTAGTGAAGTCAGGAATCGCAAACCTTCTCTTTCCACCGGGGTAAAGAATCGGCCCAAGGGAGAGGCCGAGGGCGACGAACCCAAACCAGGGGACCAGGGGAAAGTAGTCCAGGGACTGAAACCCCTCCGGTGTTACCCCGAACGGGAGCAATAAGGCCGTATCCAGGGTTAGGCTGTCCGTGAGTGAAGAGGTGACCCAGAAGAGAACCGCCGTAACCAAAAAAATGGTGGGCCGGATGGTCCTGTTCGTACGTTCCGTGAGGACCAGGATACCAAAGCCCATGATTATCGACGTCCCGATAAAGTGCAGGGCGCCGAACAGGATTGGAGCCTCGGGGTAGAGGAGAGACGTGACTAAAGTAACCGCACACCCAAGAAGAAAGATTTTGCTGCCCCGTAACAGGTACTTGCGGTTGAGATTCGACCGTGGTAACCCCTGAGCTTTTCTCCTGGAAAAACTGATGTAGAGGGAGAGGCCCACAAGTCCGAAGAAAGTTATCGCCGTCCCGTCGGCGGCCAGTTCCAGTCCGGTGGAATAGAGGTCGACTTCCACCAGATCCACCTGTGTGAGGTCAAACAGGGCGTGATACGCCACCATCAGGATTACCGCGACCGCCCTCAGCAAGTCTATCTCCCAGTACCGTTTGTTTGCGCTCTCGTTTTTTCCCCTGGAGAAATCCTTGTCTGCGCTTTCAGAAGAGATGTTTTCTCCACCTCCGCGGTGCCAATTTTAACGGGGTGAGAGGGGTGATTGCGACAACCGGGGGATAGGCAATTTTCTTCCCTTTGATATTGTAACAATGTTATGTTATTCTATGCTGATACGATGAGCGAAAATATGATGTCGAAGAAACAGGTGCTCGCGGAAACGGGGATTTCCTACGGGCAGTTCTATCGCTGGAAGAGAAAAGGGCTAATTCCCGAGAGGTGGATTGTAAGAAAATCTACGTACACGGGCCATGAAACCTTTCTGCCCAGGGAGAAGATAGTCGAGAGGATACTCAGGATAAAGCGTCTGAAAAAGAGTAATAAGCTCGACGAAATAGCGGAACTGCTTTCGCCAGAGTTGACCCAGAAGAAGTATACTCTCCAGGAGGTGGAAGACTTTCCCTGGATTGGCCCGGGGACGCTAGAACTCTTTGGCGACCTAACCGAGGGAAAATCAACCTTCTCGTTTCGCGACGTCCTTGGGGTGAAGTTCGTTGAATCTGCTAAGGATACGCTGGCAGAATGCGAAATTCGCAAAGCCCTCAAAATGTTGATCGATCAGGATGACCGTGATTTTGACGTTCACCTCCTGGTTGCCCGGCAGGAGTGTGGTGAAAAGAATTCCTTTTCTACCTACGGATGCGAGCGTTCGTTTTGTATTATTTCGGATGGTCGCGTCAGATTTGATCCGTCGGTGGAAGTCCTGGCGGAGGTTTACGTTGCTGATTTAGTCAGGGAGATAAAAGTTAGCCTGAACAGACCTAATTGATTAACGGGGGAAAATGATATGAAAGCAAACCGAAACGGAAACTGGAAAGGATTACTCCTTATTGGCGCGGTGGCCTTTATTGTCCTATTGTTCTTTGGTTGGGTGGTTAGTGCGGGGTTTGCCCTGCTGGCGACTATCGTAAAAGGAGTGGGTGTCCTGCTGGGAAGCCTGTTTAGGTACGCATTTAGCTCGCCCGTCAACCTGTTGATCGTTGGCGCGCTCGGTTACGGGGGCTACAAGCTCTACAAGAGGTACTTCTCCCGGGGGCCGGACAGAATAGATTACACGGACAGCGACTTTGAGCGCGGCGAGGAAGGGCACTATGAACCGAGATAACGAGTCCCGCAAAGTAAACATCTCCGGGACAGGCCAGCTGGCCGGAGGAGAATACGAGAGCGTTACGGTTGCGGGTTCGGGGACCGTCACCGGAGATTTAATCGCCGATGAGGTCATTGTGACCGGCTCGGGTAGGTTTTCGGGCTCGGTGACTGTGGAAGAGATGCGGTCCTCCGGTTCTTGTAAAATCGAAGGAGAGCTCCACGCGACTAACCTGGTGGTCTGGGGAAGTCTGGAGGTCCGGGAAGACGTGGTCGCGGAATTGATAAAAATCTACGGGTCCCTGAGCGCGAGGGAGGACGTCCGTTCGGACAAGACGTTCCTTGCGGGTTCCTGTAGCTTGGGCGGTAGCCTGGAAGCTGAAGAGTTTATCTCTAGAGGGACGTTCGATATTTCTGATCTGTTAACCGCAGATCTGGTAAAGGCCTGGCTGGTGGGCGATAATTCCGCCGGCGAGATAGGTGGCCGAGAGGTAATTATCTCCGCGAGTGGCCTTGGGTTTGACGTAGACGAAGACATGGTCAGGCAGGGGGCCGAGAACGTTGATAGCGCGTTGAAAAATTTTGGTAAAGGGCTGGGGTTTGACGTCGAACTTGATAGCGAAAAAATATCCAGGGAAGTCAGTAGACTGGGGGGAAAGCTCGGGTCCTTCGTTAGCAGTTGGGAGACGGGAAACCTTTCAGCTCGACTTATCGAAGGAGACGATCTGAGGCTTGGTGGCGTACGGGCGGAAACCGTTCGCGGGGGTAGGGTAGACATTGAAGAAAATTGCAAAGTCCAGCTCGTGGAATATCGCGATTCGTTAGATGTGGCTGGTTCTTCAGAAGTATCAGAGAGAGGAAGATTGTAAATGTTTGCTATTCTTAGCTTTATACTTCATCTTGTCGGATTCATATTTTCCATACTATTCGGGCTCCTTGGCCTTCTCTTCAGCCTGGTCTTTGGCGTCGTGGAGTTTTCGGTTATCGTCCCTATAGTCATCATATTGGCTATTACAGGTCTCTTTTTCTGGCACCCTCTGCTGTGGATTGGAGTAGCCCTCATCCTCTACTACCTGTACAGGGGGAACAAGAATAACCGCTATATAAAACTCCGCAGGCACGAAAACTAGCCATCGCGTTAGTTAGCCCTCAGAGGTTATCGTGAAGGTCGAAGAAGAACTTGAAGAGTACGGTTTTGATATCCGGTCTTACAGGCGGGCTAAAAGATACGAACGGGAAAAGTTACGGTTGGGTGTTGCTGAAGGTACGCTCTCGTTCGCTGGGTTGATCGCCTTCGGTATCTGGGGTTCAGCAGACCTCTATCGCGCCCTGTCAGGCTTCCTACCTGGCCAATGGGGGGCTAGGGTCGTGTATATCCTGGTCTTCGTGGCCGGGGCCTTCGTCCTGGACCTACCTCCTGGCTGGGTTGGGCACTCGATCGAGAAGAACTACGGTTTATCTCGGCAGGACCTCAACGACTGGTTTGTCGACCAGGCGAAAAGTCTGGGAATTACCCTCACTCTTTCCCTGATAACTCTGGTCCCTCTGTTTTGGGTTATAAGCGTTTCGTCGCTCTGGTGGGTGTGGGCCTGGCTCGTCGGTACGGGGGTTATCTTATTCATCAGTTTTATCTCGCCGACAATACTCATGCCTATCTTTTATAACTTTGAGGAAGTAGAAGACGAAGCCCTGTTAAATAGGCTGTCGGACCTGGCGGACCGGTCCGACGTCGACGTTATCGGGGTTTTCAGGATGGATGCCGGAGAGAAGACCAGGAAGGCTACGGGTGGCCTGACGGGGATTGGTTCGTCGAGAAGGATTATCCTTTCCGACACCATGTTAGAGAACTATTCCAACGAGGAAATAGAGGCGGTAATGGCCCATGAAATCGGCCACCATAAATATGGAGATATCTGGATCCTTCTTTTTCAGCAGTCCCTACTCCTTTTCGTCGGACTATTTCTTGTGTCCACCTTTCTCGGTGAGATCTTGGCCCCTCTTGGTATGGGCTTAAACGTGAGCTCACTTCCGTTTCTCCTTGGGATAATTGGTCTCGTGGAGGCGGTATTTTCGCCGTTGGCAAACTATATCAGTCGGTCCCGGGAACGTAAGGCCGACGACTTTAGTCTCCAGACTTCCTCTGTCCCTGAAGCCCTTGGCGACGGCCTGGTTAAGCTCTCCCAGCAGAACCTTGGCAATCCTGCGCCCCCTAAGTTGGTTGAATTGCTTTTTTACGATCATCCCGCTGGCCTATCGAGGGTTAAAAGGGCCCACGAAAAAAAGAACACATGTTAGGTTTGAGAATACTTGACCTTGTGTGGTAAGATAACTTCAACGAGCTTGTGATTATATTTACTAACTTAACAAGAAATTTCAAGCGAGGGGGTTAGGGTTATGCGGGAAATATGGGTGGACCAGTCCGCCGGAGTCAGGTATCTCCTCCTTATCGTGACCTTGGGAGTCCTCCTGTTGGGGGTAGGGTTTATGGGATATGGCGAGCCGGAGCTTGCCGTGGTTGAGGGGGATTGGATCCAACTCAAGGAAGCAACTGAGGGTGAGATATTGAGCGGGTCTTTCACGTTGACTAACCAGGGCGATAGTGCTCTTGAGGTTTACAATTTCATAGTCACGTGTGCCTGTGTAGAGATACTTAACCGAGACGTGGAAGAGCTGGCGCCGGGGGAGTCCAGGACCGTGAAGTTTACCTTTGACACGACCGGCTACGGCGGCAAGGAGACACGAAAGGAGGTAATGATCTTTTCGAGTGCGTCAAGTGACCCCGAAAGACTCTCCATCTCGGTAAAGGTCAGAGAAAGACAGAAATATCATATCCTTCCCGAGGGACTTCTTGAACGGCTATCCGTTTTGGTCGACACCCGCTCTCCGGAACGTTTCAGGCGTGGACATATCGTGGGTGCTGTTAACGTACCGGAACAAGAACTCGAGCGCTATCTGAGGGCGTTACCCCCCGAGGTATCGGTCGTCATTTACTCCCAATCGGGGGAAGCTGCAAGTTCAATCGTGGCCGATCTTTCCGCGGAGTTCGACGGTGAGTTGAAGAGCCTCGTTGGAGGTTTTGAGAGGTGGTCTATCCTCTACGAGAGTTACGTGGTCCGGGGTCGGTACTGATGCCTTGTCCTTGTCTGTCTAAATATAAACGAACATGAACGATACAAAACTTGCGGTAATTTCTTTTCTGCTGGTGTTATGCTTTACCCTCATATACCAGGTCCCCTTTGCTGCCTCCAAATCGGGAGAAATATTGTTCTTCTCCTCTACCGGTTGCGCTCACTGTGCCAAATGGGAGGCCTACCTGGACGATAACGTAGAGCGGATCTCCGGACTCAAGGTGAGAAAATTAGAAATCCGCGAAAGCGACAACGCGGTGCTCCTCCAACGGCTATCGAGGAATTATGATGTTACGCCGGAGGTCCCAACGATATTCGTTGGAGACGCCGTTATCCAGGAGGGAAGGGTTGATAACCTCGACGAAATTCGCGGAATAGTTATGGACCACATGCACGAGGCCTCCCCATTGGAACGGCTTAACGGAGAATTCGAAACCGGTGGCGATAGCGTGGGGAAAGGAATTACTATCCCGGCTGTCCTTGGTGCAGCCGCGGTTGACGCGGTAAACCCGTGTGCATTCGCGGTCCTCTCCTTGCTCCTCGGGACGATACTCCTGGGGGACAAGAATAGGAGAAAAGTCATCCTGGCCGGCCTCGCCTTCACGTGTTCGACGTTCATCTCTTACACCCTAATCGGCGTCGGTCTGTTGACCGCCATTAAGATTTCCGGGGTGCAGCACTACCTCTACTTGGTGATCGCAATCTTCGCCCTGGTCGCGGGGCTCTGGAACGTGAAAGACTTCCTGTGGTATGGCAAGTGGTTCTCGATTGAGGTCCCAAAAATCTGGCAACCACAATTAAAGAAGGTTACGCAAAGCGTATCGTCAGTTCCGGGGGCCTTTGGCGTAGGGTTTTTAACGAGTCTATTTTTACTTCCGTGTACTTCGGGTCCTTACGTAGTGATCGTCGGCATGTTGAGTACGAGCTCCGCAAAACTGCTGGGGTTCTCGTTGTTGGTTCTCTACAACGTGATCTTCGTCATTCCCTTCGTTCTGATCACCCTGCTCATCGGCTTTGGGATGACGACAACTGCCAGGGTGGAGAGCTGGAGAAGAAACAAGCTGAATAAACTACATTTATTTACGGGTCTGGTTATGTTAGGATTAGGAATAACGATGCTAGTTTTCGTCCTCACTGGGAGGATTTAGTGTGCGATGACTTACCATATTCCTGAAAGTTAGCGGGTTTTTGATGGAAAATATAACTGTCAACCAGAACGATAAGTGTATAGAAATTATAGGCGAACTCGACGTACTGAGTTCCGCTCCCCATAACGGTGGTTTTGCCAAAACCGATCGGATTGTCAACCTAAATACGCCCGAAGACGAAGAGGGTCCGGTCCGCGATTTCATTCGAGAGCAGCTCCCCCTGTCTGCGGAGGAGGCCAACCGGGCTGTCGGTTTCGTCACCGCCGCTGACGTCTCCAGCGCTTATCTCTCCGAGGTGGAGTTGGACGGCGGCCGCCTGTTTGTAGCTTTGACGGCTGGGGTTGGAGATCCCATAGACTGCAGATACCACCGGACGATAAACGTCATCGTCGTCACTGATCTTAACCTTACCCAGACTTCCATGGCAAACCTATTCATCGTGGTTACCGAAGCGAAGACGGCCGCGTTGAGGGAACTGGACGTGATTAAGAACGGACGACGGATAACGGGGACGCCGACCGACGCAGTCGCGGTAGCTGTCACGGGGTACGCGGAGGGACACGAAGTGCTTTACTCCGGGACGGCGACACAAATTGGGCAGGCGACGTTTGACCTGGTCAAGGAAGGCGTAATGGAGAGTTTAGAAGATAACAATGGGTACCGGAGAGATAGGAGCATTCTATCCCGCCTCGCCGAACGGGGCGTGACCCGGAGAAAAATTCTCGAGTCCGCAACCGCGATGGTCGTCGGAGAACACGACGAGGGGGATCTGGAGAGGCGTTTTACGGAGGCAATTGAGCGGTTTGCCGGTGACCCAAACGTTTACTTTTTGCTTGCTTCAGCCCTTCACCTCGAGGAGGAACGGGAGAGGTCGACCCTCGAGGGGGACCCCGGGAACCTGATAGCGGACGAGTTAATCGGAATTGACCTTGCGGAGTACATAGGTGGGAAAAATGCTTTGTTCAATTTCATCCGGTATGACAGGGAGAAGCCCGGCGTGTTGTCCAAGCTGCCACCTTTCTTGGACGATGCGGTTGGAGGGCTTATTGCTGGAACCATGACGAGAATATTCGCGGGGGATTGATCGGGGTCATGACCGATCGCGAGAAGATTGGCGAGAATCAAGACTTTTCAATAACTTAACAAACCCAAGGGTGAAAATCAGATGTCAAATATTAGAAGATTGGTACTCGATATCATGAAGCCACATACACCCTCAGTTATCAAATATTCGACTGAGTTGGCGGACTTGCCGTGTATATCGGGCGTTAACTCTTCCATGGTAGAGATCGACCACGAGGTTGAAAACATAAAAGTTACCCTCGAAGGGGACGACATTAAGTACGACCGCGTAGAAGACGTTATCGAAAACCTTGGTGGAAGCGTGCATTCCGTTGACAAGGTCCTCTGTGGCAAGGAGCTGGTAAAAGAACTCCGGACGCCTCAGGACTAGACTGAATCGGGGTACATTATAGGAAAGGGATTTCCGAGGTCTATCCAGGGGTGAACTATAATTAATGGACTTTAAAGACCTTGAGCTGTCGGCTGCAAGTCGCGGACTGATGGACGGTACGTTGTCGACCCTGGGAGTGGTAATTGGTGCCCAGGGTGCGGCACCGGAGATAATCATTGCCGCCGGCATCTCCGGAGGAATTGCTAACAGTTTTTCTAACATCTTTGCCGCGTTTACGGCGTATGAAACGGAGTTGATGATGGAAGTTAACTCCATCAAGAACTCTATGTTGAGAAAGGATATGCAGGACACGGAGGTTTACGAGCAGGGGAAGCGTGAGGTAAATAAGCAGAGCCTGGCGGACGGTTTGGCCACCGCCTTTGGTGCTCTGGTACCAGTACTTCCGTACTTCTTTTTCCCCTCCCGTCATTCCGTTTTCATCGCAGTCGGATTAACCGCAGTCCTCGGGTTGCTGGTCGGAGTAGTAATGGGCAGTATTTCGAAGAGGAGCTTGATTGGAATGGGGATTAAGATGGCCGTCTTCGCTGTTCTAGTGGGAATCATCTCCGCAATTGTCCAGCTGGGTCTGAGCTCTGCGCTTCCCAAATCGTGACGGGTCGGTTACTGGAGGACCCCCTTCAAGGCCTTTATCCAGCTCATCAGCTGGTGAATGATGAGGAAGTGTTCCTTTACCTGGTTGTGGGCACTTCCCCCGAGTTTCGCCCCCAGTTCTGGGTCCTCTAAAATTCGGATTATCCTGTCGGCTACCTCCTCGTGGTCTTCCGGGTCGACCAGGAAGCCCGTTTCTTCGTCAACGATCTGGAGCGGAATCCCGCCTACGTTGGATCCAACTACGGGGGCTCCCTTCCAGAGCGCTTCCGTAACGGTTAGTCCAAACCCTTCCCGCAGAGATTTCTGCATGACGACGGAGGAGACGCGCTGTAGCACGTTCACCAGTATGTCGCTCTCCTTGTTGATAATTATTACGTCGTCCCTATCCTTGACTTTTTCCATCAATCTCTCATAGGTCTTAGGCCCCTCCGGGTCGTCAATTGCAGGTGCCCCCAGCAGCACCAGGCGGCTGTCTACTTCTTCCTTGACGATATCGAATACGTCTACCACTCCCTCAGGGTCCTTCCACTTATCAAACCGGGATATCTGGCTTATTATCGGCTTATCAGTTGGGATCCCATATTTTTCCAGGTACTTGTCCCTTGTCGAATCCCCGATCTCCTTGTTCTTAACAGTCAACGGGTCGATCGCGGGATGAATTATCTCCGAATCAAGTGAGATATCACCCGTTACGAAGTCCTCGGTTGAGAACACGGTCTTGTCGTAGCGTATTATGAAGCCCTTTAGGTAATCCCAGACCTCGGGATTCGGCTCCGATAGGTCGACGTGACATCTCCATATCCATGGCTGTCTCTTCTTTACGTATCTGATGAGCGGTAAGGGCTGAGGGTCGTGGACTATTACTATGTCATGGTCAATGTCGGAGTAACTGAGAAATCTCCGATTGGTCCTCGTATATACGGACCGCTTATGTGCTGAGAAGTTTATATCTGCGCCCTGGAGGGCGTTGTGAAATTTCTTGGTCACGTTAAAGAAGTCGTGGGTCCCGTGGATTATTCTCCACTCCGCCTCCAATCCAAGGTCGCTCATCAACGGCACCAGCCTGTTCAGGACCTCTGCCACACCCCCTCCCTGATAGCTGGAATTCAAGTGGAGGACCTTTTTCCCGTAGAGGCCCCTGCTCTGTTTGAAAATCTGCGAGATCATCTTGTCGCCGACGATGTTCCGATAGTCTTCCAGATGTTTCACGTTACCACCTCAGTGTTTGATTGTCTGGTCATCAAACCGTGATAGACGTTAAATTAACGGGTTAGCTTAATTCTCGATAAATAGTTCAGCAATCGTGCCCTTGATCGATGAGTCTCCTTCCTCTCCAGCCTTTATTCGACGGAAGAGTTCGGCGGCAGTTATAAGGGTAAACCCGTAGAGGTTGCAACCCTGCTCCAGTTCTTCGGTGAACTGCTGCCCCCTGTTCTCCGGTTCCCGGTCGGCATACCCGTTAACGAGAAGTACACCCTGAGGGTCCTCGTTCTCGAAGATCCTAAACTCGTCAATCCCCCTGACCAACCTGTGGTAGGGGTCAAGCCCTATTTTCCCGTCCCGAGAGGAGTCGAGGGCTATGGCGAAACAATCGTCTCCCTCGCGGCAGGCGTAGACGTCTATGGCAGAATTAACTTCCTGGACTTTGAAACCGACGCGGTCTAGCACCTCGGATAACAGGTTCCCTAACTCGAACCGTGACCCCGCGTAGAGCAGGCTCCGAAATAGCTGGTAATCTTTGACCTCTTCCTCCAGTTTGCGCTTCCTCTCCTCTAGCGAGAGGATTTCCTCGTCCAGCTTCGCTACTTTCTCCCGAACTTCGTCTTCCCCCTCGAAACGGTAAGACCCCTTTTCTGCCCATTCTGGTGACTGAGTCCGGTGTGGGGGGGATAAGCTGGACTCGATGAGGTCGTAAATCCGTTCGGATTCCTCTTCCGGAACAATTCCGTCCAGAGGCGGAAGAAATATAATCCTTCCCTCTCCAATTACCAGCTCAAACGCGATAAGTTCACCCGTTACGGTGCGGGCAACCGGGATGATTTCATCTCTTTCGTCCGCAGGTCCGCGGAGCTGGACCGTGGCTTCGCAGTTAACGTACTCTCGATTCCTGTCCAAGTAGTATTCTGCCGGCTTGTTTCCCGTTTCCAGCACGAACTTGTTGCCCGAATGCCTGTTTACGTTATTTTCGGAAAACAGACCTCTTGCCCATTCCCCTGGTAGCCACGAGTATCTGTGGACCTGTTTTGACCGGTCTCCGTCGACGATTTCAAGTTTACTGGCGGGCTTCCGCAGCCTCACAAGAATAATCCCCGATTCTCCGTTAAGGAGTGAGTCGACCTCCCGGCGTCTGGTCCCCAAGAGGTTCTCCAGGCCTCTCGAAAGGCCGCGGTCTGTTTCCGGCGACGTCGAGTACGTACCATCTGCGCCCGGACGTAGGTGGTCCTCCCATAACTTGTTGAGTCCTTTTGGGTCGATCAGGACGGCGTCGTAGTCGTAAAGACGGGGAGAATTATGAAAGTCCGCCCCGTCGACCACGGGAGCGTATTCCTCGAGTCCTTCCTCCAACCCCCAACCCAGATCCAGAACCCTCAGTTCGGTATCTTTCAATGTATCTCTACCTCTCGTAAGACCTCGTGTATACCTCTTACCAAAGATGTTATACTGCAGGGAAAGTTTTTTCAATTTACCAGCCGTATACGGTAAAATCGGGACTCCCCCCTTGGCGAAACCTGCTGGTTGGCGTTAACATAGGCTAAAGACGAAAGAGTTTTTCGTCTATTCTTGGACTGGAGGGACTCGTTCCCCAACGTGAAACACCCTTGGTGACCTAAGGAGAAAAGGTAATGAAGATAAAGACGGCTATTATTCTGCTGGCTGGCGTTACTACTATTTCCTTTGCCGCAATACTGATCAGGTTGAGCACGGCTCCACCGTTGATAATCTCCTTCTATAGGATGCTATTTGCGGTAGTTTTGTTAACTCCGGTTGTAATTTACCGCGGGGAGGTCCGAAGTGAAATCAGGCGACTTGGCCGCAGGGACCTGGTCCTGCTTTTTATCAGTGGTCTTTTCTTGAGCGCCCATTTTGCCCTGTGGGTGACGTCGCTGAATCATACGAGCGTGGCCAGTTCGGTCGTCCTGGTGGCGACCCAGCCCCTGTTTATCGTCATCGTTGAAAACTTCTTTCTGCGCAAGAAGCCGTCACGTAAGTTGGTCGGGGGGTTGATCGTGGCCGGGGCCGGCAGTCTACTTATTGGTTACGGAGGTTTTTCTGCCTCCCGGATAAAATTTCTTGGTGACGTCTTTGCGCTGCTTGGCGCCGGGATGGCGGCGGGCTATTTTTTGATCGGTGGAGAAGTACGAAAGAGAATAACGTTAATTACTTACATATATACTGTCTACGGCGTCAGTGCGTTCTTTCTCCTATTCTATTCCCTCGCCGGAGGTTATCCTCTCCTCAGGTATTCCCCGTACAATTTTTTGACCTTCTTTCTCCTTGCTGCCGGCCCTACCCTGGTCGGGCACACCTCCTTCAACTGGGTGTTGAAGGAGGTGAACGCGTCTCTCGTCGGCGTAACGATCCTGGCCGAACCGGTCGGATCGTCGGTCCTGGCCGCCCTTATCTTTGGAGAATATCCGTCGTACTGGACGATCGTCGGTGGCTCACTCGTCCTAATCAGCATCTATTTTCTCTGGCAAAGCGAGCTGCTTGAGGGTTTCGGCTGATAGCGTTGTCGGATATTGGTTACTCTTCTTGTTCTAGCTCCTCAGCAGCCCTCTCCTCGGCCTGTTGTTGTATCTTCTCAGCCCGTTTCTCGAACTCCGACTTTGCCTCTTTGGCCTTTTCCGCCAGTCCCTCGACTAGCTGGTTGCCGCGTTCCTCTTCAAACTCCTCCTCGTCAAATTCCGGGAAGCCGTCATCGCTGGATACTCCCATTATACTGCTGATCGCACCAAGGACGTCCGCGGTTCCTGACGGTACAATCAACTTGGAGGCGCGGCCGTCGGCCAGTTCCTTCATCGCTTCGTAGGCCTTGAGGGTGAGGATCTGTTTGGTCGGCTTTGAGGAGTGATATGCGCCGAAAATTCCCTGGATTGCGTTTGCCTCACCTTCCGCCTCGGTAATGTACTCGTACCGCTTGGCATCCGCCCTCTTTCTCCTGGCGTTTGCCTCACCTTCCGCCTCCAGTATCGCGGCCCTCTTACCACCCTCGGCTTTAAGGATGGACGCCTTCTTGCTACCCTCGGCTCGCAGCACTTCCGCTCGCCTGCGCCGCTCGGCCTTGAGTTGCTGGGCCATCGCGTCCTTTACGTCGTCCGGGGGCGTGATCTCTCGTATCTCAACCTTCGTAACTCTGACGCCCCATTTGTCCGTTTCCTTGTCCAGGGTGTTGAGGAGTTTCGTGTTTACTTTCTCCCGAGACGAGAGGGATTGGTCCAGGTCCATCTCACCGATCTCGCTCCTCAGGTTCGTCTGGGCAAGACGCACTGCCGCCTGTTCGAAGTTTTCTACCTCGTACTCGACCTTTTTCGCGTCAGTTGGCTTGTAATAGACGATGGCGTCGACTGTCACGGTGGCGTTGTCCCTCGTTATTACGTCCTGTCGGGGGACGTCGAGCGTTTTTTCCCGCATATCGATCTTCTTGATCCGCTGGATGAGCGGGAAGATGAACCTCAGGCCGGGTTCGACCGTTTTAGTATACTTACCAAATGTCTCCAAAAGACCCTTCTGGTACTGTCTTATCTGGGTAGTGGCCCAGGAGCCAAAAATCAACAGGAATAATACTACTCCGATTATGATAAAAAACATTTATGAATCATCCTCCTCGTTCTGCATGTCACCCTCCTCGATCTCCTCGACGATGAGGGTCGTTCCGTCTATTCCGTTCACAACTACCTTATTTCCTTTCTCAATGATCTCTTCGCTCTCTGATTTTGCCCTCCACTTCTCACCTTCTACCCTAACTATTCCCGTTCCCAGGGAGGAATTTATCCTTTCATCAACAATTCCTCTGCGGTCTATTAATCTATCGGGGCCCGTTTTGATTCCAGAGGAAGTCGTTGAGTAAATGTTGAACTTCCATGCCAGGTAAGCTGCCAGACTGCTTCCGACGATGAACACGATAAAGGAAGCAAGTTCTCCGGAAAAGAATAGGTCGGTCAGGCTAGCGAACAGGGCGCCGACGCCGACGATCCCGAAGAAGAACGTCGTCGTATTGAGTTCGACGACGAGAAAAAGCAGTCCACCCGCAAACCAGACCCAGGTCGGAATTAATTCCATAATTCACCTCACGTTCTCCTATATCGGTAAGGTTACCGGTCTTACGTTTACTTGGTTAACATCTTGATCCTTCCAAGCCCTGTCTGTCATCAAATACAGGGCACCGGAGACTAAAGAATGTCCGCCGGGGATAACTGGTCTGTCATACTCCAGGATGGACTCCGTCAGGTCTTTCAGATAACCAGGTCCCAATTCCTCCGGTCTAAGGAGGTCTGACCAAAAACGTTCTCGTCTCGACGGCCAACTTCCATAGTAATTGAAAATAACTCGCGTATCCAGCAACAGACCCGTTCCACTCGATAGAAGGGTTTCCAGGGCAGCTTCGGGTCCCTTGTTATCAAATATACTGCCAAGGAGCGAAGGAATCGACTCCTTATTTCCTCGCGTCGCGTAACTCCCCCTCCCCTCAGAGTAGACGTCAACGTGGCAGGCCGCGTTCTTCTCCAGGTACGACCACGTACTTGCACCGATCCGACCAGCAACGACGAGTCTGCTCTCGGGCCGTGTCAGCTGTTCTTCTATATCACGATATCTAGATGCGTCTAACTCCAGGGAGGATAGGTAGTCGGAGAGTCGTCTATGGGGAGTACCGCATTCCTTAAGGGGAATCAGATCGCCTGGAGAGTCGATGTCAACCTGTGTCTTCGCGTTTCTTTCGAGTTCGACCGGCTTGAATCCCGCTTCTCTCGATTTCCAACCGAGGAGGTTGTCCTTGTCCGGCGGGGACGTCTGTAACATCATTCCAGCCGGAGACACCCCGAAGAAATCCGTAGAATAAAAGTTGTTAGATATCGATATCGTTTCCTCCGTGATGATCCGCCGGGACAAGTTTTCGAGGTCGACTCCCTCGAGGAGTAGTCCCGATCCACCGCCAAGATAAAGCAAATTCGTGATCCCGTAGCCTTCGATTGTTTTGTAGAGACTTTCACCAAAGTGAAAGTCTTCCGTAGTTTTTTCGGTCCTTAAGTCTGGCGATATTTTTTTACCCCTACTGAGGAGCTCATCCGAGTTGCTGAGTAATATCTGGAGGTCGACGGAATCAAGTTGAGTCGAGATTTCCAATAGGTCAACGGAGTTCTCGATTATGGCGCCGTTTAACGCCTCTTCCGGATAGGTGTCACCTGTCACTCCCGAAGCGATAACGACGGCAGTCTTGCCTTTAGGCCTCTTCATTTTTGATTATTTTCACCCCGTCCCCGGTACCGACAAAGACCACGTCAGCCTTCCGCCGGACAAACAGGCCGTTTTCGACGACCCCGTCAATCTCGTTCAACTCACGTTCCAGGACCTCGAGACCTTCCTCGTCGTACTTTCTCCCGAGGTCCACGTCCACTATTAGGTTATCGTTGTCTGTATAGAAAGGGCCGGAACCCCCGACTCTGAGGTGCGGCTCTCCGTAGTCACGGAGGCGGTCGGTAAGGTCGTCTTTCTTTTCCGGGATTACCTCGACTGGCAGCGGAAACCTCTGACCGAGGTAGTCGACCAGTTTTCTCTCGTCGACTATGATCACAAGCAGTTCGGACCTGGTGGCCACACGTTTTTCGCGGTAATGACAACCTCCACCGCCCTTGATCAGGTTTAGGTTTCCATCTACCTCGTCCGCTCCGTCAACGTCGAACAGGAGTCGACCCCTTTCCTCAAGGTTTCCCGTAGATACCCCCAAATCGTCTAACTTAGCCCTCGTTTCCCTTGAAGTAGGCACTGCGACGAGGTGAGCGAATTTGGCCAATTTGGGGAAGGCGTAAGCGACGGTCGAACCGGAACCCGCACCAACGAATATGTTCTCGTCACTATCGTACCTTTCCAGGAGCCAGTCCCCCGCTGCCTCTGCGGCCTCTCTCTTTAATTTGACTATTTCTGTCCGTGAAAGGTCCATTTGTCCTCCTCCAGCCCCTTCATTACCGAATTTTCCGTTTTCTCTTCCCTGAGTTGGCTTCTGAGGGGCTTGAATATCGAACTTCGGATTTAGGCGTTCAGCTTAAGTAATATTATAAACCCTTTTGCTCAATCCACAAACGTAACAACCTGATTTGTCGGAAGAAACTTGCAGATCAGCCATCTTAATCTATAATAAATATAGCCAAAGTTGAGACAGCGATTCTGATCGCCCTGTTGGCGTACTTGCTCACAGGGGCGTTTGCTGTAAGAAAAAGGTAAAAAGCTTGCCATTTCATCCCCAGGAAGTCAATTTGGAAACGAGGTGAATAAATGCACTTTTTTGACCTGATAAAGAAACGGCGGTCCATTCGGTCTTTCAAGAAACTTGGTGTGGAGGATGAAAAACTGGATCAACTTATCAGTGCGGCAAATAACGCTCCGTCCGCGGGAAATCTACAGGCTTATAAGATGGTGGCTGTTACCAACGAACAGCTGAAAGAAGACCTCGTGGAAACGGCATTTGGTCAGAAGTTTATCGCGGATGCTCCTGTGGTTTTCGTATTCCTCCAGGACGTAAAGAGGTCGAGGGACCGTTACGGCGACCGGGGAGATTTCTATTCGTTCCAGGACGCGATAATAGCGAACACCTACCTGCAGCTTGCCGCCGTCGAATTGAACCTGGGGACCTGCTGGGTCGGTGCCTTCGACGAGGAGAGAGTCAAGGAGTTGCTGAATACCGATAAACGCCCCGTAATCATTACCCCGGTTGGATACCCCGCCAAAGGAGCAGGCCATGAAACCGGACGTCGCGAGGCGGACGATATGGTCGAGTTTCTCGATTGATGAGTTTGGACTGGCTATAGCCCCATAAATTGGACTACTATCCGCCTCTTTCTCCTTCGCGTATCGTGGTTAATCGCTACGATGTTTTGCCAGGTTCCTAATTCAAGTTTCTCGTCGACGAAAGGTATAATGGTCCCTGGGCCCATTATCGTTGCCCGCACGTGGCTCCTACCGTTGTCGTCATTCCAGGTCCGGTGGTGTTTATAATCTAAATCCGGGGGTGCCAGACGCTCGAGCGCCTCGGGTACGTCTTCTTTTAGTCCCGGTTCGTATTCGACCGTGCTTATCGATCCGGTTGCACCGGGTACAAATATATTAACCGAACCATCCTGGAGACCCGTATTCTCCAGCAGTTCTGCCACCAAGGAAGTTATGTCCTTCATCCCGCTGTCGGCGGGGATCTCGACCTTGATTTGTTTAGTAATTACTTTCACCCTTTACCTCCTTCAACCTATTCTGTACCACTTTCGGTCAGGTAATCCACTACCTCTTCCATTCTCATACCGCGGGACCCCTTTACCAGGATTACGTTGTCGTCACCTTCGATGTTTTCTCGCAGGTATTCCTGGAGTTCGCCTTTACCCCTGAACCACCTGGCTTTCGGTCCGGTTTCGTCCCTTTCCACCTCTTCATCGACCGCGGGAAGTTCGTCGCAGAGGAATTTTACATTTCGCCCAAATCCAAGGAGCAAATCAGTCCCTGAATTGCGGACGTCGGGTGCAAGTTCCCGGTGAAGTTGGCTGGATCGCGGGCCCAGTTCGAGCATATCTCCCAGGACCAGGATCTTCTTTCCTGAAGTATCCAGATCGGCCAGCAGGTGGAGGGCGTTTCTTACCGCTGAGGGGTTGGCGTTGTAGGTATCGTTAATTATCGAACCGCCGGTGAACTGGATCGGTTCCAGCCTTTGTGAAAGCGGGTCCACCTTGACGCCATCTTTTATCTTGTCTTCTTCTATCCCCATTTCGAGGGCAAGCGAGGCGCCAGCAAGGGCGTTGTAGACGTTCGCCCGTGAAAGCAAACTACTGTGCAGTCGGATGGCTTTCTCTGTGCGAGGCCCCCCTCTCCACTCGGTCGCCAGCGAAAAGCTTATACCGTTGAGACCGTCGAGTTCGATATCGCCCGCGTTATAGCGGACCTCCGCTGACCCTTCGACGGAGTAGAGAACGGGCTTGACCTCACCCAGACCAACCTTCATGAAGTCCCCACCTACGAAGTCGGAGTCCCCGTTTAACAAGACTGTCGCCCCTTCCTCCATCCCCTCGGTCAGGCGAAACTTCTCCCGTGCAAGCTGCTCTCTCCCGTCGAAGTTCTTCAGGTGAACTCTTCCAATTCCCGTAATCAGGCCCACCGTAGGTTTCAGGACTTGACTGAGGACCTCGATATCCCCAGGATACTGGAGACCGAGTTCGAACACGCCGAAGTCCGTTTCCTCGTTCATCCGGAGGAGGGACAACGGCAGACCGTACTCCGTATTGAAGTTGCCGGGCGATTTATGTATGGTCCCAGTCCTGGACAGAATCGAGGCGATTACTTCCTTGGTCGTCGTTTTCCCCCAACTGCCCGTTATCCCCACTATCGGGACAGAAAAGCGGGACCTGTAGTAAGAGGCCATCTTCAGAAAGCCCGATTCCCTGTCATCTACCCCGATCAAATTTGGAAACGCCGGGTCGTCCAGTTTAAACCCCACTAGAGCGCCTACTGCGCCTCTGTCAAACCCTTCATCAAGGTGGGCCTCGCCGTCGGTAGTATCTCCCGGTAGGGTTATGAAGAAATCTCCAGGGGAAACGGTTCTGCTGTCGATGGAGAACCCGTTGATCTCGGCCTCCTCCCGATTTCTCCAGTCTCCCCCGGTTGCCTCCGCTATTTCCGATAAACTGAGCATTGCAACTCCGCTCCGCCAGGTGCCTATTCTCCTTCCGGTTCGCTCTCCTCCGAACTCTGCTGTTCCAGTACCTGGATCCCTATCGCCTGCCTTCCGTATATAACCTCCCCGGTAAACGTCTTATCGATCCTGGTCACCGATTCGTACCGATATCCCGTGCCCGCAATGGGGACTACGCTCTCTGCCAGTGGCTTTAACAGTTCCACGGATAGGTGCTCGTAGTTCTTTAGGTTCTCCATGTAGTTGACCAGATCGTCGAAAGTCTCTATTGGGTTGGGGGGAGCGATCTCTACTGGCCGCGGACCGCCGTAAACTGAAACCACGTAATTTCCCGGTGGTAAGTTCTCCGGCAGTTTAAAGGCGCCAGTCTTTCTGACGATGTCGTCTCGATAGTTTTTAATCTTTACCTCGTAGGCGACTAGGTCACCCTGTTCGTAGATGTTATCCCCGAGGGCAAAGTAGAGAATCTGACCGCCATTTATATCTTCCTCCACGGAAAAGTCCGCCGTCAGTTCCGTCAGCTTTGGGTCCTTAAAGGAGTTAAACGCCAGAGCGTCAATGAACACGGCTACCTGGAGCGAGGGCAGGTAGGAAAAATCGCTCGTGGAGAAGAAGATGTCCGACCGGGTCAACGGCTTGGGCATGTTTTCTCCGTCTATTTCGTATTTTACCTTGACGGTCCCCTGCCCCACCCTGTTCGTTGCCTTGTTGATCGACTCCTGCATGGTAACCCACGACAGGTATCCGATTAAGCTGGGCCTACGGACTATCCCGGTACTAAACTCCCTGGCTGATTCTAACCCTCCGTGAGAAACGCTGATATCTGTCTCGTATAGGGTTGGAGAACGACCGACTTCGCCGAGCACTCCCTGGGCCCTGTCTTGAGTTAGAGACCCGATCGATTTGCCTATGGAGCCCAGCTTAAAGGATGCCTCGTAGCTCTTAATCGTATCGTAAATATTGGAACGGGTAAGGATGAAATCGGATTCTCCGGCCATCAGGAATGAGTGACCCATCCCCAGGGTGAAATCTTCCTCCATGTACGTTACGGTGCCCAGGGCCCCGACCGATACATCTCCCTCTGTTAGAGCAACTCCAAATGGGCCGCCGGGTTGCATTTCCATGCCCGATTGGCCGTCACCTGCGGCACTCGTCTGTGAGTTGTGAAACGAAAAGTCGTCCTCTGAAAGACCACCCATGTGTCGTAGGGGCCGGTTACCCAGAGGGGCGACCGGGTTATATATCATGTCTAAATCTCGGAAGGAGCTCCCGCTTTTCAGCGTTTTGAACGCGGATTTACTCAGTCCGTTCGTCACGATTGGGGTTTGTGCCTTGAGGAAAACGACTCGATCTTCCGTGGAATATGCCGGAGGGTCGTTGGGTTCAAGCGACTCGAATGTCACATCCTTGCCGGGAAAGTATTCCTCCAGAGATTCCTCTACCGAACTCTCTCCGATCTCGCTGGAAGCTTCACCGCCGTTCGCGGGCTGGTTGCTCTCGTTTGTTTTCAGAAGGTCGAGCATGGCGCCGATCGGCGTTATTAGCGCAATCGGATTGGCGGAATCCTTGCTCCAGAGGGCAGACCGGCTTACCGCGCCTATTAGCTTGTCGTCGATGTATACCGGACTCCCGCTCATCCCCTGAGCGATACCTCCGGACCTTTCGACAGCTTCACCGCTCGCCCTCACTATGATGAAGTCCTCCAGTTTGCCGGGTTTGTCCATCACGTCTACTACCTCTACAGAAAACTCGGAGATTGAATTTCCGCGGATGACGGTCAAGCCTCGTCCAGTCATCCCCGGTTGGACATCTTCCAGGTACATAAAATCGCGTCGTAGTGTTTCCGCTCGCCCGGCAATCGGGAAGAGCGTGAGTTGAACGGTTAGTAGAGCTAGAACCAGAATAATTGCGGTTAAGGCCAAAGACTTCTTAGGGTTGCTTGTCATATTTCCTCCCGGTTGATATTGAGTTAAGGGCTCCGTTAAACGTCCTTTCTCGTTGAAAAAGGCAGATCAGGTTTGAAAAGTACGGCATAAAAACCTAGATAATCATAACAACTAGTGTCGGGTAATTCAGGTCAAAATTTTATTTAGTCTTCAGGTTAACCCGTCGACGGCCGGCCTTGGGGTATTGGGATACTAGATTAAATTTGGTATATTTACGTGTCCGACTGTCGTATTATGTCAATTAGTTGAGGCTTAAGACTATCAAATATAAATAAGTAGGGGGAAAATAATGGACGAAGACGCGCTGTTGGTGGTCAAGGATATATACAAAAGATATGGAGACGAGGAAGTCTTAAAGGGCGTCTCCTTCGACATGCAACCTGCGGAAACCAAAGTCATAATCGGTCCCTCGGGCACGGGTAAAAGTACGCTCCTGCGCTGTATCAACCAGCTGACGGTTCCTGACAAGGGACGAGTCTGGTTGGAAGGCGAGGAGGTAACCGATCGGTCCAAGGACATAAATAAATTTAGACAGAGGATTGGCATGGTCTTTCAGCACTTCAACCTGTTCGAGCACCTGACCGCCCTGGATAACGTGACTCTGGGCTTAAAAAAGGTAAAGAAGATGCCCAAAGACGACGCGATGCAACTCGGGATGACAGAACTGGAAAGGGTTGGCCTTGCCGACCAGGTTGAGTCCTATCCAGCTCAGCTTTCCGGCGGTCAGAAGCAGCGGGTCGGGATCGCGAGGGCTCTGGCGATGGAACCGAAGATAATCCTGTTTGACGAACCGACGTCTGCGCTCGATCCGGAACTGATAGGTGAGGTCCTCGAGGTAATGAAGGATCTGGCGCAATCTGGAATGACGATGCTCGTAGTAACGCATGAAATGGGCTTCGCTAACTCCGTTTCCGACGAAATTATCTTCATGGAAAAGGGAGTAATTGTGGAGCAGGGTACCCCGGATACCTTCTTCCAGAACCCTGAGAAGAGCAGAACGAAGGAATTTCTCCACAAGTTAACCGAGCTTTACGGAGAAGGTTAGACGGTTGGACTTCAGCCGGTTTGACCTATTTATGGGTGCCGAAGTCTTCGACCTGGTTGGTATTTCCCCTGTATTGACTCGTAATATTGTTTGCAACGTCGGGCCCCAAATACTAGAATAGGTGCAGTAAGGAGGGAATTATGGAACGAGTAAGGGTTAAAGCTTTGTTGGTCGATACGTCTAACAACGCTCCGGTAGTATTGCTGGAGGGCGATAGCAATAGTAAAGTAATGCCTATATGGATAGGGCAAAATGAGGCTTTAGCCATTTCCTTACAGCTCCAGGGGAGCGAGTTCGAACGGCCCCTTACCCATGACCTCTTGAAATCCGTACTGGACAAGTTAGATCAGAGCCTGGAAAGAGTTATAATTGACGACTTAAGCAATAAGACCTACTACGCAACCCTCGTACTGCAGGGCCCCGATGGAGAAACGTTAAAAATTGACTCCCGCCCTTCCGACTCCATCGCCCTGGCACTCAGGACCAATAGCCCAATCTTCGTTGACGAAGAAATTTTTCAGGACGTCGCCATGGAGTCACCTTTTGACGAGGAGTTTGAAGACGAAAAAGGAGAAGAATTCGAAGACTTTCTCGAGCAGAAGATGGACCTAAGAAAGTTCAAGGACTTCACGGACGATAGTTAGATGCTCACTCGGGTGGGACCCCGTGGCTGACAAGGAAAGGCTTGACGTCATAATTGCCGATAGGGGTTACTGTCGGAGCCGCGAAAAGGCAAAGCGACAGATTATGGCGGGTAACGTCTTCGTTGGCGGTCAACTCCACGACAAACCGGGTACGAGGGTTCCGGTCGATTCAGAAATTAAAATTCGGGACGATTCCAAGAGGTACGTAAGTCGCGGGGGAGAAAAACTCGATAAGGCGTTGGAAGAATTCAACCTGGACCTCCACGGGAAGAAGGCAGTCGATATCGGTGCCTCCACTGGGGGGTTTACTGATTGTCTGCTCCGCAAAGGAACGTCCGAGGTCTGGGCGGTTGACGTGGGGAAGGGTCAACTCGATTGGAATTTGCGTAACGATTCCCGGGTTCACGTTCTCGAGGAAACTAACGCGAGGTATCTCGAACCGGAAGTGATTGGAGAGAAGGTCGACCTGGTGACGGTCGACGTATCGTTTATCTCTCTAGAATTGATCCTGTTGCCAGCCCGCGATCTTCTCGACGGGTACGGAAAAATAATTTCTCTCGTCAAGCCACAGTTTGAGGCCGGACCGGATTTGGTCGAGCGCGGTGGCGTGGTGACTGACCCGGACGTACACGTCGACGTCATCCAGGCCGTATCAGGTTACGCCGAGGATATCGGTCTGGTCCCGATGGGACTGACATTTTCACCTATCAGAGGAAAAAGCAGCAAGAACATCGAGTACCCGCTGTTGTTATCTCTGGCGGGGGAGCGGTTGGGCCGTGAGGAGATAATCGACCTGGTGGAGACAGCTCATGACTTCTTCCAGGGTTGAACGGAACTCAGGGAGTTAGCGATGAAGGTTGTCGCCCTCACCGGAGGGGTCGCATCCGGTAAGACCGAGATATTGGAGGAGGCATCTCTTTTACCCGGGGTAGAAACGGTTCAGGCGGACGATCTAGCCAAGGAGGCATATAGGCCCGGCACCTCTGAGTATCGGCGGATAGTCGAATTACTCGGAGGGGATATCCTCGATGAAGAGGGAGAGGTTGATACATCCAGGGTAGCGGAGATTATCTTTAACTCCAAGGAGAAGAGGAAGGGTCTCGAGGACGTCATCCATCCCTTCGTTAGAGAGAGAGTCGACGAAATAATAGCTGACTGTCGTGAAGAGGGAGTAGAGGTCCTTCTCGTTGAGATACCACTTCTCTTTCAGTCTTCCGCTATTGACGAAAGTATCTTTGACGCCATCGTGCTTGTCCACGTCGATGAGCGAACCAAACTCGAACGGTTGATGGAGAGGGATGGAATTTCTGAGGAGGAAGCGGCCTCTCGGATCGAGGCTCAAAAACTCCCCCCGGGCGTGGAGGGTTCCTGTGACGAGGTCGTGTCTACCTCTGGTACCCTGAAGGAGACGCGGGAGTCCGCGAGGGAACTGATAAAAACGCTCATCGATTAATCCTGAATGAGGCGTTTGACGTATTCCAGGTCGTTGTATTCTATCGTTTCGTCATCGAAGACCTGGTACCTTTCATGTCCTTTACCTGCTATCAGCAGGGCGTCATCGGGGCCCAGGCGGTCGATCTCCACCTTTATTGCCTCCTTCCGATCGAGGATTACTTCGTAGTTAAAATCCCTGGGTATACCCCTCTCGATTTCGGTGACGATATCCAGGGGGTCTTCCGATTTCGGGTTGTCCGACGTGAGGATTACCTCATCAGCCAAAGAGACTCCGATCTCTCCCATCTCTGGCCTCTTTCCCCTGTCGCTTTGCCCCCCACACCCAAAGATTACTTTCACGTTTGTGTAGAGGCGGTTGAGTTCCTTGAGGCTCTCCCGCAACCCTCCCGGATTGTGAGCAAAGTCTATAAATATGTCCGCTCCCTTTGCCGTAGTCACCCTTTCCATTCGCCCGGGCAAGAGTCCCGAAGATGAAATTACCTCCTGCAGTTCGGGGATGTCTCTGCCCCGGAGGGCGCCAACGGTAATTGCCGGGAGGGCGTTGTAGACGTTGTAGGCGCCGAAGTATTTCAAAGAGAAATAACCTTCTCCCCACGGGGTGCGGGCTTCAAAGGATACACCTTCCTTCGTCCTCTCGACCCGGTCGGCGTAGACGTCGGAGGAACTGCTTAATCCGAAGGAGATCGTTTCCGCTACCGTTTCCCGCGTAATCGTCTCCGCAAAGTCATCGTCTTCGTTAACTATCGCCACGTCTTCCTGGCTAAGATTTCGGAATAATTTGAGTTTGGCCTCGCCGTAATTTTTCATCGTTTCGTGGAAGTCGAGGTGGTCTCGTGTCAGGTTGGTGAAGATACCCACGTCGAAATCCACTTGGCCGACCCTTTCCATAGCCAGGCCGTGCGAACTGACCTCGACGACGAAGTTCTCTTTTCCGGCGCGGAGAGCCTTGAATGCTTCTCTATGTACCTCCGGTGATTCGGGAGTCGTGACTGGCTCCTTTAAAGAATTAACCCCTGCTGATCCTATCGTACTTATGAGGTCCGTCGATTGCTCCCCCAGGACCCCCCTTGTGAAATGAACCGTAGTTGTCTTTCCATTTGTACCCGTTACGCCGACGACGAAAAGGTCCTCCGTGGGGTCGTCGTAAAACCTGCTGCTTAGGACGGCGAGGGCCTTCCGGCTGTCCTTAACTCGGACGTAGTTTGTTCCGGGGTGGCGTTCCGGGTTGAACTGCTCTTCCCCGACGACCGCACAGGCTCCCGCGTCGTAGGCATCCTTGATGAAATCGTGACCGTCAAAGTCACTGCCCCGTATCGCGACGAAGACTTGACCCGGATCCATATCTCTGGAGTCATATGAAACCCCCCTTACGCGACAGCCCTCGTCGTTGAAGATTCTCTGATAATCCACGGCCGGTAACAGGTCTTCAAGGCGCTTTTCCTGGTTCATATTTCGTAGAGAAAGAGTTCGTAATCTGAATCGTTGTACTCGACTTTTACAGGTTCCAATCCCGGCAGTTCGTGATAGTAGGAGACTATCCGTGCTCCCGGAGATAACTCCTCGGTCAACTTGGCGGCCAACTTCTCGTTTGCCGCTGAGGAAAGGAAGAGAAAGACTACGTCCGCATCTCCCACCGGGTAGTTATACATGTCCGCAAGCCTGATTATTACCTTTCCGTCGAGGCCGTTGATTTTCGTCCTGATCCGGGCTAACGCTACTCTTATTGGATCGATCTCAAGCCCGATCCCCGAGGCTCCTCGCTCCTTAGCCGCTTCTATCAACACTCGTCCATCTCCGCAGCCGAGGTCGTAGATAAGGTCATCCTCCCTGAGGTCAACCAGGTTAAATATCTGCCTGATAGTCGCTATTTCGGTCGGCTGCCAGAGGGCGTCCAGGGTCAAGTTCCAGCCGAACCAGGCGATAAAGGTGAGTACTCCTGAACCGATTAGCCAAAGGTAAAGATTCATCAAAAGTTGCCCTGCTTACTTTTTATCCTCCGAGGGGAGAACCCGGAGGAGGGTTTTTTGCCAGAAGTCGGATAGACCGATATCTGGCGGAGGGGGTGGGATTCGAACCCACGGAGCCCGAAAAGGCTCTCCGGTTTTCAAGACCGGCGGTTTCGTCCGCTCGCCCACCCCTCCACGAGTATGGTTCACGCGGGAGGATATTTTAAGCCTTCGAATAACTCTCCACAAGAGTCAGCTCATTCCCCGTCCTCGTCCACGGCGGTCTCCGTTACCTCTGTTTCCGTTTCTTGAAGTTTCTGTACGTAGACGTCCACGTTCTTGACGGTAAGGCCGGTCTTGCTCTCCACGTCCTCTTTTATCTTTTTCTGAGTCTTCTTGGCAACCTCGTGTACCGGATATCCCTGCTTGACTGCTATCTTTAACGTAATCGCTACTTCGTTTCCGTCGAAATCGATCGTGACACCCCTCCGCTTGCTGCCGAATATCCGTCCAATGTCCTCCGTGACAGTTGATTTCTTCTGGCCCAGTCCCTCGATCTGCGCTGCGCCCGCGGCTACGACGCCGGTTACGACTTTATCGGATACAGTAATGGTACCATGCTCGTTTACCAATCCACCGTCTATCCGTCCCTTGTCTTCCACTTCCTCGCCTAGTGCCATTTATCTCACCTCCAGAGTTATTATAGAGTTATGAGGCGGCTATTCCCAATTATGAGTAATAAAGTGAAATGAATCCCCGTAAATAATACCATTTTCATGGAATCTGTAAACTTTTCGCACTCGTCCTCGACTGGACGGAAGTACTTTCAACCTAGAGGTGTTATGGTGGAAAAGATAATTGTTGGTAGCACGAATCCGGTAAAGTATCAGGCGACCAAAGAAGCTTTTGATCTTGTGGGAAGACCCGTCGAGGTCAAGAGCGTCGACGTCGGGTCTGGCGTATCCGATCAGCCAACGACCGATTCTGAGGCGATCAGGGGGGCGATTAACAGGGCAAAGAATGCCATCGAACGCTTTGGAGGTGGGGTAGGCCTTGGCCTAGAGGGATCCACGCACGACACGGAATACGGGATGTTTTTGACTGGCTGGGCCTGTATCCTCAACGAGGAGGGGTCCAAGTACCTGGGAGGGGGCGGTAGACTTAAACTACCCGAGAAGGTTGCCCGGCGGTTAAGAGAAGGGGAAGAACTTGGGCCGATCATGGACGAGATCACGGGCGAGGAGGACGTTAAGAAAGGGCCTGGGGCCATTGGTATCTTTACCAGGGGAGTTATAACCCGGACCACCGCCTACAGAGATGCCCTAATCTTTGCCATGGCGGAGATGTTGCGCCCGGACCTTTATCAGGGAGGGTAAAGCTGAGAATTATGACTGGAAAAGTATCCTAGGTATCTGTAAAATATGTTTATATAAATATAAATTTTATTCCTTTTTCACGGATAAATTCCAATCATACCTAGTAAATATAAGAGGATGTGATAATATGTATAGTCGCAAGGTTCAAATCACTGGTGGGTCCACATTCATGGTTACTCTCCCGAAGAAATGGGCAGAGGGCATCGGACTCGAGCCGGGGACAGAGGTCCAAATGGTGAGCATAAAACCCAATACCATGGTCATGCAGCCAAAAACCGGGCTGGGGAAAGAGGAGAAAATTGGCAAGCTCGAGTTGAATGAAAAGGACGGCGCCCCGTTAATCAGGAGCATAATCTCTTTGTACATTGCTGGATACGAGGTTATCAGAATTACCGGCGAGCAGATAACCTCGAGCCAGAGGAGTACGATAAGGAACACCATCCAATCTTTGATTGGCCCGGAAATCGTCGAGGAATCATCGGACCTCATAATTATTCGAAACCTTTCCGACCTTTCCGAGTTATCGATAAATGAGACTCTATCACGTATATATCAGATTTCCAGGTCCATGTTCTTTGACACGGTCAAAGCGTTGATAAAACACGATTCTGAACTTGCCAAGGACGTGGAGGACAGGGATGACGACGTGGACCGTCTATTTCTCGCCCTCGCCCGCAGGTTCCGGGTAATGCTTTACACTATCGTGGAGAGAAGCGGCAAGGAGGTCAACCGTGCCCGATACTTCGACTACCAGACTGCGGCGAAGCAGTTGGAAAGGATCGCCGATCACGCCAGCAAGATCGCCAAGATATCCCCGTCCCTCGAGGAAAAAATTCCCGAACCCATAGCCACAGAGATACGCCAGACCGCGGAAAGAGCGCTAAATATAGTTGATAAGGCTGTTGAAGCGCTTATTGAACGGAATATCGAGACCGCCAATAAGGCGTTAAGCGAGGGTGAAGACATCGAAAGTAACCTCCTCAGCCTGGATAAGTCTATCAGGGGACTGGACCCGCAGACGGCTCAGCTCCTTGGCATCGTCTCGGATAGCATAGATAGAGTAAAGGAATACGGCAACAATATAGCCGAGACCGCCCTGAACTCTTCGTGCTCTCTGCCCGGCGAGGTTACCTAAGTTAGGGATATCTTCGACTGTCTCCGTCGGCTGGCGTTGAAAGCTCGTTCGTCCATCACTTAGTTTATTATTGTCTATTATTAACTCAATAACCCACAGGAGGGTTAACATGGAAGAGAACGAAGAAGAACGAGAAGAACGAGAAGAAGAGAACCAGGAGAACGAAGATAGAGACCTTAACGAAGAACTGAGAAAGAGTCTCGGAGACGATCTTGGCCGTTCCTCATCAGGTGGAGCCGGAGGTATGGGTGCTATGGGAGGACTGGGGCAGATCATGAGTCAGATGGGAGGAATGGGCGGTGGTCGCGGAGCCGATCCCCAGGTAATGCAGTCGCTGGAGGAGTTAAAGCAAAAGGTCGATAGCTTAGAAGAGAAAATAGATGACCTGAGCGAGAAGCTCTAAAGGAAGAACTTTGGTGGAGATGAGCGGACTCGAACCGCCGACCTCCGCGTTGCGAACGCGGCGCTCTCCCAACTGAGCTACATCCCCAATCTGAGTGATGTAATTATAGATGAGGATATGGTAACTCTCAACAACTCAGGGCCTCGTAGTTGGTTGGATCATCGGTGGAGTTTTTTGCCCCCCGTAATTCCGTTGATAATAGTGGACTATATTTGTATACTTTTTTCCGGTGGTAAATATGGACGAATCTGTATATTTGGATAACGCGGCGACTACGAGGGTGGCACGGGAAGTTGAGGAAGAGGTAAGGAGGTACTTCAGGGAGAACTTCGGCAACCCTTCCAGCCTTTATTCCCTGGCAAACGAAGCTAAGAAGGAAGGGCTCGACCACAGCAGGGATGTTCTCTCGGACCTGCTCGGGGTCGACTCGGATGAGATCATCTTTACCTCGGGTGCGACCGAATCGGATAACCTGGCCATTAAAGGTGTCGCTTTCGCGGGCGGCGAAGAGAAGGCACATTTCATTACCACGGAGATCGAGCATCACGCGGTTCTCCACTCTTTTGAGTGGTTAGAAGAGAGAGGACACGAAGTCACTTACCTGCCCGTAGACGAAAATGGGTTAGTTAGCCCGGACGACTTGGAAGACGCCATCAGGGAAGACACGAAGCTCATCTCCATAATGTATGCCAACAACGAGATAGGGACGATAGAGCCGATCGGTGAACTCGCCAGGGTGGCTAAGGAAAATGGATGTCTGTTTCATACCGACGCCGTACAGGCGTTTAGCAAGTTTCCTCTCGACCTTGAGGACGTAGACCTTCTTTCTGCCTCCGGACATAAGATTTATGGCCCGAAGGGAGTTGGGTTTCTCTACCGGAGGAAGGGAGTAAGGATAGAACCGTTGATTCACGGTGGAGGTCACGAAGGCGGGAAGAGAAGTGGTACGGAGAACGTCCCCGGGATCGTCGGTCTGGCAAAGGCTGCCGAGTTGAACTACGAGGAGATGCCGGACGAAGCCGAGCGTCAAAGGGGTCTGCGCGACCGGATAATCTCCGACGTTTTGGGGATACCCAAGACCGTATTAAACGGCGACCGGGAACGGAGACTGTCGAACAACGCCAACTTTAGTTTTAACTACGTGGAAGGGGAATCAATTGTCATGAAGTTAAACAACTACGGCATCGCTACCAGTACGGGATCCGCCTGTTCCTCGCCGAGCCTTGAGCCCAGCCACGTTCTTTTGGCGATTGGCGTACCAATTACTTTAGCGCATGGGAGTCTGAGGGTCACTCTTGGCAGAGAGACCACGGAGGAAGACGTGGATTACTTTCTCGAGGTACTTCCCGGGGTCATCGAGGAATTGCGGCGCGCGTCTCCATTTACCCCGTGAACTACTCGGCCACAGTCCGAGAATTCAAATGGATTATCAATCGAGGTGAGGCAAATGTATAGTGAGAAGGTAATGGAACATTTCAACGACCCACATAACCAGAGGAAGATGGAGGACGCGGACGGTATCGGAAAGGTCGGGAATCCGGCTTGCGGTGACGTTATGTGGTTGTACATAAAGGTTAGCGACCGCGGAGATGAAAAGGTAATCGAGGACATCTCGTGGGAGACCTTCGGTTGCACCGCGGCCATAGCTACTTCATCGATGGTTACCGACATTGCCAAGGGAAAGACCCTGGAGGAAGCGGTTGAGGTCTCCAACAGGAAGGTGGCCGATGAGCTCGATGGACTCCCTCCTGTAAAGATGCACTGTTCCAACCTGGCAGCGGATGGCCTGATAGAAGCCCTGTACGATTACTATACGAAGGTTGGATTGGATCCCCCCGAATCGCTCGAACAGAAGCACGATAAGATAGAGGAGGAGATGAACCGGCTCGAGGAGAAATATGGCGACTACCTGAGCATGGAGGAGGAGCTGCATAACGCCCCCGGTTAGGATGCGGATAGGTGTTACTTAGAAGTATTAAATAAATGGGAGGATTATGGATTTAGTTTTCTCTGAAGAAGCGCTGCAGTATCGTTCCGCCGGACACCCGGAAAGCCCCGAGAGAGTTAAGGTTGCCTATCAATACCTCCAGGATAAGTACGAGACGCACCTCCCCGAGGAAGCATCTTACGACGACTTGCTAACGGTACACGAAAAGAGTTTTGTAGAAAAGGTAAAGAACAAGACTTTTGCCGACCCGGACTGTCCAAAGTACGATGACCTGTTTCACCACGTCCTGCTATCTGCCGGCGGGGGGATAACTGCTCAGAAGACGCAGAACCTTTCACTGATGCGTCCACCCGGCCATCACGCGGGAAAGAACTTTCTCGGAGGGTTCTGTTATTTTAACAACCTGGCGATTGCGGTAAAGAAGTCCGGGTTGAAGACGTTGATAGTTGACTTCGATGCCCATCACGGGAACGGCACCCAGGATATTTTTCTCGGGGACGATCAGGTCGTATACGTTTCTCTGCACAGATCACCCGCCTTTCCGGGGACGGGCGGCGAGTCAATTGAAAACGCAATTAACTTTCCAACATCCCCATCAACTGGTGACTCCAAGTATATGGAGCTATTAACGGAGGCGCTGGAGCAGGTCGACGTTTCCTGCTTTGACCAGTTAGCCCTCTCCGCCGGGTTTGACGGCCACAAGAACGATCCCCTGGCATCGGTGGGGTTATCTACCGGGGTGTATGAGAAAATTGGGGGTCTGCTCGCCAGCATCAACCTGCCCACGTTTGGAGTGCTTGAGGGCGGCTACATTGGAGAGGACCTTGGAAGGAACATCGACTCCTTCCTCGGGGGATTCAACGAAAGCTAAGCGGACAGTTAACCATGAAACTACTTTCCTACTCCAAAGCGCTCTATTCTAGCTGGCTCTATTATAGCCCCGACAGGGTCCTGTTTGATGCCGGTGAGAGCGTAAGCAGCATTATGGGCAACAAATCGTTTGCGGTAGAAAAGGTCTTCCTCTCTCACGGGCATACGGACCATATCGCTGGGTTGGTCAGTTTGATCAACATTCGTAATAACGCCATGGGAGATAAGCGTAAGCCGCTAACGATATACTACCCCAGAAATAACTTTCACGTGTCGGAATTGATGAACTACCTATACAAGACCAATAGCAACATCAATTACAGTCTCGACTGGATTCCGCTGCAGGACGGTGACGAAGTGCATCTGTTCGGTGAGAAGGGGTCGCGGTCGGCCCGTTCCATAGTAGCCTTCGCTACAGAGCACTCCAGGAGGGAGATATCCCTCGGTTACAACGTCGTTGAACGGCGTGAGAGGTTAAAGCCGGAGTTCAGGGATAAGTCCCAGGAGGAAATACGGGAGATCGCCGAGTCTCGGGGTAGAGGAGAGATTACGGAGCCTTACTGGCAAAACCTGTTCACCTACGGGGGAGATTCGGTCCCCCTTAACCCCGAGGCGGTCAGCGGGACCGAAGTTCTCTGCCACGACACGACCTTTCTCAAGGAAAAGGACCGCAAACAGTACAAGCACGCTACAATCCGGGAAGCAATCCGCGTCGGAAAGGAGGCCGGGGTCAAGAAGAAGATGATATGTATGCACGTTTCCACGAGGTACAAGGATAACTACAGGGAGATCGCGGAGAAGGTAATCTCTGAGGAGGACCCCCCGTTTGACGTTGAGGTAATACCCCCGGGCAAGATATTCCGCGAGTATTGACCGAGAAAAGATCCGGGCCTTTACGGGCCCGATGGAGGGGTCATCCCTTCGGCAGTACGTAGAAGTAAATCACTATGAAATGACTTGCACTTCCTCCCATCACGAAAAGATGCCAGATCATGTGGTTGTAGGGGAGGCTGTGCCATCCGAGGAAGATCAAACCGAGTAAATATATCCCACCGCCGATGAGTATCCAGAGAAATCCGGCCAGGGGCAGGTTAACGTACAGGCTCTTCATTATGAAGACGGAGAGAAACCCCATGATTACGTACGTGCTGGCGCCAAATTTTGGAAACCTGTTGATAAACAGGCTCTTGAAAATAATGCCGATGAAGGCAAAACTCCAGACGAGTGAGAACATCAACCATCCCAACGCTGACCTGAGTGTGATCAACAGAAGAGGGGTAAACGTCCCGGCTACTAGCAGATATATGGCGCCATGGTCGAGAAGCTGCATTACCCGTTTTATCCTCTCGGAGAGGAATGCGTGGTAAAACGTGGAAGCCAGGTGGGCAAGAAACAACGTCCCCCCAAAAATCGATACGCTCGCCACGCTCCAGGAGTCCTCGAGAGGCAGTGCCCGGACGATTAAGAATACGAACCCGATCGCGCTCAGGAGTGCCCCCAGGCCGTGGGAGACGCTGTTTGCTATCTCCTCTCGTTTGGTGTAGTAGAGACGTGAATTGACGTCGTTAGTCGTGTTGCTGTCTTCCATGTCAGTCCAGCTTTTCCTCCAGCCTCTCGATCATGTCTTCGGTCATCTTCTCCAGTCCGTATCGTGGCTCCCAGCCCCAATCCTCCCTTGCCGGACTGTCGTCCATGGAATCCGGCCAGGAATCCGCGATCCTCTGGCGCTCGTCGGGGTTGAACTCAAAGGTAAAATCCGGAATTCGCTCCTTGATGGCCTCGGCGAGGTCCTTTGCTGAAAAACTGAGCGAGGAGATGTTGTAATCCGCGTGATAGTTTAAGTCTTCAAGGTCTGCCTCGGCCAGTTCAATAAGGGCGCGGGTGCAGTCGGGCATGTACATAAGGGGGAGCCTGGTGTCCTCTCTGACGAAAAAGCTATAATGCCCCTCCTCGATTGCTTTGTAGAATGCCTCTACCGCGTAATCCGTCGTTCCTCCTCCAGGCAGAGTCTTATAACTGATGACGCCCGGGAACCTTGCCCCCCTGACGTCCAGCCCGTATTTGTTAAAGTAATAGTTTCCCAGCAATTCGCCGGTTACCTTGGTTACGCCGTACATCGAAGTTGGTCTGAGTACGGTTTCGTTTGGTGCTTTTTTTCGTGGAACTTCCGGTCCGAACACGCCTATGGAGCTGGGAATCACGACCCTGTTTAGTTGGAACTTCCTCCCCACCTCCAGCACGTTAAACGTACCCATGACGTTGACCCTGAACGCTAACTGGGGATCAGTTTCTCCTTTGGCTGAGAGGATTGCAGCGAGGTGGAAGACAGAATCAACGCCGTATTCCTCAATAAGGTCACCTATCCTCTCTTCCTCGAGGACGTTAAGTCTTACGGTTGGCCCGTCCAGGAGGTCGCCAGTGGGCTCCGTGGTGTTGTAAGTGCCAATAACGGAGTCGTCCCCGTACTTTTCTCTCAGGCTGGATACGAGCTCCGAACCGATCTGGCCTGTAGCTCCTATAACGAGAATTCTGTTCATTTCTCCTGCCATGTTTATGCCTCCAGTTGTTCGTGTTACTGATTTTTTCGGGGCCCTCAGGAAATTCCTGAGTTCCTCGTGGCTCAACTTAGATAAATTATAGACGGTAAGCTCTATTTGACAATAACTACCGCCTCTCGAACAGACTTAAACGCCGGTTCCGGGCGGAGCTGGTAAAGTAACCACGGTTTTAGTGCGGATCGACGGTTGATTTAACCTTTGATTGCCTCATACTTAATAGACATGACTCGGGGGGCCGTGGAGCCAGGACCGAGAAAATCGCCCCCCGAGTCTTTGGTTTTGTTTGCCGGGAATCATCTTATTAGCGGATAACTATGAAACTGAGAAAAATATTTCGCGGAAAAGAGGACATCAACTTAACTTCGGGGAGTCTGGGGAAGCCCCTATTCTATCTATCTCTCCCCGTCGTTATTACCAACCTGTTGATGACCGCTTATAACCTGGTTGACACGTTCTGGGTCGGGAGGCTAAGCAAGCAGGCCCTTGCTGCGATTACGTTTTCCTATCCCATGGTATTCCTGTTTATCTCCCTGGGTTTAGGCGTTTCAGTTGCAGGCAGCGTCCTTGTCGCCCAATACGAAGGAGCGGGAAAGAGGGACAGAGTAGAGTACGCGGCGTCGCAGACGTTGATCTTTACAGTCGTAGTTGGGGTGTTCCTTGGCGTCGCCGGGTTTTTCCTGCTTACCCCCATTTTAAAGCTCCTGGGGGCCTCGCCCGAGGTAATCCCTCTGGCCACGGAATACATGCAGGTTGTAACCCTTGGTATGCTATTTATCTTTGGTTACTCCGTGTTTATCGCGTTGATGCGGGGGTTCGGAGAGACGGTTACGCCGATGTTAATCATGTTATTCACCGTCCTGTTGAACGTTCTCGTTGACCCCTTCCTGATATTCGGCTGGCTGTGGTTTCCTAAGCTGGGAGTCCAAGGGGCAGCCGTCGCCACGATATTCTGTCGTGGTCTGGGGTTTCTGATCGGCCTGTGGATTTTGTTTACGGGCAGGAAAGGGTTGAAGGTCCATCTCTCCTACATGCTCCCAGATTTCAAATTCTTCAAGAAGATCGTAGAAGTTGGTGTTCCCGCCTCGATTGAGAGTACGGGACGGGCGTTGTCGGTTAATGCCATGCTTTCCGTAGTCGGCGGGTTTACCACGAGCGTTGTCGCGGGTTACGGGGTGGGAATAAGAGTTTTCTCGACGGTATTTCTTCCCGCCCTGGCCGTGTCGCAGAGCGTGGAGACCGTGACCGGACAGAACATAGGGGCCGGGGAGTTTGCCCGCGCTGAGAGGGCAAATTACCTTGCCTCAAAGGCGATGTTTGTCGGGATGAGCCTGCTCGGCGTATTTACGTTTCTGTTCGCTCCCTTCATAGTTTCCATTTTCAGTCCCGACGAGGAGGTCGTCAGGGTCGGGGCGGAATTTCTCCGATACATCGCCCTGACCTTTGGATTCGTTGGGGCGACCAGGGTCTTTTCTGGAGGGTTCCGCGGGGCGGGCAAGACGTTGGTTGCGGCGGCAATAGCGATCGTAACACTGGGGGTAATCCGGTATTCTGTGGCGATGGTTTTGTCTGCAAGTATGGGAAGGACAGGCCTGTGGACCGCGTTCGTGATCTCTAACGTATCGGGCTTATTTATTGCCTACTTTTGGTTTAGGAGGGGGACGTGGAAGGAGAAGGTAATCCAAGCTGATAAAAACAAGGGGAAGGTTGCCGAAGAGTTGTGCGAGATCGAGGAGACGATTTCCGAGTAGTGGGCCTTCTTCTAACATTTCCCCGGAAGAACCTGCGAATTAGCATCGAGTTCTGACGTAAGATCTGAACCTGGAGGGAAAGCTTATGTCTGAAGTAGAGGAGGGGAAGAGCCTTTCTGATTATAATAAATCTTACCTGTTAAAGAGGTTTGCCAGGGACTATCTAAGGCCGAACCTCGTGGCTTATCTGCCGGTCCAGTTGCTTCACGTAATTGGCGCACTCGCCGGCCTGGTCCCGCCGATACTCCTACGCAGGCTGATTGACGGGGCAATTCCTTCCAAAAACCTGTCGGGGATCGTTACCATCTCTCTCTGGGCACTGGGAACGTTTGCCGTGATCGCCGCCGTGCGGATTGTCTGTAATTACGCAGGCCACCGCGTGGCCCAGAGCATCGTCTTCGACATGAGAAACGATATCTACAATCACTTCCAGAACTTGCCGATGCGGTTTCATGACAACAAGACGACCGGAGAACTCATGTCCCGGGTGATAGACGACCTGAATCTACTACAGGAGTTTATCCACCACGGGCCGGAAGGGTTCCTCGGTGGACTGACCAACGTGACCGGCGTCGTCGTAATCCTGTTCCTGATGAACGTGCCGCTGACGCTAATCGCCCTATCGTTTACGCCGCTTTTGGGGTTGTTCGCGTTCTTTTTGGTGAGAAGGATGCACCAGGCGTTCCGGCGCAACCGCCGGGCGAAAGCGAAGCTTAACGAAAGGCTAGAGGACAACCTCGCTGGCATGAAGGTCATCAAGACCTTCGCCAACGAAGATTACGAGATGGAGAGGTTCGTGGAGAAGAACAGGGGTCACTACCGGGCGAGAGCATCCGCGATCAAGTACTTCTCCACGCTCGGTCCAGTTTCCTATTTTCTGAACAGCCTGGGTTTAATCTTTACGCTCGGATACGGCGGCTACCTTGTGACCCAGGGTGCCATGTCTGCCGGTACCATAGTCGCTTTTTACACCTATCTGCTGCGATTTCGTGCCCCGATCCTCCGCATGGTGCAGATAAGTCAACGCCTGAGCCGTTTCTTCGCCAGCATGGAGAGATTCTTCTCGCACCTCGACATAAAACCAGAGATAGTAACTACTCCCGGAGACTTCAGCAAGCCGCGGGAGGAGATATCAGGTGAGGTAGAATTCGAGGGCGTAAACTTTACCTACGGGGAGGAAGAGGAGGTCCTGAGGGATGTCCACGTTCACGTTCCCCCGGAAACGACGGTCGCCCTTGCGGGGCCGAGCGGGGCCGGCAAGACGACGATGGTCAGGCTGCTACCGCGGTTGTATGACGTAGATGGTGGAAAGGTGAAAGTCGATGGGGTCCCTGTCCAGGACTGGGACATTTATGCCCTGCGGGATGCTATTTCCGTCGTCATGCAGGACGACTATCTCTTTTCCGGTAGCATAGGCGAAAACATCGCTTACGGTAACCCGGATACCGATATCGAGGAGATCGAGCGCTACGCCCGGGAGGCGAACGTCGACGAGTTCGTCGAGGAGACCCCCGACCGATACGACACGGAGGTCGGCCAGCGTGGCGTTAAGCTGTCGGGCGGTCAGCGCCAGAGGATCTCTATTGCCAGGGCACTCCTCCGCGACCCGAAGATACTCATTCTGGACGAGGCTACTTCGTCGGTCGATTCCTATACGGAGAAGTTGATCCAGGAGGCAATTGAAAGAGTCTCTGAGGGCCGGACCACCTTTATTATCGCTCACAGGTTGTCAACGATCGTCAACGCCGACGAGATACTGTTTATCGAGGACGGAGAGATAAAGGAGAGGGGAGATTTTTCGGAATTAATGGACCTCGAAGGACGGTTCTTCGGTTATTACAAGTTACAGTTTGAGGACCCGGAGCTTACCAGTTAAACGAATCTCAGGAAGCTTGCCAGACCAACCATACCAGATAGAGCCTGATGAGGGACGCGGTAAAGACGAGGACGAGAAAAATGGAGCGGTTGACGTTTACGATAGAGAAGGCATGAAACTAGCTTCCCTAGCCCGTATAGGATGCTCCTACTCGCGGACCGAAAAGTACTCTCTATAGTCCGGCAGGTCTTCCCGGGGAAGGTATTCGCCAGTTCGTTCGTTCATCTTGTATCGGGCGGTAAACTCGTCGGCCCCTGACGCAATCTCGCGGAGGGCTTCGATCAGCCTGTTAACGTCCTCCCGGGTGTTGTATACGCCGAGGCTTGCTCGGACTGCTCCAGCTATGTTAGCTTTTATACCGGAGTAAATTTGTTTCTTGACCTCGTTGATCCTATCGCTGGGCACCCTCATCATGTCGAGGAGGTAGGGGTGGGCGCAGAAACAACCGCTCCGGGTAGCGATTCCGTATTCGTAGCTCAACACTGCCGACAGAAGGTTATGGTCCAGGCTCTTCAGATTGAACGTGAATATGCCGAGTCGGTCCTCCGCGGTCAAGTCCTTCGGGCCAAATAACGTTAGACCGTCGATCTCCATCAGCCGCTCGATCGCGTATCTCGTCATCTCTTTCTCTTCCTCCTCTATCCGGTCCATTCCCACCCCGGATAAGTGTTCAGCCGCCTCGGCGATGGCCACTATGCCCACGGCGTTTGGAGTACCCGTTTCTTCTTTGGCCGGAGGAGAGCGCCACAGGGTGAAGTCCTGTGAAACGAGGTCGACAGCTCCCCCGCCCTGTTGTTCCGGCTCACCACCTTCGAATACGTGTTCCGGCCCGACGAGTACGCCCACTCCGTAAGGGGCGTACATCTTATGTCCGGAAAAGGCAAGAAAATCTATTCTGTCCGGGCTACTGGGTGTGCCCATCTCTATGGGTTTGTGTGGCGCCAATTGGGCGGCGTCGACCATAAAATAAGCGCCCACTCGATGAACTGCCCGGGATATTTCCTTTAGGGGAGGCAAGTAACCCGTGACGTTCGAACCCCCGGTGATCGTCATTAACTTAAGGTCATCGCGGTACCTATCTATCTTCTCGTACAGGTCGTTTACGTCTAGAGTTCCGTCCTCGGGGTTAATTTTGGCGTGGACTACCTTGACTCCTGCCTCCTTCTCCAGGTGACGCCAGGGGAGGATGTTTGCGTGATGTTCCAACCAGGTCGATATTATCACGTCGTCCTCGGTAAAGGGGATCCTCTTTGAGACCTTATTAATACCCTCGGTGGCGTGTTTGGTAAAGATTACCGTGTTATAGTCCCGATCGGAACCGACAAAATCGGAGATGACATCTCTCGCGTCGTTTACCGCGACCGTAGAGACCCGGGACTTAAATCCCGTACCCCTTCCCACGCTCGAATAATACTTCAAGAACTCGGTAACTCTCTTGCTTACGGACTGTAATGACGGGGTAGTCGCCGCGTTATCCAGGTTGACGTACTTTTCCATATTCCCGCCGATTAGTGGAAGTTGTAGGTCCTCTCCCACGACTGAGGTCCGATCTCTTCGGTCGGAAAAAGACATAGAGTCCTTCATCTTAGCGATAACACCTCTGTGTAGAAAACCTCCCCGGCCCTGAAATCATCCGCGGGGAAGGTAGCGCCGAAATATTCTAATTATAAAGTATACGGAAAAGGGCGTATAAGTCTAATGAGCACCTCCATGAAAGAACTCCGCCCGAATCAATTCAACTTGGCGTTGGCGTCCTCTTTTACGACGCTCAACACGATTGACGTATCAGCTCTCTCAACGGCGGGAAGGTTGAGTGTCGATTTGATTTGACGGTTCATGCTCTCCCGGCTAGAGAATTTACCGATGACGAGGATGTCGAATTCTCCGGTTATCTCGTAGACGTGAGTTAGGTTCTCCTCCCTCTTAAGCCTATCTACGATGTTGACTATCTCTGTCCCCTTGGCCTGTATCTTAGTTATTGCCGTGAGGTCCATCCCCAGTTTCTCGTAATCGAGTGATGGCTTGAAGTGCTTTATTACGCCGTTCTCGACCATCTCCTCTAGATGTGTGCTCACGGTTGACGGGGAGACGTCCAGTTCTCTCGCCACTTCTCGGATCGACTTCCTCCCGTCCTCGTTTAGACTCTTGAGAATCCGTCTGTTGAGCCCTTCTTCTTCCATTATTAATCCTCCTGTGGAAAATAGTCTAATCTAATCTGTGAAATTCTCTCTCACTTCTCCAACCCTTAAGTCAGATCTAAAAGCAAATTTGCTTTTGTTCTAAACGACTTAATTGTTCACCCAATGAATGAAACCTGACTGGATTATTCAACTCCCTATCGCTGGACCGGATCTTGCTTGCATATCTTGCGAAATGATCTACAAATATCCTTTAGCAACGAGTTTGAATTGCCCAATTCGAGTCTAACCTAACTGTCCCCAGCTGTCACGCAATAGCCAAGGTATCGAAACCTCGAGAAATTAGCACAAGACTGAAATACATGAATGATTGATAAAGCGCATAATAATCGAACATTCATATAATTATTACAAAAGAGGATTGACATATGTCTAATGAATTGTATAATATTCTTATAATAAACAACCCTTTAAGTATTGGAGGTCGATCGATTGTGGCTAAGAAACCCACGGACGAGGAGATAAACGAAGTCGTCAGTTACCTTGAAGAGAAAGATGTGAGATTCATTCGACTGCAGTTTAACGATATCTTGGGTATTCCCAAGGACGTTGAGATTACTATCGACGAGTTGCCCCGCGCGCTAAATGAGGGTCAGGCGTTTGACGGGTCCTCTGTGGAGGGGTTCGCCCGTATCTGCGAATCGGATATGTACCTCTATCCCGACGTCGAGACGTTAAAAATTTACCCCTGGAAGTCTTCCACGGGAAATGGCGACCAATACGCGAACGCCAGGATAATATGCGACGTGCAGACGCCGGAAGGAAAGCCGTTTGACGGGGACCCCAGATACGTGTTGAAAAAGGCACAGGAAGATGCCGGGAATATGGGGCTAAAGATGTTTGCTGGCCCAGAGCCGGAATTCTTCCTCTTCAAGGGGAATTCGGATGAGGAGTGGTCAGGAAATTCTACTGCGCTCCACGACCGCGGCGGTTATTTCGACTTGATGCCCGTCGATAAGGGCGAGGAGACGAGGAAGGACATAGTGATTAGCCTTGAGAAGATGGGGTTTCGGGTTGAAGCCGCTCACCACGAAGTCGCGCCCAGCCAGCACGAGATAGACTTCCGATACGACGAGGCCGTGAGCATGGCGGACAAGCTGATTACGTTCAAGACGACGACCAAGACGATTGCCATAAGGCATGGGCTGAACGCCACGTTTATGCCCAAGCCCTACGCCAAGGAGAACGGGTCGGGTATGCACGTACACGTATCGCTTACCGATGATGGAACGAACTGTTTTTATAACCCGGACAACCCCTACGACCTCTCCGACAGGGCGCGATACTTCATCGGGGGGTTGCTGGAGCATATCGATGCGGTCACTGCGCTGACAAACCCGACCGTGAACTCTTACAAGCGGCTTGTTCCCGGTTACGAAGCGCCCGTGAACATATCCTGGGGCAGACACAACAGGTCCGTGCTGGTCAGGGTCCCTTATACGAGCACTCCCGAATCCTCTACGAGGATTGAGTTTAGGAGTCCGGACCCGACCGCGAATCCCTACCTGGCGTTTACCGCGATCTTGAAGGCGGGGCTGGACGGGATCACCGGGGAGATAGAGCCGCCCGAGCCGGTTGAAGAAGACATCTACGAGATGGGCCTGTCCCAGAAAAAGGAGAAGGGAATTGGCTATCTCCCCGGGACTCTCGGCGAAGCCCTCGACGCGCTCGAGGAGGACGAAGTCATCCGGGGCGCGATTGGAGAGCACATACTCGAGAACTTCATCAGGGCCAAGCGGCAGGAAGAACTTGATTACAGGACCAACGTCACCGACTGGGAGATAGAGAAATACATGAAGTACTATTAATATTGGGCCCCCAACACTCGCCTCTTTTCCGTCGACCTGGTGATAAAGAACGAAATCGTTCGACTTTGCTCGCCTTGTAGTCCAGCTGGCGCGGAAGGTTGGTCGAAAGTAAACGGGATGACCAGTGCTGGGCCCCCTTTAGCGAAACCCAGGGAGGCGTTTGAACCGTGTCAACCTTAAGGCTAGTATTACCTTACCGTGGGCCCGTTAATTCGAGAATACAGACAGGACGACAGGGAAGAGGTTAGAAAAATTGCAGTGGAGGCTTCCGCGTCCGCCGGTTATCCCCGGTCCGACCCGCGACTGCTTGCCGACCTGTTAACTAACTATTACCTCCGTTACGAGCCGGAGCACTCAATCGTTGCGGAAGTTGACGGGAGGGTTTCCGGTTACCTTCTGGGGTGTCTGGATACGCGGTGGTGCCGGCTGTTAAAGAGTCTGTTAGTAATTCCGTCGGCAACGATCAGGTCTCTACCGAGAGGGAACCTCGGCCTGAAAGAGCTAAGATACCTCGCCACGGTAATTTACGTAAGTATCCGGGGCGGCCTGAGACAGAAGTCCCCGCGGGGGTATCCCGCCCACTTTCACGTCAACGTGCGGAGTGATTATCGAGGCCTGGGGACCGGGACTTCTCTGGTGGAGAGGTTCCTTGATATCCTTCGCGAAAACGGAATCCCTGGAGTCCACGTCCGCGTGCGGCGCGGCGATCTTAAAGTCGCGGAATTCTTCAAGTCGTTCGGGTTTACCAGGTCGGTAGGATATCCGGTAGCTGTGTCCAATGAACGTGGACCAAGCGTCTCCTGGTCGGTCATATACGTAAAGGAACTGTAGCCGTACGTCAGCGCAGCCCCACAACCCTGGAGGCGCTCCTGGCAAAGGTTATCCCATTTCGTCCCAGCGTAATGCTGAACAGGAGCTTCTTTGGCTCCTTCAGTTCCGTCAATGGAATTGAGAGCAAGTAAGATTTTTTGTCCCGGCTATCACGGTAGGTCCCGGCCCCGGAGACTACCCTCCCGTTTAAGTAGAGGTCGTCCCCTTTTGACAAGAATGTGTACGAGGGCGTTGGCCGGTCCTCCCTGTCTTCATCTACTACCGTCTTGATGATAACCTTGATCTCATTTGATAGCCCGCAGACGTTGAAGAACTCGATCAGCACGTCCAGGTTCCCGTTGTTCTTTCTCAGGCTGACGGATTTTAGGTCAGGGTATCTTTTCAGAGAAGCCAGCCTGCTTTTTCCCTTTGGGTCGAGATATGAAAGGAACCTGTCCTCCTTCTCCTCCTCAATGATGGCGTCGAGTGACAGCCTAAACGGGTTGTCGGCGTCACTCGTTAACGACAGGTCGAGTTCAGGCACGACGCCGAATAGTTCATTGGCCCTGGCGAAACTAACGAGGTACTTGCGCATTATCTGGGTCTGCGACCTGTACTTCCCTATTGCCCTCAGCTTCCTTAACCTCTCATTGAACCCGAGGGGGAAGAGAATCCAGTCAGTGTCCAGTGGGGCGAGAGCGCCCGGACGGGTCAGCGAGGCCATCAGATATTCCCCCCTCGGGGACGGATAGTTAAGCCCGTGGACGAGGTAATTCAGAGTCTTCACGTTCCCAAACCTCTGCTTATCCTCATTCTTCAGCTCTTCTAACGCATAGACGGCGAACCCATTTGTCCCCCAATGGTCCTGGTGCCGGTCGTTGGGATGTGGTGTAAAGATTACGTCGGGGGATACTTCCCTGATTAACCTCTTAACGTCCGCAAGGGCCGAGACCCCGCAGTAAGGCGCCCCGGGACTGTATCCACTCTCGTATGGTGATTTATCCGTCTTCGTGAAGGGGGAGAAGTAGAGGTTGTCCCTACCCCAGTGCTCAGTCCACAGTTCGTTTAATCCTCTGTCTGGATAACCCAGGAAGTAGGTCCTCTCGCTGGGAACGCCAAGGTACTCCAGAGCTTCCCTGGACTCACTTTGACGTCTGTACCCCAGCTTGACGAAGTCGGGCTTAAATAACGGTAGTCGGCGCGGGCGTCTAATCTGACCGTCTCCATTGGTTATAATCGCGACGTGAACTTCGCGGCCGGACTCCACGTAGCGCTGGATTGCGCCGCCGGTACCTAATATCTCGTCGTCGTTGTGGGGAGCGAAGATCAACGCGCTATCACCCGGCAGGTTATTGAATTCCTTCATTTAACCACCTCGGACGACCTCCTCGTCCTTAAACTCAGTTTCACTTCGACTCGTCGGGTCCCACGACCGCCTATCGCTATATGGTCGGTCTTAGCGGCGGGGAGTTCAAACCTGGGGTCAAGTAGATGAGCGGGTGGGATTGTTGTAATTGTCGGGGTCGAGGTTGGAGCCTTCTTCGGTTTAGTAATAATTACCCATCAGTTTAGTACGGATTTAATAATACTTTACAATTAACTCTCATTTTTCACGAAATATATTGCTCGGTAATCGATGAAAATCTTTTAGAAACAGGGCTAACAGCTACAAAAAAGTTTCGACCGTGGACGAGTTTCGTCACTTTGGTCTAATAGAGTATAGTACGGATCTAATTTAACCTAAACAAAACGGAATTCCCTTTTAAATTTGGGGGTAATACACGGTTAACCCGGCCTAATACCTACCTTAATACTCAGTGTCCGGGTTAACCGTCAATACGGACGTAATAGTCCTGTCGGAACTCCTGAATAGCCCACATGTTCTGTCCGCGGTGGTGGGCCTAAACCCAATTATCTAGTAGTTATTGGGGGAGGTCGTTAACTGCCTTTTCCGCGTCCTTGTTCAGTACGTCAGCGTAGATCTGAGTTGTCTGGATTGATGAGTGGCCCAGCTGGGATTGAACGAGTCTGAGGTTGTAGTCACTTGACTTGTAAAGCATCGATGCATACGTATGTCTGCAGGAATGAATGGAAAATCTGTCGGGCAGGCCCGCGCGGTCCGCCCAGCGTTTAAAGATATGATAGACGGCTTGCCTGGTTAGCTTTTTGTTCTTTCCGCTTGGCGAAAGGAATAGGAGGTCTTCGTCTCCGACGGGGTGTCCGTGTTCCTCCTTCCAGGTGAGATAGCGTTTGAGGTGGTCCCGCAGGTTCACCCCAATGGATACGCCCCTCTTCTTGTCACCTTTTCCGCTGCGGACTATTATCGAAGACCCGCCCTGATCGATGAGGAGGTCGCCGATCTTCAGATCGCAGACCTCTGAGACCCGCAGGCCTGCGTCGAGGGCGACGTGCAAAATACACCAGTCTCTCACGGGGATATACTTGTCGTCTTCTCGTCCCGCCCGGGCTTCACCCCGGAGGGTCTCCTTCAGGCGCTTTACTTGCTCCTCAGTCATGAAATCTTCCTGAGTCAACTCTAAACTCATGATATGGCGCTTATGTCAGCTTCCCTCCTCCGAATTTTCTGTGTATTTCCGAGACGGTCCGGTTTGGGTCCCGCCCGGTTGGCGGGTCGGTAAATTGCCTCAATAAATATTTTAACGGTAGGTTAGGACCGGGCAACTACACGCGTTCGTCGGGAAACGGACGTTCGTAAGATTTTTAACATAAGATACCTTTTGTTAAAATAACGCTGTAATGCCCGTAGATACGGGTATAGAAATTTAGCTAACCGGGCTCAGAACTGATAATCGTCGATTATCTTCTTTTCCTTCTCCTTGTCGCCCACTTCCACGGTGACCTCGACGAACTTCTGAATCCCGGAGTTTTCCAGCTTTGGCTTAAACAGGTTATCCAGCTGAAAGATGCCGGCCGAGTTGGACATATCTATGACTATCTCCACCGGCTTCTTTTTGCCCCGGCGGATGCTTACCTCCTCTATCGCCGTTGCCGAGACCGAGTGTATGGTCAGGTCCCCTTCGTTAAAGGGGATGCGGGCCCTGCCATGTTCCATGTCCAGGGCGTCCGCCAGCTTCAGTACCCCGGCCTCCAGGGTGAGAGTCTGCAGTTCGGTGCCGTGGGCGAAGCAGGCATGTAATATCTCCCCCTGCATTACTCCCAGGTCGTATCCTTCGTATATACCGCGCAGGAGTTCCACGATGATCGGACCCGAGATAGCGATACCGAACTCCTCGTGGTTTACCCTGTGTACGCAGTGGCCGATGTCGTGGAGGGCCGCCGCGAGGACTATGACTACCTCCGCGTCTTTGGCCGTCAGGTCGTGGTCCTCTTCCACGCTCGGCTTTACGCCGGTCTCAGTGATCAGCCGGAAGATTCTCAGGGCCGAGTTTGCCACGATCTTGGAGTGGACGGGGCCGTGGTCGTTTATCCCCATTCTCTCTATCGCGTTTACGTTGGCGACGGTCCAAAGCCCGTTTAATCGGCCGTTTTCATTAATTTCATCTATCACCTTTTCGAGCTTGTCGTTATTTCGGGTTGGTACGTTAAACTCCACTTAATGTCACCTCCCGGTAGCCGTTAACCTTTAAATCCACTCGAGCCACCATTTCTCCTTATCGTCCTGGTTTTTGGAGGAATTCTCCTTTCCCGTGAGATTGGAAATGAGGTCACGCTGGAATTCAATTTCCTCGAGGAGGAGTTCTAGTATTTTCGCCTCGGTATCTGGTTTTGTTTGGTCTTGTTTAGAAGTATACGAAACCCCACTAGACTCTTTATCCTTTTCAAAAGAGAAATCAGATCGAACTACATCAGCTGCTTCTGACAGGAGTAATCCGCTTTCGTACAAATCCTGAAGCCTGGTGAGGATGGAGACGCCTTCGTCGGAGACGAGGATCTCGTTGTTCTCCCCGCGCTTTATGTGGGATTCGAGGACGTCGTTGATTGCCTTTATCCTGTTCCTTGCCTGATGAACCGTGTTCAGTCCTAGTACCTCCTTTATCTGTCGTACGCTCTTCATATTTTCACCCGCAAAAGTGAGAGTTGGAATTAATGATAACCGAATCCCCGGGCCTGGGCAAAGAAATGAGTTTTAACCAACAGACCTCTCGCGCCGCTTCGCTCTTGAGCCAGTTGAGGATAGGATTTATAATCAACTTGATTGAAACGTATTTATATTTAACCCCTGTAAGGGTAGTTGACAAACGAATCCAACAATAATTTTACTTTTAGAATTTTAACCTTTTAGCCTTTTCGTAGATCCTTGAGGTGAAAAATATGCCAGAAAACCAGGGCAACGAGATAGAACTTAAGGTAGCTGGAGCCAACCAGCAGGATTTCGGCAAGGGGATAGCCAGGATTAGCACCGACAGCATGAAGGGACTGGGAATTTCCCGCGGGGATATAATAGAACTCGAAGGTGAAAACACGACAGCGGGTATAGCTGTCGAGGGATACTCACAGGACGAGGGACTGGACATTATTAGAATAGACGGCTTGATGAGGAGCAACGCGGGAACGAGCATCGGGGATTACGTCAGGATAAGGAAGGCTGACGTTAAGGAAGCGAAGAAGGTAACGATCGGTCCTGCGTCCAGAAATCTCCGGCTCCAGGGAAGCGGGGGATCCCTCAAAAAGGTTCTCGGGGGGAGGCCGCTGACCAACGGTGACGTTATCTCGACGACCATAAGGAGGTCGTCGAGCCCGTTTGGTTCGGACCTCATGACCGAGAGTTTCTTTCAGGACTTCTTTGATTCGAGCAGTTTTGGTCTCGGCGAGATAAGGCTAAAGGTCATCAACACCAACCCCCTTGGAATAGTAAAGGTTACAAACAGGACTCAGATAGAACTGCAGCCGGAGTACAAGGAAGTAAGCGAGGAACAGGAAAAACACATTGGCGTTACCTACGAGGACATCGGCGGGCTGGATAACGTACTCCAGAAGATCAGGGAGATGGTCGAGCTGCCGCTGAAGAACCCCGAGCTGTTTGACCGCCTGGGGATAGACCCACCCAAGGGAGTCCTCCTTCACGGTCCTCCGGGAACTGGTAAGACGCTCCTCGCGAAGGCCGTGGCCAACGAGACAAACGCTAACTTCTCCTCGATAAACGGACCGGAGATAATGAGCAAGTACTACGGCGAATCCGAGCAGAAGCTGCGGGAGATCTTTGAAGAAGCTCAGCAGAACTCGCCGTCGATCATCTTTATCGACGAGCTTGACTCCCTGGGAGTTAAGCGTGAGGAGGCATCGGGCGAGGTTGAACGCCGCGTCGTCGCCCAGCTCCTCGCTCTGCTCGACGGCCTGAAACCGCGGGAGAACGTTGTCGTAATTGCCGCTACCAATAGGGTTGACGCGATTGACGAGGCCCTGCGGCGGCCGGGAAGGTTCGACCGGGAGATAGAGGTCGGCGTCCCCGACGCGGAGGGGAGGAAGGAAATCTTCATGATCCATACCCGGGGCATGCCTCTTGACGAGGACCTGGACCTGGACGAGTTTATCGACCTTACGTACGGATACACAGGCTCTGACATAGAAGCACTCGCCCGCGAATCGGCGATGAACGCTCTGAGAAGGTTACTGCCGGAAATCGACATAAAACAGGAATCTATTCCATCCGAGGTGCTGGAAAAACTAAAGGTCACGAGAGAAGACATGTTTGATGCCTACAAGGGCATACAGCCGAGCGCGCTGCGGGAGGTGCTGGCTGACGTCCCTAACGTAAGCTGGGACGACGTTGGTGGCCTGGAGAGCGTCAAACAGACGATGAACGAGATCATCGAGCTGCCGCTGAAAAACCCGGAATCGTTCCGTAAAATTGGCATCGATCCACCCCGGGGGATACTCCTCTATGGCCCGCCGGGGACGGGCAAAACTTTGATGGCCAAGGCCGTGGCCAACGAAAGCAACGCAAACTTTATCACGGCCAAGGGCAGCGATTTGCTCTCTAAATGGTACGGAGAATCGGAGCAGAGGATCGCGGAAGTGTTTGACAAGGCCAGGCAAGTGGCCCCGGCCATTATTTTCCTCGACGAGCTGGACGCTCTTGCTCCCCAGAGAGGCGCTAGCGCCGGAGAGCCTCGGGCGACGGAACGGATCGTCAACCAGCTGCTATCGGAGATGGACGGGCTGGAGGAGCTCCGGGGTGTAGTCGTCGTGGCCGCGACCAACAGGCCGGACATGGTTGACTCGGCCCTGCTAAGGCCGGGACGGTTTGACGAACTGATTCACGTCCCTGTTCCCGACGTGGACGCGAGGGAGAAGATATACGAGATTCATACCACAGGGATGAATCTCGAGCCGGGCGTGGACCTGGAAAAGCTGGCGAATCTGTCGCACAACTACACCGGTGCCGACATCGCCGCGGTATGTAAAAAAGCGGGGAGGCTCGCCCTGCGGGAGGACGTGAACGCGCAGTATGTGAGGATGGACCACTTCCTCGCGGCAATCGACGAGACGCCCGCCTCCGTAACCGCGGCCGCCCGCACCAGGTACGAGAACATCGAACAGAGGTTAAAGGAAAAATCGGGGAACATCGGCTTCAAGCCGGAGAACGGAGACGAGAACGAGGAGTAGTTTTCAGCCCCTTACGGGCTTATCCGGATCCGCTGCGTCACCTGACGGCGACCTGAAACCCCCATACTTAAACCATTACTATGGAGGATGATTTTACTTGTTAAGGAATGGGCTATGTGGTGAATTCACCGAAGAAGATATTGGAAAAGAGACCACGCTGGCCGGTTGGGTTTCCAACCGGAGGGACCTTGGAGGGCTTCTCTTTATCGACCTCCGGGACCGTTCCGGCGTGATCCAGTTGCTGTTTACTCCTGACGACGAAGGGCTACACGAACGTGCGGGGAACCTGAGCAGGGAGGACGTCATTCAGGTCAAGGGAACGGTCATAGAGCGGGGAGAGAAAAACGTGAACCCCGATCTGAAAACGGGACTGATAGAGCTTGACGTGGACGAGTTGACCGTGCTGAACGAGACGAAGGACCTCCCCTTTTCTCCGACCGACGGACTTGAAACCAATGAAAATACAAGGTTAAAGTACCGCTACCTCGATCTGCGCAGGGGTGAGATGAGGGATAACTTCAGGCTAAGGCACAGGACCTTCAAGGTTATCAGGGACTACTTTGACGAGGAGGGTTTCTGGGAGGTAGAGACTCCGATTCTCACCAAGAGTACTCCCGAAGGCGCGAGGGACTTCCTCGTACCTTCCCGTCTTCATCACGGAAAGTTCTACGCCCTGCCGCAGTCACCGCAGCTCTTCAAGCAGCTATTTATGGTTAGCGGGTTCGATAGATACATCCAGATCGTCAAGTGTTTCCGCGACGAGGACCTCCGCGCCGATCGCCAGCCTGAATTTACTCAGCTGGACCTGGAAATGTCCTTTGTCGAAGAGGAAGACATTATCTCCGTTATCGAGGGGATGGTCGCCAGGGTATTTGACCGCGTACTTGGAGAGGAGTTGGACTTGCCCCTCCCGCAGATGGAATATTCCGAGGCGATGGATAGGTACGGCTCGGATCGGCCCGACCTCAGGTTTGGTCTAGAGCTCGTCGACGCCTCAGAGATCGTCCGAGATTCGGATTTCAACATTTTTTCCGGAACTGTTGAGAGCGGTGGTGTAGTCAAGGGAATAGCGCTTGAGGGCGGCTCATCCTACAATAGGTCGCAGCTCGACGCCCTAGAAGATTACGCTAAGCGAGAGGGAGCCAAGGGTCTGCTCTGGGCGAGCGTGGAGGACGGACTGCTTGAAGGTCCGTTTACCGCCCACCTCGAGGACGAAACGAACCGCGGATTGGTCGAGGAATTCGGCGCCGCCGACGGCGACGTGATCTTTCTCGTCGCCGATGACCGCAATTCAGCTAATTCCGTTCTCGGTGCGTTGCGGCTCAAGCTGGCGGAGGACAACGACCTGATTCCCGACCAGGGCTGGGAATTCACCTGGGTGAGACACTTCCCTCTATTTGGAAAGGACGGGAATGGTGGGATAACCTCGGAGCACCACCCGTTTACCTCCCCCACCGAAGACGGAATGAACAAACTTGAGGAGGAACCACTGGCGGTCAAGTCGCGGGCCTACGACCTCGTGCTTAACGGGATAGAGCTCGGCGGGGGAAGTATACGTATCCACCGGAGGGAATTGCAGAAGAGGATATTCAACGTTCTTGGAATATCTCACGACGAGGCAGAAAGGAAATTTGGATTCTTCCTGAATGCTCTCAACTACGGGGCACCCCCGCACGGAGGGATCGCTTTAGGGTTGGACAGGTTTGTCATGTTGCTCGCCGGAGAGGAAAGCATCAGAGACGTCATCGCCTTCCCCAAGACGGGGATGGCCCAATCTCCCCTTACAGGAGCACCGATGGAGGTCTCTCAGAACCAGCTTGACGAGCTGGGCATCGACGTCAGGGATTAGGGCCCCTGGCCTCAGGAGATTTCTACGTTGAGGGCCTTGAGGTCCTCGGTTAGCTGGTCCGTGCTGGAATATTGTATCCCATTTACACCTAGGCCCATGGCCTTCAGAGCGTACTCCTCCCTGTCGTCGATAAAGACTATCTCGCCAGGGGCGTGACGAGATTTCTCAATCATGTCCAGATACCCGGCCTCGGAATCCTTTAGCTCTCCGATCTCAAACGAAAGGGTCTTCGCGGAGAAGTAGTCGAAGACAGGCATTTCCGTCATCACGTGGTCGTAAAGCAATTCCGGCGTATCGGAGTAGAGCTGCAGGTTGTAGTTTTGGTGAAGTCTCTCGATTATCCCGAAGACGTCCTCGTTTGGGGTCACGCACCTGGCATAGGCATCGGCCAGCTCCTCGACGGTCATCTTTAGGTTGATTTGGTCGCGTAAGGTCTCAAGCAGGGCGTCCGCCTTCAGTTCGCCGCGGAAGTGCGCGCGGTCGAGCTTAGAACCCGATAGTGCCTGTGTAATTTGGGCGGGAGTAGCGTCCGAGTGCTCAGCTAGCCCAGTTATCAACGGAAGTTCGTCGTAGGTGTAGAGAACTCCCCCGAAATCAAAGGTAATTGTCTTTATCAAGGTCATCAGTCCAGAGTTAAATATAGGTGAAGAAAATAATAAGGGGTAATCTGGGGACAGTCAAAGTCCTCAAAAGATCAAGCTCAACGAGACCCTCTTTCGCCCTTTTTCCACTTTGATTACCTTGACGTCGAGTTTCTGGTTGAGTTGGACGACTTCTCGCGGGTGGTTTACGTAATCTTCTGAGAGTTGACTGACGTGGAGAAGTCCGTCCGTCTTTATCCCCACGTCGACGAACGCCCCGAAATCCGTCACGTTCGTCACGACCCCGGGCAGGACCGCCCCCTCGCGAAGGTCGTCAATCGTCTCTACCTCGTCCGAGAAGGAGAAGGGAGAGAACTCACCGCGGGGGTCCCTGCCCGGCTTCGCGAGTTCCTCTAGAATGTCGTTTAAGGTGGGGACGCCGATACCGTCCTCTACGTATTTCTCCGACTTAATCTCGTCTATCAAACTTGCATTTCCGATTAGCTCGGATACCCCGTGTCCAAGGTCAGCCGCCATTCTCTCCACGGTCTCGTAGTTTTCAGGATGGACCCCGCTGTTGTCCAGCGGGTTATCCCCATCGACTATCCTCAGGAACCCAGCGGCCTGTTGGAACGTCTTCTTCCCGATCATTGGGACTTCTTTCAAGCCTTCGATCTCCCTCAGCCCGCCCCTTTCCGCCCGGTAGTCAACGACGTTCTCCGCCAGGGCAGGCCCCAATCCCGACACGTAGGTGAGCAGTTCCCTGCTTGCGGTGTTGACGTTCACGCCAACCTTGTTTACACACCTCTCCACTACCTCCGTCAATTTATCACCGAGCAGCGCCTGGTCGACGTCGTGTTGATACTGGCCAACTCCTAGCGACTTCGGATCGATCTTGACGAGCTCCGCCAGGGGGTCCTGTAGTCTTCGGCCGATAGAAACGGCTCCCCGTACGGTGACGTCGTGGTCGGGAAACTCCTCCCGGCCGATCTCCGAGGCGGAGTAAACAGAAGCGCCGTCTTCCCTGACCCTTACGGTAGTCAGGTCTTGGGCGGCGTCCAGGCCCCTGATAAATTTCTCCGTTTCCCGGCTGGCCGTACCGTCTCCGATTGCGATTGCTTCCGGTTTCTCCTCTTCGATCAGTCGTTTAATTCTCGCGGTTGCCTCCTCCTTTCTGTTTTGGGGCGCGTTGGGAAAGATGGTCTCCGTTTCCAGTAAATCTCCGTGAGAGTCGAGAGCGGCGACCTTGCAGCCGCTTTTAAACCCGGGATCTATCCCCAGAGTTCTAACCTGTCCCAGGGGCGGGGCCATCAATAGGTCCTCCAGGTTCTCTCCGAAGACGGCCGCGGCTTCCCTGTCCGCTCTATCCTTGAGTTCACTGCGAAGTTCCGTCTCGAGTGATGGGGCGAGGAGCCTGGAATAGCAGTCTGTTAATGCCTTTTCCACCTGCCTACCGGAAGGTGAATTCCCGGGACCGACTATATGGGAGAGCTTCTGCAGCCCGGTCTCCTTTGGCGGTCTCATCTTTACGCTCAAAACGTCCTCCCGCTCCCCCCGCAATATCGCCAGAATCCTGTGACTGGGCGCCGACTTAGCCCTGGCGCTGAAGTCGTAATATTCGCGGTATTTTTCCCCTTTATCGGCGCTGGAGTCCTTTAAGCCGGCGGTAATCACACCTTGAGACTTAAATAGACCCCTCATTAATTCCCTGACCTCTTTGTCCTCGTTTATCCGCTCCGCAATTACGTCACGGGCCCCGGTCAGGGCCTCCTCGATCGTCTTGACGCCCTTTTCCGGGTCGACGTAGTCCTTCGCGATAACGGCTGGATCGACCCCGGTCCTCTTCTCCTGAATTATATCGGCCAGGGGTTCAAGACCCATTTCTCTCGCTCGGTCTCCTCTGGTCTCCCGGCTGGGCCGAAATGGGAGATATATATCTTCGAGTTCCGTGAGGGTCTCGGCCTCACGGAGATCCTCTCTCAATTCGTCCGTCAGTTCGTCCATCTTCCTCAGGGAGCTGGTTATCGTCCCTCTGCGCTCCTCCAGTTTTTCCAGCTGCTCAAACTCATCCCTAATCTTCCCTATCTGGACCTCGTCCAGCGACCCGGTCATCTCCTTTCGGTAACGGGCGATAAACGGGATGGTGTTATCGTCGTCGAGTAGACTTTTGACTGATTCTACGTTTCCGGCGGGTATTTCCAACTTCTTTGCTATCTTCTCTGTTGAATTATTCAGCGTGATCGCTCCATACTTAAGGGTTAAGGTTAATGATACACAAATGATTGGGCCGGAGGCAACGTAATCGGCAGGAGTGCTCTTTCCAATTGGGAGTTTGTCCTTTGGCGGCAGGAATTACGGTAGGTAGAAGGAGGGTGAGAACTATCAAACGTAGCCTGATCCTGTTTATTAAGGGAATAGTTATGGGTTTTGCTGACGTGATTCCTGGGGTCTCCGGAGGCACCATGGCGCTGATAACGGGAATCTACGAGGACCTCATTCGGGCGATAAAGTCACTTGACCCACGGATCCTGTCCGAACTGCTGAGAGGGGATTTCTCCGGAGCGCGGTCCCGGGCCTCCGCCGTCCGGTATCGTTTTCTTGCCCCCCTGGGACTGGGAATAGTGGCCGCTCTGTTGATCGGGTCCCAATTCGTTAGGTACCTGCTGGAAAACTTTCCCCCGTATACCTACTCCTTCTTCTTCGGCCTGATTCTGGCCTCGGCGGGCCTCGTCTACCTGGAAATTCCCCGCGTTGGACCGGGCGTGATGTCCGCCAGCGTCGCTGGAGCGGTCGGAGCCGTGCTGATCGTTGGGCTTTCGGGAGCCGCGTTCAACCACGGCCTGATCTTTATCGCGCTGTCCGGGGCGATAGCGGTCTGCGCGATGATATTGCCGGGGATTTCTGGAGCGTTTATCCTGCTGCTATTGGGACAGTACGAGTACATCCTTGATGCGGTGGGTAAACTGCCGGGTAGTTACCACATTATCCTCGTCTTTGGCCTGGGCGCTGCGGCTGGTCTAGCCGCCTTTTCTCGGGTCCTATCGTACGCTCTGCGACGGTGGAGGTCGGTCACCCTCGGCTTTCTGGTCGGATTGATGGTGGGGGCGCTGCGGAAGCCAGTCGAAGTCCTGGTCTACTCTTCGAACGACTCTTCCATCTCCTTTGCCTGGAACCCAGGTTCGACCTTGGCGGTCCTGGGGCTGGGTGTTGCCGGGATCCTGATCGTCGTCGGATTGGGTCTATTTCGCGGGGAAGAACTCGGGCCCGAGGACACCATTGACTGACCCAGGTCCCAGAATTTTGTCGATTTGCTGGGTAATATCGCAATTGAGCTTGGGCTTAGTAGGAGTTAAAATTTCTCGAAGGGGAAGAGGGAACCGCGGCACCTATCGTGTCGAGGAAAGTCCGGACTCCACAGGGCAAGTCACTGGACGAGACCGTTCTCGGTCGTAGTCCAGAGCCGGCGACGGCTGGAAAGTGCCACAGAAAACAGACCTCCAGCACTCACTTGAGTGCTGGAAAGGGTGCAACGGCGAGGTAAGAGCTCACCGCTTCCTCCGTGAGGCAGGAAGGCACGGTAAACCCCGGCTGGAGAAAAGCCAAATAGGGAGAATTGGAGCTGCCCGCTCCGTGAAAATCTCCGGGTAGGCTGCTCAGATAGATGGTTCCCCTACACAGAATCCGGCTTAACTTCCCCTTCATTTTAAAAGGGGT
>JAGYME010000030.1 GCA_018400715.1 Candidatus Bipolaricaulota bacterium
AGCCCGGATTCCAATATCGTTGTAAGCTATCCGTGGTTCCCTCAGGGACAATTCAGCGTTATCAAACAGAGAGAGCCCATGGTCATTACTCACGATCCTCGTCCTCACGACAGAGATACCTCCGTTATTCCTCGCCTCTATCGCACTCGTACAGTCGGAGAACTTAGACCCAATAATTTCCACACCTCCATCGTCCTCCACCCTTATACCGTCGCCGGCATCTGCCACCCTCGAGTCCGACATCTCAAGGGCAGAACCGTCAGTCAGAAGTACCCCCGTCTCAGAGGTACCGATCTTGCTACCCTGGATTTTCACCCGGGAAAACCCGCTCAACCGTAGTCCAATCTGGTTGTGATTCGAGATCGTGGAGTCTGTAATGGCAACGGCCGCAAAGTCTTCCAAAAAGATTCCGTTACCGGAGACACGGCTGTCGTAAATGACCCCACTGCTTTCATTGAAGAAGCAGCAACCCCGGCCGTTGTTGGAGATGCTGGAAGATGATATCTCCGCTCGAGAGGCGTCAAGAGCCCTGATTCCGCAGCCCTCGTTGCCCACGACTATTAAGTCGGTCAACTCCAACTTCGCATCTCCTCGCAGTGCTATACCGTCGGAGAAAACCCCCTTTTCTCTGTTGTCGGCTTCGCCGGCGGCCCCACTAACGGTCAGACCGGTAATCGAGGCAATCTCGTCAGAGGGGAAGACCGTGATGACAGGCCGTCCTTTCAGGTCAGGCTTGAGGACGACCTCGCCTCCTTCGCCCCCGACCAGACTAACCCCTTTATCCAAAGTTATCGTCTCCTCGTAGGTATCGGCCTGGATATATACCGTGTCCCCGGGGTACGCTTCCGCGACCGCAGCCGCGATTGAAGAGAACTCGCAGCCGTTCTGACATACCTTCAACTGATCCCCATACACTGAAGGGCCGAGTAGAAAGATCAGTAAGAGAATTAACGTAAAACTACAGATTCTTCCATTCCGCTCCAATCGTGACATTATCTCACCTTCCCGTAAGACCTAGGTTTACCAGTCGGACTCACAAAGACCGACTCCCCACAGTAGCTTCCAGGGAATAAACGATTCCTGGTCGCCAAATTTATTGAAGATCTTCAACCCCCCACCTTCGGGCTCGTCGGGCCACAGCGGCCCAAGAACCCCGTAGAGCTTTCCGGATGAATCGAAGCGCAAATCAAGTGGATTGTTTACCCTTTCTACGAAGACGTCAACGAATTCTCCGCCGGGCGTGTAACGGAGCACGTGATTCTCCCTGATCTCGTGGTCGGCGACGAAGACCTCCCCGACCTCGTTCACCGCCAGGGCGACCGGGACCCGCAGGTGGTTCGTTACCTTCTGGCCCTTTTCTTCCATCTGGTACTCGGATATGAACGGCCTGATCTGGTTGTAGTCGGGTCCGGGAATTCTAATTACGTATCCTTTAAACGGTTTCTCCGTAAAGACGGAGACGATTATGTCTCCTGAGTACTCACCCGTTTTCAAGAACGCCAGGTCGTGCATCGTCTCGTCGTTGTCGAAGTAAGAACCCTCGACCAGCTGCTCCGGCTGGTTTCGGGGGTCTCCGTCCTTCAGCGTCCACAAACCCCTCTTCGGGGTAACGAAATACAGGTTGTCGTCGGGCCCAAACGTCAGGCTGAGGGGCTGTCCGGAGAAGGTGCTCTGCGGTTCATCTACGACCACCTCCTCCTTGTACTTGCCCTCCTGGTTGAACCTAACAATCCGCCTCTTACAGGTCTCAGCGACGTACAGCAAGCCGCCGGGACCACAGGTCACCCCGCTGGGGGAGTCCAGAACTATCGGCAACGGCCTCATGCTTAGAAACGAGAAGTTTGGTTGAAATATCCTACCGTCAGCCCTTTCGCTCACGAATATCTCCGGTTCTCCCGATCCCCATGCCGGTGTAAACCCCGTAAGGAGAAACAGTAATACAAGTGAAACGAGACAGGCTGATAGGTAAGACCTCCATCCGTCAAAGGTACGCCTCATAAGAATCACCTCACAAGCCTTATCATACATTATTTCTCGGAGAAACACGAAAAATCTCAAGGTCTTAAAGGTAACGCCGCCCAAACGAAACCATCCAGGGTGATTTAATATACAAAAAAGCATTATTTGATAATATAAAATATTAGCCTGGATAATTGAATATTCTGTACAATAAAGTATAATATATGGGAAATGTATAGGCTTCGGATCGAGCTTACTCTACCTCTACAACTTACGCCTTGAACACATCAGCAACTCACTCCAGAACAGGTAGGCTCCTTCTTTGCCGCTAGAAAAACAAGAAATAGTTGTCGGGCCAAGATCTAATCGATCTTGTCAGGAAATGGGCAGCATGGCTCACAAGGCAAAATTTAGGAGGTGCCGAAATGAATAACCCATCTGAAAAGAAAGGCAAGGGCGGTATCACCCGGAGGACCTTTATCAAAGGAGCTACGGGTACGGTAATCGGACTCAGCGCGTTGAGTTCGTTCCACGCGCGAGCACAAAACACTGTTAAGCTGGGCGTCGTCTGGCCTTTAGGGGAGCACCCGGCCGGAAACGAAATGATGAAGTCCGCGAGCTACGCGGCAGACCTGGTCAACACGTCCAAGCCGTTTGCCTACCCGGAACTAATACCCGGCTGGGAAGGAATTCCCAACCTGGGAGGGGCAAAGCTTGAGCTGGTGTTTAAGGATCACGGGTTTGAACCCGACCTCGCCGCTCAAGCGGTCCGCGAACTCAAGGGAGAAAACGTAGTGGGGATTCTCGGTGCCCTGAACAGTACGGCGACCCTCCGGGCCAGCGAGGCTGCGGTGGACGCAAACCTGCCCATGATCACGGGCAGCGCCATGCTCTCACCGCTGACCAAGAGGGGCGTGGATTCGTTCTTCCGCATCTGCTCGGACAGCGTTCAGGGAGCAAAATCTCTGTTTGCCGCGCTGTCGAACTTCATGGACGAGCTGTCCCCGGAAGAGAAGGCACTGGTCCCAAAGAACTACGTCTACGTCACTTACGATTACTCTGGAGTGGAACAGGACCTCGAGACGATAAAGGGATTTGCCGAAGACGGGGTGGAAGGAGAGTTCGAGGGCCTCTTCTCCTTCGACTCCTTAGTAATCGAAGACGGGACGACTTTGGGCGCGGTCCTCGATCAAGTAGAGTCAATGAACTTAAGTCCGGACGACGCGTTAATAACCCTTCTGCCATCAGCTGATACCATATTCCTGGTAAAGGAACTTGCCAAGACGTTCCCGGACATGGAGAGCAGGCCGGGGATGGTCTTTGTCGACCCACTCCAATCCACACTTCAGGGCTTAGTATCTGAGCTTTCCGTGCAGGAAATGCAAGGATGGAGGTGGACGTTGAGCAACGTCCAGTTCTTTCCGGGGGTCTTTGAGGCGGACGCCGATTTCGCCAGCGACTACATCGGTACTTTCCGGGACGACTTCACGAAAAACGTCAACCCGCCCAATCCGATGAACTCACTCGCCTTTACGGGGGTCCACACCTGGGCGACGATCTTAAACATGGCTGGATCCAGCAAACCCACTGACATCGTAAAAGCTGCCAACGAGATCCAGTTAATCGACATCATGAACACGAACTGGAACGGGATAGCGTTCGGAGAAACCAACTTCGGTGACAAGAACGCGAATATAGACGTCATCCCGGGGACCGCCCATCTGGACGCTCAGGGCAACCTGGAAATCGTCGAATTACCCGGTGGGTTTACGCCATCCTCCGCGTACGCGAACCTGAACATCATCACTAACTACAGCTGTCTGCTGAACTGCGTGACGATCGGAGTTGACGCGAGCCTCACTCAGCTGCAGAGCATAAGAACGACGACCATCGACAACCACGCGAGATACAGTTGGGATTCCCACAACAGGTACGATACACGATCCACGACGAACGTCGAGACTAACGTCGACACCACCGTAAAGAGTAGCGCCAGTCTGTTCTAGGTTAACATCGATCCCAGAACAACGGATGCAGAGTAAATAAGTTTAAGGTAAGGATCAGCCCCCGTTCGGTTAATCCCGCGCGGGGGAGGTTTATGATTCCCGTTACGGGGTGACAATGCATACCAGGGGAACGGATGTAGGCTCTTTGCAAAGGCGTACAATAAATATATAATCATTACATAAAAAGTAGTCCCGAAAATCCTTTGTCGTTACGGAGGCAGGATGCCGACAAGCACGCGTGCCGTAATCAAGATTATTTTGCTTGCGTTACTCGCTTCTCTTGCCCTCCTTAACCCCGGACTTGCCCCGGACTCTTCCGGGCAGCAGCCCTGTTATGAACTATCCCCGGATGGGGGCCTTACGGGAGACGTAAGTCCGGGCGATGCGGGCTATCTCCTCACCCAGATAACCATAAACGACTGTCTCGGTTACTGCGAGCAAATAGACCTGACCCAACCGGTCATAGACTACACCGGGTCCGGGCCTGCCCAGGGGTCCATTACCCTGTCGGACCCTGGGCCTCAGACCGTGACAAACCCGGAGGAGCCGACCGCTCAATTCGACGTGTTTATGAACGTCTCGTCGGACGTACCTCCAGGACAATATTCATTCATCATCGCGGCAACCGCCGAATGCACCGAGGGTGGTTACGCCGGTGCCCCCGGCTCCTTCCCGATACAATCACAAGAATTTACCGTTTACGTAACGGATGAGCCGTCAGGGTTCACAGGAGAGTGCTGTCTGCCGACGGTCGGTTCCCAGCTCAACACGGCAGCCGTACCGGGCGACAGGGTGCCGCTCGTCTCGATCGACGTGACCAACAACTGCGGTCATCCCCAGGAGCCAGAAACTACCCAACCGCAGGTCACGGTCAGCGGGGTGAACATTACTCCCTCCCCAAACCCAGGCGACATCTTACTCCTGCCAGCTCCCCACCAGTCGACGATTTCCACGGTGGAGACGGTGGGCGTGACGCTGTTTGCTATACTAACCGAGGACGTGCCCAACGGCTTCTACGAGATAGCCGCTACGGTGCAGGTAGAGTGCCAGAGGTACTACCAAGAGACACAAACTCACCGCCTGGGGAAGGTATTTACCCTGGCGGTCCAGTCGGAGAGAGATCGGTCATTTTATCCCGGACTACAGATACCCACTACTTACCCCACCGACATCTGCGCTGCCCCGGGGACGACGCTATTGATCCCGATAAGCACGATATCGGACCCAGAAAACTTTAAGTGGGAGGGTTCGGTAAAGTTTGGAGACTCGGAGAAGGAGGCCAAACTCATGGCTGCCTCCCATCGTGCGGTCGTCACCGTGGTTCCTCCCGGCCTGGAGGGTAGGACGAGCATCCAGGTAACAGGTCCCGAAGGACGGAGCAATACGGTTTACATAAACGTCGACGAGAAATGTAACAGCAACGATGGAGAGGAGATAACCGAGGAACAGGCCAAAAAGTGGGGAGAGATGGTGCCAGAAGATCTAAAGGAACGGGCGACGGACGAGACGGGACAGTACATCAACTTCGTCCCCGGCGAGGTGATCTTCCAGTTCGACGGGAGCCCGGAGGGGTTGGAGTCGCTCAAGGCAAAATACGGGATCAAGTCCGTCGACAGGATACCGCCGACCGACTTTTACGTTGCCAGACTGGAAGACGATGGGATAAGGAATACCCTGGATATCGCGGACTCCCTCCCCGTCGAACCCGGGGTCAGTTATGCCACGGAAAACGGCCTTATGACCCTTATCGAGGCAGAACTTAACGACCCCAACCTCGATAAACAGGAACAGATAACGACGACAAACATGTTTACCGGCTGGAGGGCGTTCTTTCCCACTCAGGGTCATGGTGTAAAGATCGCGGTCGTCGACACCGGACTGGACCTGGCCGTAAAGGACGAGGTCAGGACCTCGGGATACGCTCCCAACGGTGTCGACGTGAGCACGGGTGCTCAGGACCTATCCCTCCTATTGGGGACGTCTACCGCGGACGACAGGAGGGGACACGGAACGATTGTTTCGAGTATTGCCAGCGCCCAGGGAGATAACAACAAGCTGGGGGCGGGCGTAGCGTTTAACAGCCGTGTCATACCGATAAAGGTATTTGGCAGGAGCCGCTTTGCCTCTCAGGAGACGATCGCCAAGGGGTTGATCGCCGCCTTTTACCTGGAAGCGGACGTGGTTAACATGAGTCTTGGCTGTTCTCGCTGCCGTCCCTCCAAGGAAAGGCAGACGAGAAAGTACTTCGACAAGGTGCTTACCTTCCTCTACGAGGACTTCGAATCACAGGATATAACGCCCCCGATCGTCGTCGCAGCTACGGGGAACGACGGCGAGGGCATAGTTGATACGCCCGCAGCAGATCCCCGGGTTATAGCCGTGGGTTCCTATAACGTGAAAAAGGGAGAAAGGAGCTCTTTTTCCAATTACGGCGAGGAAGTGGACTTCGTCGCCCCCGGCGAGAACGTATACACAACCCTGCTCGGCGGAGAATTTGGAGACGGGGGATCGGGGACTTCGTTCTCCTCACCCCAGGGGGCGGGTCTCGTGGCGCTGATCATTTCGACCCAGCCAAAGCTAAAGGACCTGGGGACTGAGGCAGTGAAGGAAAAGATCAAAGAGTGTTTCGTACAGGACGTCGGCGAACCCGGCTTCGACAAGTACACGGGATGGGGAATGGTCCACATCCCGGACCCGAGCGAGGTAGACCCCGAGAAGTGTCTGGTATTTGAAAGGACCACAGATAGTGAATGAACCGTCGTAGGCGTAGCTGCTCCTGTTAACATTGGTGATTAATTTGAATACTCCAAGGTTTGCATCTCTCTTAATCGTGACAGCAAGCATCGTCCTGGTCTTTTCCTCATCAGCTATTGGAAACGACGAGTTGGAGATGGAGGGAACCCTTAAAACTGGATTCAGTCTGGCCTCCCGTGATTGCAAGGTCGAATACGGTTCGATCGTATGTAGCGACCTCTCCGAAGAGGAAAGCAAGTTCGTTCCTTACTTCCTGGAGGGACTGCTTGACGTAGACATCTCCGGGCTATTCGGCCCAGGCGACAACTTTGGGATACTGACCGAGGTCTACCACCCCTACACCCCTTATTCGGGGATAACGTTCCAGGCGTTCTCCCACGAGACGATGATCGGCGAACTGGCGACCTTCGAAGGTGAAGGTATCTTCTCACCCAACATAATCCTCTACACTACACCCGACAAGAGGACGGAATGGTACGGAGCGACCTTCGAGAACCTCGCCTTCAGGAGGTACAAATCTTCTATCGAGTTTGGCCTCGTCGGCCTCACCGCTGATACCACGATCATTCTCGACAACTGGCAGGACGAACCAGAGGACGACCCGGAGGTTCAGACGGGCCTAATCTTCGAGGTATCAGGAGAGACGGAGGAAGAGGTAGAAATCAAGATGGAAACGAGGATGGGCGTCAGGGATGGCGTGACCTGCTTCGGGAACTGTATAGGCCCGCGAAAACTTCAATCGCTGGCCGTTCAACAGGGAATAGGTTTCGAGGAGTTCTTGTTGTCCGTGGATAACTTTCCCCTGGAGGTGGCGGACCTGAGCCTGTCGGGTCTATTTTCGACCGACAACGGTCTGGACAACTTCACGCTCAGCGGCTCCAGGACCTGGGAGTACGGCGGCAGTGAGGTAACATTGAATTCAAGCGTGGTCATGACGCCTTCCGCCTTCATCCCTCTGGCCGGTACGTCGCTTACCTGGACGGCGGAGCCGTTCTCCCTGACCTTTCTCTTTGACGAGACGTTTAAGCTGGAGAATACGACTCAGTCATTACGTCTGAACCCTGACGTGAGCGACCTGGGAATAGACGGATTAAACTTGAGTTCTCAGAGTCTTCTAGGAAAACAATTGAACGTCAGCTTGACCGTGCCCACCGATCCGGTTGATTTTACCGCGGGAATACGTTTTTCCTACCAGGAAGAGTACGAATTTTACGGCCTCGAAGCTGGGATCATCACCGCCGAATTAAACGGCGACCCCCTGAGCGCCAAGGCAATTTACGCTTTCCGGGACACGTCAAGTGTGTTCAAATTAGAAACCGAGCTGAAGTTCTAGTCCTACCTATCCTCTACCGCCGTTAAAAGGGGAACCTGTACTTTATCCCAAAGTGAAGGGTGAAACCCGTGTAATCACCTGACTCGGTGAAGACGAACCCGGCACCCCCGAACCCGGAGAGTGGGATACCGGTGGGGAGGTTAAACTGCAGGCCGGTAAGCGCCTTGAACTGCTCGTAGACTCCCTCGGACGTGTACCGCACGGACCCACCGGCATACGGCAATAGGTTACCCATTCTAAACGGGTAGACCTTTCCAGCAAGGGAGTAATCAAACGTGGAGAAGTTGCTCTCCAGGGGTGACCCCATGCCCAATTCCAAAGATAGTATCCAGAGTTTTAACTCGGAAAATATGTACGCACTGTCACCATCAAACTTCGTTCCCGCAGCAAGCTCCTGCCCCTGGACGTTGACAACAGTTGAGGTCAGAGCAACGAATAAACACAGGACCAGCGTAATAACTACCAAGGAGTTGTTAATATTTCTCATCACAACCTCCAATTTGTTTTGTTACATCTAAGATTACAGCCCAACTTCCGTCATCTATAGTGAATAGGAAATTATCATCGAATCCACGGTTAACTACAGCTCACTTCAGGTAACTTACGTTAGTCCTGGCCAACTCGATATGTATCTGAAACCTGTCCCCGTACTTGTAGTCGAATATCAGCGGCACCTTGACCTGTTCGGGCATGAATACCGAGATCGTCTCGGTGCCATATTCCTTCTCCGTCTCCAGGAAATACTCATTAACCCTCATCTCTCTCCCCCCCATTTCGACGATCCGCGAGTCGAGGAGTTCGGCCTCGCCTATTACAGACGAGAACGAGATGGGTTCGTCCAGCCCCAGCGACTCGGTTTGCGGACCCCCAAACGTCGGCAGCCTACTTAAATTGCCGGTATGTTCCACGTGTACCGTGTACCCTTTATCGGTGACCTCTTCCACGGTATAGGTGGAAGTACCGATCAAGTGCCCCATCGGGGAACTGCCTTCCACCGTATAAACTACCGTAGCATCCTGGTACGGGAATGAACTTCCCTCTTCTCCGACCTCCCCCAGGGCGAGTCCTCCTACCGAGGAAATGAGCAAAAGACAGACCACAAAGACGATTATGCCATCGTTAGCTCGGTTCATGGTTAAATTCGAGGCGTCAGGTGAACCTCTTTATTACCCTCCTCCGGAAATTCCTGTTTAGTACAGCCGCTAGCAACAGGACGACTCCGACGATTCCCTGGAACCACTTGGACTCTATCCCCATTTGAATGACGCCGGTATTTATATAGCGCAGGAGGAAGGTCCCAAGAAAGGCTCCTTCGACGGAACCAACACCACCGGTCAACGAAGCACCGCCAATTACCGCGGCGGCGATCATATAAAGCTCGAGACCCGTGGCTGTATTGGTCATCGTTGCTCCCGCTGAAGTAGCTGATACGACCCCAGCAAACCCGGCCAGGGTAGAGGTCAGCACAAAAAGTACCATCTTAGTTCTATCAGGCTTCGAACCTCTGGCCAGCGCGGCGTCGTAGTTTCCCCCGGCGGCAAATATGGAGTTCCCGAAGGGAGTCCGTTCGAGAACGATCCAGAGAATGGCAAAGATCGCGACAAGTATGAGAAACTTTGAGTAGAACCACCCTCCGCCCAGCCTCACCCCAAACACGTTGTCAAAGTAATTTATCGCGGACTGGGGGGCCGTCGGGGTGTACTGCCACATGGCGTTAACGACCGAGCGCCAGAACCACATACCCGCCAGCGTGGTAATAAACGAAGGAATTCCCAACCTGAGCGTGATCGAAGCGTGCAACAAGCCGATCAACGCGCACGCCGCGATGATAATGACGAAGGCGAGGAGGGGATGAAGCCCTACTTGAAAAAGCTTGAAGATCCCACAGGCTCCGAGGGCATAAACAGAACCTACTGATAGATCAAATTCGCCGGATATCATCAACATCGCCACGGGCATGGCGACAATTGCCCAGTTTACCCCTAAGTCCAGAATGGAACCTCGCACAATCGACTTGTTAAACAGTATGTCTCCAACCTGCCAGTAAAAGAACGCTAAAACCGCAATTAAGGAAATAAAGCTACTCAGCGCCTTCCAGGTTAGAAACGTTCTTCCTACAGACCCACCTAAACTTCGTATTTTTTTCACTGCATCTCCCTCTACTTTCCTAAACTACATCATTAGATGTTCCGTTTCTCCTTCTTCGACGATATCACCTATTATTGCGTTCTCGACCTCTTCCATTTCGATCTCTTCCCTGGCCTTGTCAATTATCTTTTTCCCATTTCTCAACACGACTATCCTATCGCTGACAGGGTATACCTCCTGAATCGCGTGGGAAATGAGGATAGCTGAGAGGTTGTTCCGTTTAAGCTCTCTAATATAATCGTAGACCTTCTTTGATTCCTTGATGGACAGGTTGTTCGTCGGCTCGTCGAGAATAATGAGATCAAAGTTGAAGTGAAGAGCACGGGCGATTGCAATGCCCTGTCTCTGACCACCTGACAGCTCGTTTACTTCCACGTCGGGCGACCTGATCTCCAGGCCCATATCACTCAACCCGTTCATCGATTCCCTGGCCATCTTCCTCACGTCGAGTAACCCTGCGTTGTTCTTCGGCTCTCTTCCGAGGAAGAAGTTCCGTTTGATGTCCATCTCCTCCACGAGCGCCTGGTCCTGCTGGATCGACTCTATACCCGCCTGGAGGCTTTCCTGAGGTGAGGAGAAGTGTCGTTCTTCGCCCTTGAAGAACAACTTGCCCTTGGTGGGTGGGAAGATTCCACAGACTACCTTGATCAAGGTAGATTTACCCGCCCCGTTATCCCCTACCAATCCAACTACCTCGGCTTCTCCAACGTCAAAGTCGACCCCCTCGAGAGCGTGTACCTTTCCAAAATACTTATGGATGTCCTCACATCGCAAAAGATCGTTTTCTGACATTTTATTCACTATTCCTCTGTTTTTGTCCAGTATTTAACTTACCGCACATGTACCAAAAGTCCCCCAAGCAAAACAGCTCGAACCACACCGAGAATAGTTTTAAGATAGGCAGGACCGCGGGACAACCCTACGGTCCTGCCGCATGCATGTTAACTTATATTATCACAGTTCTACCCAATGATCTTGGGGAACTCGTGTGCGATTTCAACGTCCTCTTTGCTGATCTGTTTTCCACCCGTATAGATGTTATATACGGTCATGTTAAACATCTCGTGGAAGTAAGCTTCCACTACGGGGTAGAATCCCTGCAGGAAGGGCTGCTGGTCGACTGTTGCCTGAATGTATCCTTCGTCGATCCCCTCGACGAGCTTTTCAATCAGGTCGTGACCGACTACCACTATCTCACCAGGCTCCATGCCCAGTTCCTTCATCGCCAGGTAGGTACCTCCACAGGTCTGCGTCGCCAGGACGAGCGTCGCGTCCGGGTGACTCTGAATAGCGCTCATGGCGTTGGGCTTCTGAGCCGTGGGGTTCATAGCGGTCTTGTATTCGTACACCTGCTTGTTTGTGTCAACTCCAACCTCTTCCAGAAAGTCCTTAAAGCCCTTGATTCTCTCCTGGCACCATCCAGCGCCCGGTGCACCCTCGGGCATAATAATCTGGATAGTTTCGGGATCGGGCTCGTAACCCATCGTCTCGGGGTAGTACTTGTTCCAGACGGCCTTTGCCATCTGATACGCGGCGTCGTAGCCTGCCTGTCCGATGTATGCGCTCCTCGCGTTTTCAGTGTCGTCGTCGGAGTTTACGGCGATGACCGTCTTGCCCTGGTTCTCCAGGTCCTGAACTACCTCGTCAAACATAGTCGGGTGTGGAAGAGTTGTCGCAACCGTGTCTACGTCCTTCCTAGCTGAGAGTTCTACCAGGATGTTCTGCTGCCACCGGGGCTCAAACTCAGTGGCCGGCCTGTACATCGTTCCTTTTACCGGGAACATCTTCTTGGCTGTCTCATAGCCGTATTCGACGGTGTTCCAGAAGGGGTTTCCTTCACCACCGTGACATACCAACGGAACGATAAAGTCCTCTTCCGGTGCCGGCAGAGGAAAGCCCGCTTCCGGGACGTTAATGTCGGCTTTCGACAGGAGCGGTTCCGCGTTTGCCCAGCTTCCAACTTCAGCCTTCAGATAGTCCACCACTTCTGATTCCGTCACATCGGCCGCAACGGCCGTGGCCGCAAATCCACCGAGCACCAGTGCTACCATCAAGGCGCTTGCCAGCACAATTTTGGTCCTACCGAGTTTTAACAGGTTATTTGCTCTCATGTTTTCTGTTCCTCCTTGTAATTTACACTAAGTCAAATTAATCCGTTGAAGCGAAGATCACCTACCGGCCTTATTTGGCAAGGTAAGGGCTTCAACTTATCAGGCAACGGAGACAAAAAGACTTCTTTTTGTTGGGTATTTCCCACCTCCCTAAGTGAATCATTTATTCATTTAGAGTTCAAAGGTTTTGAATCAATAAAATGTACATCCAAACTGGATAAACGACTTCTGCCACAAACCATCTTATCCGAATCAGAGAAAAATGCAAGCGCTTTCTTTTGTACTACTTAATGATAACAAGGCCATAATACTTTGTCAAAAAGAACCGATTACAAAATAATTACCCCGCCGCCGCCACCTGGTTAGCGGGGTAGCAGTGAAAGGGGTTGTAATCGACATTTCCAGGTACTAGCCAATATTAGGAAACATGAATGATGAGTTTACCCTTTCCCTTGACACCGCCGAGTGTCTCCGTTAACATACTGACCGTCAGTATTATACCGACGGTCAGTCAGGAGGCAGTATGAGCAACAGAGTTGACCCGCATCAAAGAAAGGAAGAGCTGTTAAACGCATCTGCAGAGCTCTTTTTGAAGCAGGGTTATCGCGAAACTTCCGTAAATTCAATCGTAAAATCTATCGACGTATCCAAGGGCACTTTCTACTACTACTTCGACTCCAAAGAGGACGTCCTCGATGGTCTGGCCGAGAAGATTTCCCAGCCTATCTATCGTAGAATCGACGAGATCATCGAGGACCAATCTATCTCCGCTATCGATAAGCTCAACCGGATCTTTTCCGCGTCGGGGCAGATAAAGTTGGAAAATATTGAAAACGTAATGAACGTAGCCAGGTTGATGTACAGTCCAAATAACGTCAAGCTGAGGGATAAAATTCTGTCGGTGACTTTAACGGAATTCTCCCCCCGACTGGCGGACGTGCTCCGGCAGGGAGTTGATGAAGGTGCCTTTGACACGCCATATCCCGACGAGATCAGCCGGATAATCCTTCATATGGGGACCGATATTGGCAGGCAACTGTTCGCTGCTTTTCTCGATCCCGCGAAGGAGATCGACCCCGAGAGAATCAAACGTAACTACAGGGCCTACGAAGGCGCCATAGAACGCGTCCTTGGGGCACCGGAGGGGTCCGTGGACGTAGTCGATCAGGAGGTTCTCGAGGAGTTTCTAACCTACCTGATGGAGATAGATACTGAGGAGGACGAATAATCCAAGCCGAACGAGGAGGGACAGATGAGTGAACCTTTAATCGAAGTTGAGGAATTGACCAAGTACTACGGCAAGCATAGAGGGATAATTGACTTGAGTTTTTCGGTATCCGAGGGGGAAGTGTTCGGGTACCTGGGGCCGAACGGAGCGGGCAAGACGACCACAATCAGGACCATCCTCGACCTAATTAGGCCAACGGACGGGAAAGCGTGGGTATTCGGAAGAGATGCCCATCTCGACGGAGAGGAAATACGGGAGAACATCGGCTACCTGCCAGGAGAGCTGTCCCTGTTTGACGACATGACCGGGGTGGAGACGTTGAAATATCTAGCCAACATCAGGAGCGGTGTAGACTGGGACTTCGTCGATGAGTTAGGGGAGAGGTTACAGGCTGACCTGGACCAGGACATGGCGGAACTTTCCTCGGGCAACAAACAGAAGATAGGGTTGATACAGGCGTTCATGAACAGGCCATCATTGCTTATTCTCGACGAGCCGACGAGCGGACTCGACCCGTTAATGCAGCAGGAGTTCTTCAAGCTGATAGAAGAGGCCCGAAAAAACGGTCAGACGGCTTTCGTCTCCTCCCACATCCTTCCCGTGGTTGAGCGTCTCTGCAACAGAGTGGGAATAATTCGGGAGGGTAAGCTGGTGGCCGTAGAGGAGATAGACGACCTAAAGGCCGGAGTCCTGCGCAGCCTGGAGATCCACTTCGCCGGAGCCCCACCGCGAGAGAGGTTTGAAAACCTTCTCGGCGTGGAGGAGGTCGTATTAGAGGAGAACAGGCTCCGCTGCAAGGTGGTCGGGGAGCTGGATGACTTGGTCAAGGAAGCCGCAAGATACGAGGTGGTGAACGTGATCAGCCACGAGCCGAACCTGGAAGAGATCTTTCTCAAATACTACGAAAGCGAGGGCCAGGAAGCGATGGAAGGAGGTCCGAATAATGCTTAACAACATAATGTTAAAGACGCTGCGCGACAAACGGAAGACTTTACTCTGGTGGGCCGTGGGGATTACGCTACTTGATATCTGGTACAGCCTGATGTTCACCAGCATCGAAGGCGACCTCTCCGGGATCAATCAAATGATGGAAAACGAGTTGATAAAAGGACTGCTCGGAGGTGCTCACAATCTGGCCACACCGGAGGGCTGGCTGGGAGCGGAACTACTCCCCCTGCTGGGCCCACTGGTCTTTATCGTATTTGCGGTCTCGTTCGCCAGCTCGACGTTTACAGGCCAGGAGGAGAAGGGGTTGCTAAACGTGCTGCTGGCCAATCCCATCACTCGGACTACCGTCTTCCTCCACAAGTTCTCTGCCATGGCCTTGGGGACTTTGTCTCTAGGTCTAGCCTTCTGGTTGAGCAACGTAATTGGGACTTCGTTAGCCAATATGGACATCTCTTTCCTCTCCCTTGCCGAAGTCACGTTTAGCCTGGTCCTACTCGGAATCCTGTTCGGGACGTTGACCCTTGCCCTGGGTGGATTAACTGGTAACCGGGGAGTGGGAACCGGTGCCTCCAGCTCCATCGGCGTTGTATCTTATCTTCTCAACTCGATGTCGGAGGTAATTTCCGGGCTAAAACCATTTCGACCGGTTTCAGTATTTCACTACTACCGGGGCGGGGAAATCCTGCGAAATGGGTTAAGCTGGTTTGACATCCTCGTCCTGCTAGCGGGCATAGTTGTCCTCTTCTTTATCGGTCTGTACGGGTTTAACCGGAGGGATATCGGGGTTTAAGACTCTTCTTCCGGGACGCCCTTCCACTTTTTCACGAGGTAAGAGGTCAGGTCGAGATATTTACGGCCGTACTCGGAACTGGCCTCGATCTCGGTGCCCTCGTGCCACTCGTTGTAGCTGGTAATAAGGATCCATTCCGGGTTAGAGGACGTGGCTACGTCCCAGTAGCGGGTATAGAGCTCCCCACCGTTTCTCTCCCTGACGAACCCCGGGTTACGGAGCTCCCTGTCGTCGTATCCCGGCAGGACAGTAGCCGCGAATAGCTTATCCTTGACGTCGGCCTGCAACGAGGCGGTCTTATATTTCCCATCTAATTCGTCAAGCGGCGTCCTGATCGTATTATAGCTGTGAAACCCGTCAAAGGTTTTTAGTACTTCAGAGCTCAGGCCATCACCGATGAAGTGACCTTCCATCCCCTCCTCAGCTAAGTTAGAGAAAGCGTAATCCCAGTCTTCATGAGAAAACTTACCGGTCACCCTACTGTAAAAGAATACGACGGGCTCCTGGTTTACCTTCAAAAACGCCCCGCTGTCCGCGTAGTTTTCAAACGCGTAGGAAAGTTGATCGAAGATATCCTCCTTCGATAGAGCCGTCTCTAAATATATGGTGACCCGAAAGTCCAACTCTTCGCTTATCCCGAGCAACTTCTCAAATGCTTCGTCGGAGAAGGAGTCCGGTCCCCACCACGAAGCGATGAACCCGTCGATCCCGGCCTCCTTGGCCTCGGTTACGTGCCGGCGGATCGTCTCGGGGGATTTAGAGTCATAGTAGCCTTCACCTGGTTCGTGGGCGATGGGCGAATCCCAGTGCACCCACTCCCCCGAAGGACCTTCAGGAGTTCCGTACCAGGGGTAGTAGAAGGCGAGGACCTTCTCATCCACTTTTTCCTCGGTATCTTCCGTAAGGGATATAGGTGGCAACATCGATCCGGGCAACAGGCTCTTCTTCTCGTTTTCTGGCTTGTCCTGGATTGACCTCCTGTTAGTCAAAATCAAGAACGGCTCTTCCTCGTTTTCCTCCAAGGGGAGAAATTCCAATCTCGTGTAGCCAATGCCGCCCTTAGTGATTGAGACCGTGGGCCCCAAAGGACTGACCTCGTGCAGGTAGACCGAGTATTCAACTACCACCTTCGTTTCGTCGAACTGGGCTTTGTTAACGCTGATGCGAGCCCCCGATCCCAGCCTCAACTCCTCCGCTTCTGAACCCCCCAGGACCTTTTCCGTAAACACGGCAGTGGTTGCCCCGTCAAATTCAATTCGAGTCCAGTCCGACGTCGTCGTCAGCCGTACCCTGAAGCCGTACGTGCTGTTGGCCCCACTGGCAGAAACCGATAGTAAGGTCGCCAGCAACAGGCTAAAGGCCAATAAAACCGGCAAGGTGGATAATTTACCTTCGCTAAATGTCATCGTCGCCCCCTACTAAAATTCCCACATAACGGATAGAAGCATCGTACAGCCTAAGTATCACAGAACTACGAGTTTTTGTCAAAACGCCAGGAGACCCAATTTGGACTGACAGGATATCTCAACCTTGCCAGGAGTAAACGGAGCGGTTATCTTTTTCCCATGCACTCGAAAAACTGTCCGACCGTCACCTTGATCTGTGGTCTCGTTTTCTTTCTCTCGGTAACTGGAACACCCGCCGAGCTATACGTTACCAACGAGGCCAGTTACTACATAAGAAATGACGGTGACCTGGTGACAAAGACCGATAAAATAACGGATACTTATTATTTCCGCGGCAAAGAAAGCTGGCACGTGATCAAACGACTGGATTGGGAGATTTCTACCCGGTCGACACTAAGGGGCAGTGGGGATTCATTAGAGTTTACCGGATACTCACAGGACCTGCTCCTGGAAAAACTGGAGAGGTTTGACCCCGAAGACCCCAATCCCCAGTCCGGTGCCCCCGCCGTGCTATATTCCAACAGGGCCGGGATCAAAAAATGGCTTACGGATGGGCTCGACACAACCAAATCGCTGTTATCCAACTATCCACATTTGGGAGGTTATATCAACTCCGACGTCCATCCCGCCTACCTCGGCAGGAGAGTAATCAGCGTCCTCGAAGTCTATAGTTCCTACGCCGGGGGCGCACACGGGATAAGCGGGTTTAAATTTAGGACGTATACCCTCGAGGGCGAAGCGTTGCGGGTCAAGGACCTGTTCTCTAACTGGCCGGCGGTTAAGGAAGAGTTCAAGGAAAGGATACTGGAAAAATGGTCGGAGAGATCGGAAGAAGTATTGGAGGAGAAACCGGATAACGGGGAGAAAAAGGACCTGCTCGAATCGGAACTCGCCGGGATGAGAAGAGAGTTGAAACGGCAACTGGCGAAGAACCTCGGGGACGAGGACTTCATCTTCACGGCTTCTAAAGAAGGAGTCAGGTTCAACCTCTTCTTTCCTCCCTATTCCATCGGCCCATACGTCATGGGTGGAAGCTGGCTATCAATACCGCTAGGAGAGATGCCAAAAAGGGTAGAGCGGGAAATGCGAAGGTGGGCCGAGGGACAGGACTTTCCCGAGAAACTACCCTCAAACCTCGGCTATCTCAGCCAGAAGACCCGACTCTACGGGATTGCTCCGGGGCCGGAGCAATTTACGGAGGAATTCCTGGTCGCCTACGTAGAACTTCCCGGTGGCCTCAAGAAAGATCGGAAACAGTGACCTCGAGGTTTGCGGTGTATGTACCTCTAGGGTCGTCGAGACCGTTTCTCTTCGTCCTGACGAATATCCTCGCCCACAGGTCTCCGTCCGTCCCGTACTGATCGGGGTAGGCGTCAACCGATGCCGAGGCGGTCTCGTCCGCGGTTAAGGCTTGCCGGATGTGGTACCCTGACCATTCTTTATCGTTGGACGGAGCGGGGTAGACACCGCGGGACCACTGGAAAACCCACTCTGCTGGTAGGGCGTAGGTACCCGAATAGTCACTCGTAGCGTTGTCGAGGATGAAGGCCGTGCCCGTCGTGGTGAGCTTTACGGCGTAGTTGTGCTCCAGGTAGATCTCCAGCGCGGTCGTTTCATACTTAAACCAGGTGCTACTTGCGGTTGTCTCATCCACGTCCGATTCAGCCGGGAATTCCAGGGTGGTGTTGTTGTAAACGCTCAACTCGTAGGCGCTACCAATGGAGAAGTCGGCGGACGAAGAGACGCTTCCGTTGTTCGCCGCCGTTGCAATTAGGGAGACCGTGAAAACCAAAGTGATTATCGGAATAAGGTGTTTTCGTTTCATCATCGCAAAAAAGCCCTTTATCAAACTTGTCGTTACCGATATCCTACGCAAGGATCCGGAGTTAATCAATCAAGAAGGGGTTTGAGGAATATCAAGTTTTGGTGAAAAAGACTTCCACTAGAGTTGGACAACTCAAAGAGGACATCTTAAACGGGCAAAGGATCAAAGGATCTGAGCTGGATCACCACGGAGTTATAATTCCCCAAGTCGACTATCCTTAACACCAAACATTCTTTGCTTGAAAAAACGATCTTTCTAAATATTGCGCAATCTCCAGTCAATACCTGGGTGGTTCTCTAATTTGCGGTTAAATTCCACGTTCTGAAAAAGAAGTTCTGGCTCATATTGTTGTTCTTCAAACAACCGCTCCATAAATTCCATTTCAGTATCTCTGAAGGACAGAAAGTCTTCTACTAGAGGTTTAACTTTGCCCTTCATCTCAGCTAACTCAACGTTTTTCCCTTTCCGTAACATAGGCAGTAAGGACTGCCTTAGTTCTCTTCCAGTTATTTGGTCCAGATTGGTTGAATCTACTTCTCTGGGGTCTCCATTGAGACAGAGCGAGAATTGAAAACACTTACGCATCGCTTCCCGGTTAGACGAGAGACCGCTAGCCAACAATTGATAGGTGTCATAGAGGTCTTTGGCTGTGCCCCTGTAAACTAACGCAGTCATTTTCCTACCGAAAAGCTCCTCTAGTTGGAGGGTCAGCACTTGAAAGTCTTCGAAGTCAAAAAGATGTTCAAACGTCTCCTGGATTGAATCCAAAATCGTAGCCCGCTTCAGGTAGTTGATCTCAAGCTCGATCCTGTCCCTGTTTTCGGCCGCGTTCCGAAAGAACAGATTGTACTTTTGCAGCGCATAGGAGGTCCTTTCTTCAGGCTGATAATTTAAAGTTCCAAATAACCTGGCCAGAACATCATTGATCTCTTCTCGATCCCCTTCCATTTGTTTCTTGTCAACCGAACCTATGTAATCCAGATCTATATCCACTGAAAGCCGGGGAAGATCCAAAAAGAGAAAATTGATTGCGGTGCCCCCTTTCAAGCTGAGATCGTTGCCAAATTCAATCCGACTTACTTCTCTCAATAACTCCGTCAAGCGGTAAACTTTCTCCAAAACATCTATCTGAAAACCTGTTGACTCTGACAGGTCTTCAAACATCTGGCGGTCCAATCTAGCCATTTACAACAACTCCTCGAGATTATCAGGGACCATCAAGTTCCATTTTTTGACATAGGAGGATTGACGGTCCCGGTCCAGGTAGTAAGTTTTGTTGCTTACCTTGTTACGTATCCTTGCAATCACCTTTTCCGGAACTCTCAAATCGATCTTTTCTAACATAAAGCCTGTTTTCTGGTAGAGGCTGTGTTCCTCAAACCTCTTAAGGTAGTTCAATAATTGGTCCCAATCAAAGGTTGGAAAGTTCTGCAAACTTTTGATCAGCTCTTCTAACCCTCCAGAGTACTTGATTTTGCGAACACAGTCCAACAGGGTTTTTTCTCGGTCGCTTACTGTAAGCTTCACTCCTCCCCGGTTGATCTCTTCCAAGCCAAAATAATACTGAGTCGTGACAAACCTGTAATTTATCGATTTGTAATGTAAAGCGGAAGAAGGCTGTTTCGTTGTTAACCAGACCGTGTTGTAAGTGGATTGGGCCACTCCGTGTAGTTCCATTGCGGAGTGATAGGAGAGGTAGTACTCTTCTTTCAACTTGCCTGCCACCAGGAATTTGTCTGGTTTATAGTCCGCCCCAACTAAGTTAGGAGGCACCACAGCGTAAACTCCGCGCTTTACCTTGTCCAAGTATCCTTTTTGCCGGAGATTGGTTATGTAGTCCGCAGAGCGGTGCCCTTCCCCTAAGATTTCCTTAGCGTCATCCGTGTTGATAACTCGCTTGGAGTACAGCTTGGAGTAAACTTGTTGTTCGGTTGGAGACAGCGCTTCCAATTCGTTTACCTCTTTTTCATTCATAATAGACACATCCATCTACTTACATAGTAATATAAGTAAAATGATTTATAAACCTTACGCCTTTTTTGGGATTGTTCGACGTTTGGGTCTACTTATTAAGAAAAATAAGTAAAAAATGCATCTTGTAAAGACTACCTTCTCGGTTTCGCAAGGACAGTTTTTAAGTGTTGGTTACTTACTATCCTTCAACTTGATTTTCAAGCCAATCAAGTAAAGCTGTAAGTTACTCTTCCCAGCTTCTCAAAATTCACAATAAAAGCTTTTTCACCCCGAAGCAAACAGGATTCGTTTCTTAACACCTTTTTAATTTCAGAGTTAAGAGGGACGGTGCTTGACATTTTGACAGTTTGGTAAACTCTAATCACTATGTAATTCCCGCTGAGACGGACGTAGACGATAATGTCAAAATGTCAAGCACCGTCCCTCATGTTAGGGAATGCGATCAATAGAGGATTGAACGGTTATAGGATAGGATCACTATTTTCTCAGACCATACCGTTGGGCAGGGATCTCAAAAGTGGGTGGTGGAGGCGATCGGATTCGAACCGACACCCTCCTGAGTGCAAATCAGGGGCACTAAAACTCAACAGGCGGTATAACAGACTGACAGGGGCTTAGAGCATAAACCGAGACAACAAAAATTGCAATTACTGCGCCTGCTTCCTTTTCTCACCTCGTCCCTCATTGTTAAATATCGGGTGAATTTTTGCAAGTAGGACGAGATAAATATAAGCGAAATAACTATTCCCAAATTCTTTTCTTTCATATTAATTTCTGTCCTTATTGAGATTATCCACTGGACTGGAAGCAGTAAAAGACTCTTTGACCGAGCTTCCATCCATGTGTACATATTTTTGGGCGGTCCTTATGGACTCCCATCCGAAGTAAATTTGTAAATGAAAAGGACCTATACCATTTTCTACAGCTAAAGTAGCTGCTGTATGTCTTAGTACATGGGGAGACACCTTAATATCCTCTAGCCCAGCCTCTTCTTGCAAATCGCTTATTATATGTTGGACGTAGCGTTTTTTTAGTTTTTCGCCAGTCTGAGAAATGAAAATTGTTTCATCAAAGGGTTTCCCTTTTTTATCCCTGATATCTAACCATCTACGTAATGCCTTATAAGTTTCATGGCCAAAGTACACCATTCTATCCTTTGAACCTTTCCCGTGAACTTTAATTCTTCTCTCAGAGATACTGAGGTCTTTAATTTTTGAGTTAATGAGTTCACTCAACCTTAACCCCATGTCCACAAAACAAATAGTAATTGTATAATTGCGCTGACCGGCCCACTGGTTTTTATGTTTCTTAGCTGCTGCCAAAAGTTCATTTACCTGGTCTCTTTTCAAAATTCGTGGGTATTTTTTAGGCGTTTTAGGTTCTTTGATGTTGCGTACTGGAGATTCCGATAATAGACCTTCTCCAACAAGCCAGTTAAAAAAGGCCCTTAAGACTCTAAAGTGTATAGCTACTGTAGCTTTTGCCAGATCTTTTTGAGTCAAATACTGGAGAAACTTTCTTATAGTGAGCGGAGAAATAGATTCCAGTGGAGGATTATCGTTAATAAAATTGCCGAATTTGTCTAACACGTAGTTGTACTGTTCAAGTGTTTTTTCAGCCTTTCCTTCTATCCTTAAGGCGTATTGAAACTCGTTTACCGATTCTTCAAAGGTGGCTCCGGTCATCTCCGATTGATTTCTTTCTTCCTTATCTTTCGTAGCGGGCTCCGGGCTCGGAAAGGGCGAATCCCAATTATTCATGTTAGCCACCCTCCTTTGAGTTTAGAAATTCTTTTGCTGATTTTATAGAATGGGAGAGGTATTTATCTCCCCACAATCCTTTATCCTTGTATTTCTCCCCTACTCCTTCCGGGTTCTG
>JAGYME010000031.1 GCA_018400715.1 Candidatus Bipolaricaulota bacterium
ATCTCTACATCGCTGCCCCGCCCGGAATAAATCAGGTTAGACAGGGGAGAATATTCCGGAACCCATCTGGTAGAGTTCCTGTTTATCGCGACCAAATCGGCCTTGTATCCCTCTTTGATCCTCCCGGTCTTTTCGAAGCCAAATCCGTCCACGTCTTCGCCCACAGCCATGCGGTAAACCGTCTCCACTGGAAGGCTTTCCGGGTCCCCGTTGCTGACCTTGGACAACATCGCCGCTAACTTCATCTCTTTAACTATGCTCAGGTCGTTGTTAGATGCAGTGCCATCGGTTGCCAGCCCCACTTTAACTCCCTCCCGTAACATTTCGGCCACGGGAGCGATCCCCGAGGCAAGCTTGGCGTTGCTGGTGGGGTTATGTAGCGAAAATACGTCATAGTCAGCGAGCATCTGGATGTCCTTTTCATCCACGTGCACACAGTGGGCTGCCATTACATCGTTTTCTAGGATGCCAAGTTCTTCTATCCTGGCCACGGGGGAAAGACCGAAGACCTCCAATGACTCGTCCACCTCTCCCCTCGTCTCCGAAAGGTGAGTGTGTATCGGCACGCCTTTCTCCTCAGCAACTTTTGACATCTCGATTAGCACGTCGTCCCCGCAGGTATAGGGTGCGTGGGGAGAAAGGGCGACGTTTATTCTTCCTTCCGCTGCACCATCCCAGTTATCGACCAGGTCTACCGCGGTCCTGATTTCTTCCTCTCCGCCGGAACTCATATCCTGTGCGATTACCCCGTAAGCGATCAAACCCCGGAGCCCGATATCTTCCAGCGCTCGTGCCGTTTGGTCCATGTGGAAGTACATATCGGCAACTGCCGTTACTCCGGACTTTATCGATTCTATCGCCGCAAGTGCCGACCCCCAATATACCTCTTCCGGGGTAAGGTTCTCCTCTGCGGGCCAAATCCACTTTTGCAGCCAGTCCTCCAATTTGAGGTCCTCCGCGAAACCCCGAAACAAAGTCATACCCAGGTGAGTATGAGAATTGACAAACCCTGGGATAAGGAGTCTACCCTCACCCTCGATAACTTGCTCTACCCCCTCCTCCGGTACAGAGAAACCGGGACGGAATACTTCCTTTATAACCCCTTCCTCTACCAGCAGCGAGCCACCTGTAATCAGGGAGGAATTACCTGTTGATAAAATATCGAAATTTTTCAGAAGTGTTTTCATGTAATGAAGGATAGGATTGTACTTGCCTTTCCTTTGCAACCCTAAATCACTTTACGAGATTACCTTATACTCACCTTTATATCTACTTTACTTTGATTTTCCGTTTCCTGCTGACATTGGATTATACTCGATAGCCCCCTTGCCTTCAATCAATCAAATTGGGTTTCGCGATACAAGAACTTCGGGGAGGTGTTCAAGCACGCCAAAATATATTTTATGATCGGGTCGAGAAAACCGTTATCGACGCCGGTCTCCGTGGTTACCTTTTGACAAATTCTGTAAATTGTCGTATCTTGTACTTGTTCAGAGAAAATCTGGGGGTACGGAAAAGGAGGTACCTTTGTCATCAAGAAAAACAACCCGGGTATTGGTAGTATCTTTGGCCCTACTCGCGACCCTTATATTCTCCCTGGCGGGATTTGGTGAGGAGATTCGTGTCTGTAAGGTGGGTTGCAGCTATAACACCATTCAAACTGCGATAAATGACGCGAATCCCGGTGACGAAATCCTCGTTCAAAACGGAGATTACGCCGGCAATATAGTCATTACCAAACCAATCACGATTAGAGGGACAAAGTCGACCTGGACAAGACTTGCACCTTCCGTTACGGATGCACCTCTAATAGAGGTCAACACCGCCGATGGCGTCGTTACCCTGGAAGGACTGGGTCTGGACGGGGTCGAGAAAGTAGATATCCTAACGGCGGGAGGAAGCGGGAATGTAAACGTCAAGGACTGCCGGCTGACCGCGGGCAAAGTAGGAATTACCGTGACTAACTCCGCCACACTTAGGGCGAGGGAGGTCACCTTAGAAGGTACCGACCTGGGAGTGATGATAAAAGAAGAAGGCGAGGGAACTTTTCTGGGGGGCGAAATCGTGGATAGTGCCCACGGTTTTCAGGTAGGAGACGACTCCAAACTCACGGTCATCGAGTCCTCGGTCGCCAGGAACGACGGCACGGGGGTCGTCGTCAGTGACACCGCCGCTGCCAACATACTGTCCGGCAGAGTTACCGACAACGGTGGGGCGGGAATCAAGGTAACAAACTTCTCCAGGTTAAAACTTCAGGAGTCCAAGATCAGCGGCAACGAAGGCGGGGGCGTACTCCTTTCGGATTCGGGAAACGCGGAACTACTGCGCAACGAAATATTGAACAACGGAAACAAAAACTTATCCGTGATCAGCGAAAAATGTGGTTTCAGCGGGGGAGAAAGAGGGTTCTACGGGGTCGTAACGGGAAGCGGCAACAAGATAGTTCCAGCCAATTCGACGACGATCTGCCCTCGTAATTTTCACGTGGTAAACTCAAACGACGGCGGCACCTATTCATACTTGTTCAGCCCGAGCACTATAGCGTTTATCGGGGTCATCAGCATAGCGACGCTCTACTTCATCCTCGGAAGGTAGGCAGTCCAGCAGGTTTGACCCGATTGCAGTTCAGCTAGTGTCTAACCGAGTGAATCAACCAATAACTCCAGTGCCTTTTCTGCCGCCCTCCGTTTAACGTCGAGTCGGTCACCGTCGAAGACGAACCTATCGCTGGTAACGTTACTCCCCGTCGAAACTCCGATGAAAACTAACCCAACGGGCTTTTCGGGCGTTCCACCGGTTGGACCGGCAATCCCGGTAGTTGACAACCCTACAGCAGTTCCGGAATTGCGTCGTACGCCATCCGCCATTTCTTCGGCAACAACCTGACTGACCGCGCCGAACTGGGACAGCGACCGCGATCGAACTCCCAACAGTTCCATCTTCGCCCTGTTCGAGTAGGTAACCAGCCCTCGATCGAAATAATCTGAAGACCCCGACACGTTCGTGATAAGGTGGGAAACCAGCCCGCCCGTGCAAGACTCAGCAACCGATATAGACAGGGTCCTATTTCGCAACAACCTGCGGACTTTCTCCAGCAGGTTCTCTCTAACAACAGTAACGGTAGACATCTCTCAAAACCTCCAATCTAACGCTCTAGGAAAACCTTTGCTCGTTCTCCTTGAAGGAACGTCGCAATCTCTCGGTCAGCGCCGTAAACCGTCTGTTTTCCTTATCGTTGTTTACGGCAATGCCGAGGGCTCTCTGGCTTCCGACCAGAACAACGAGTTTTTTTGACCTGGTAACGGCGGTATAGAGTAAGTTCCTCTTGAGCATGACGAAGTGTTGATTTAACACGGGCAGGATTACTCCTTCGTATTCGCTCCCCTGACTCTTATGGATCGTCACCGCGTAAGCGAGATCAAGAGAGGTAATGTCCCCCTTCTTGTAATTTATTACGCCGTAATCTGGAAACTGCACCTCCAGTTCCTTCTCCGATTTATCGAGGCTAACTATTCTCCCGATATCACCGTTAAATACCAGTTTTTCGTAGTCGTTTTTCGTCTGCATTACCTTGTCACCGACGTAAAAATCCCCTATCCCCTCCCCACCGTGACCTTCGTCGTTTAACCTCTTCTGCAGGTCCTCGTTCAGCCTGTCAACCCCACAGACTCCCTTGTACATCGGGGAAAGAACTTGAAGGTCGCTTAGTGGGTCAAGGTCCCACCTCTTAGGTATCTCCCTGGAGACGAGTTCGATGATCTTCCGACGGGCGGCATCCGGATCCTTTTCCTCGAAGAAAAAGAAGTCACCCTCGTCCCTGTTACGGGCTACCGGGTATTCCCCACTGTTAATACGGTGGGCGTTTTCTACGATGTCGCTCGTTTCCGATTGGCGGTAAATCTTAGTCAGCTTGACAGTCTTAACCCGGCGCGACTTTATAATATCGTTGATCACGTCCCCCGGACCGACTGAAGGAAGCTGGTCCGCGTCCCCGACAAGGACCAGGTGTGACCCCTCGGGTACTGCCCTGAGTAGGTGGTTAAGCAGCCTGAGGTCGACCATGCTTAACTCGTCAACGACTATGGCATCTGTCTCCAACTTGTTTTCCTCGTCGTGCTCGTAGGTGCCCGGCGGCGTATATCCAAGGGTACGGTGGATAGTCTTTGCCTCCTCTCCGGTCGTCTCACTTAACCTCTTGGCAGCGCGGCCGGTCGGGGCGGCTAACGTTACCTTCCAGCCGAGCTGCTTCATAATCGAAATGATTCCCCTAATAATCGTCGTCTTTCCCGTTCCGGGACCGCCCGTGATTACAGTTACCTTGTTCGTCAGGGCCGCCCGGAGCGCGTCTCTCTGCTCCCCGTTGTAGTCAAATCCCGAGCTTATCTGATAACTATCGATAAGGTTATCGACCCTTCCCTCGTCCAATCCGGTCTTAGCTCGACCGTGAGAGTCGAGGGAACAGAGGCTATCGGCTACCTCCACCTCAGCGAAATAGAGGCTCGGCAGGTAGACCGGGATCTGAGGGGTTCCTTCCAGTTCATCTCCGGAAATCAGGTAGCCATCCGCTATCATCTCGTCGAGGGCACCGTCGACCAACCCCTTGTCCGTACCCAGGATCTCCTGCGCCCTATCCACGAGGACCCTACGGGGGAGGTAGACGTGACCGTTTGCGGAAGACTCCCTCAGCGTATATCTGAGGCCCGCCTTCGCCCTTTCCGGATCGTCATGGTCTACCCCCACTTTCGCCGCGATCCGGTCGGCGATCTTGAACCCTATCCCGTCGATCTCATGTGTTAGGCGATAGGGATCGCTCTTGACTATCGTCGGGGCCTGGGCGCCATACTCCCGATAGATCCTCAGGCTGTAGGCGGTACTGATATCGTAACCCTTCAGGGCAATCATGACTTCCCTGATTTTCTTTTGGTCCTCCCAGCTCTCAGTGATCTTTTCCAGCCTCTTTTCTCCAATACCGCTCACCTCAAGCAGGGCATCGGGCTGGTTTTCAATGACGTCCAGCGTTTCTTCGCCAAACTTCTCCACGATCCTGTTAGCGTACTTCTCGCCGACGCCGTCGATTAACCCGGAGGCGAGGTACTTCTTAACCCCCTTCTCGGTCGTGGGCTGGTTGACGACACACTTGGTGACCCGAAACTGACGGCCATATTTTTCGTGGCTTACCCACTTACCTTCGAGGACGAGGTCCTGTCCCTCGTACAGCTCGGGCATCTCGCCAACTGCCGTGAACTTCCTTTCCGCTTTGTCGGACGTCGTCACCCTGACAACCTTGAATTCGTTGGAATCGGTCTGATAGACGACGCTATCGACGGTAACTTCTAAGTTCTTGATCTCCTTCTCGTCAGAAAACATAATTAATTGTACGGGTCGATTGATTATATGAACAACCTTAATCTTTTTCCTCTGGATAAAAATAATATCCCTTCCAGGTAAGGATACGGGGTGAGGCGGTAGAATAGTGATACAGGTCGGTACCAGTGGATATTCCTACGACGATTGGAAGGGGATCATCTACCCTGACCGGCTCTCGAAGAAGGACTTTCTCAACCACTACACGAACTTCTTCGGGATAACGGAGATAAACTTCACCTATTACCGGCTCCCGGACCCGGGGATCATCCGTAACATTTTAAAAAAGGCCCCCGACGACTTCCTCTTTTCCGTCAAGCTCTCCAAGGAGTTCACGCACGAGCGGGAGAAGATGGACGACTCGGTGGAGGAATATAAGGAGGGGATCGAACCCCTCATCGAGTCCGGTCAACTCGTCACCCTCCTGGCCCAGTTTCCTTACTCGTTCAAGCCCGAGGAGGCCAGCTACAGACACCTGGAAGAAATTCGGAAGGCGTTCGGCGATATACCGATCAACGTCGAATTTCGCAACGATTACTGGATAAACGACCGGACGTTTTCCTTCCTCCATAACCAGGACCTCGGTTACGTCTGCGTCGATATGCCCGGCCTTTCACACCTCGTACCTCCCGTGGTGCGGGCAACGACCGAGCTGGGATATATAAGGTTTCACGGCAGAGCGTCGGAGCACTGGTGGAACGCGCCGAAACCGTACATGAGATATGACTATCTATACGATAAAAAGGAGCTGGAAGAATGGGTCGATAAGGTTCACGAGCTGGAAAACTACACGAAAAACATCGTCATCACATTTAACAATCACTTTCAGGGGAAATCTGCGCGGAATGCCGTCGAGTTTGACTCCCTGTTGCGTGGTGGAAAGTCAGCGGGTGGCGGAATCGGCCCCGAACACTTTCTCAGCCCGACGAGGGGCCTATTCGACGGCTGAGCGGTAACGGCAATTCTGAGCTGGCCTCTCTTTCCCTCCAAGAGACGGACACAAGCCTACCCTTCTTGTATGAAACCAGTCTTTTAGTTATGATAGGTGAAACATAAATTACCAAACCAATTACACTTTAGGGTGATCTCGCCTTGAGCACTTCAGAAAAAAAGTTAACGGACAAAAAGATCGGGGTTATCGGGGTTGGAACTATTGGTGGGACTCTCGTCGAGACGTTGATAAGAAATGGCGTAGTGTCCCCGGACCAGTTTATCGGCAGTACTTCCCAAAAGGAGACTGCAAAGGAGGTTTCGGAAAAATACCACATCGAGGCTACGGCCGACAACGAACGGGTAGTGGAAGAAACCGACATCGTGATTCTGGCAGTAGAGCCAAAGACGATCGAGGGCGTCCTCGACGAAACATCGTCAAACTTCCGGCCAGATCACCTGGTAATCTCGGTCGCCGCCGGTATAACGACGAAGTTCATCGAGTCGAAAATCGATAAACAGGTCCCCGTGGTCCGGACGATGCCCAACACCGCAATAAGGGTAAAAAACGGCGCCACGGTAATGGTGGCGGGAAAGCACGCCGTGGAGAGCGACCTACGGGTAACCGAGCAGATATTTAAACCGGTAGGAATTGTCGAAGAGGTCCGCGACGAGAGCTTGATGGACCCCATAACTGGTTTTTCCGGATCCGGCCCGGCCTACGGATACCTGATTATCGAGTCACTAATCGAAGCGGGGGTAAGGGTCGGACTACCCCGAGACCGGGCTACGAACCTGGCCGCACAATCTCTTCTCGGAGCGGCGAAGATGGTCCTCGAGACGGGAGAACATCCCGCCAAACTCAAGGACATGGTCACGACTCCCGCCGGAGTGACAGTAGACGCCGTCATGAAACTTGAAGAGGGCGGCATCCGCGTGGCGTTCTTCAACGCCATCGAGGAGGCGGCGAGAAAGTCGGAAAGGCTCAAACTGGATTCCGAGTAAACCCAACTCTGAGCGGGCATAATTTCGTTTCCTACAGCTAACTCCCACCCGGAGAAAAGAAATGGCTGTGCAGACTTCACTGGAATAAGGGACCCTGATTATTTACCATCTATTAACCTGGAGGGAACCTAAAATGTGTCTAGCTATTCCGGGAGAGGTTTTAACCATAGAAGATAACCTGGCAACTGTTGATATTAATGGTGTTGAACAGGAAATAAGACTTGATACCCTACCAGAAGAGGCGGACGAGGGTGATTATCTCCTGGTACACACGGGTTTTGCGATAAAGAAGTTATCTCCTGAAGAGGCGAGGGAAACCCTGGACCTGTTCGACGAGTTGATCGAGATAAACAGGGAGATGGACGAGGAAAGTGAAGTTTAAGTTCAAGGATAAAGAACGGGCCAGGCAACTGGTCGGGGTAATTGAAGATTACGTACCGGACCGCGGGATTAAAATAGTTCACGTCTGCGGGACCCACGAAGTCACGATCACGAACAACGGGCTCCGCAGCCTGCTGCCCCAAGAAATCGATATCCGAGAGGGGCCGGGGTGTCCCGTCTGCGTAACGCCAACGCGTGACCTGGATGCCGCAGTCAAGATTGCCCGGGAGGGGGCGATAGTTACGGCCTTCGGAGATATGATGAACGTCCCGGGGACCGATTACTCCCTCAACGACCTAAAATCCGAAGGGGCCGACGTCAGGTTAGTCTACAGCGCCAGCGATGCAGTCGAGATAGCCAGGTCGACCCAGGAGGAAGTCGTCTTTCTCGGGGTTGGTTTTGAAACCACGGCTCCGATGACGGCTGCCGTCCTGGCGGAAGACCCGCCCGATAACTTCAGCATTATCCCCAGCAACAAGTTAATTCCCCCGGCGATGGCCAGCCTAATGGAACTACCGAAAAACAACGTAGACGGATTCATCGCCCCCGGACACGTCTCCACAATCATCGGATGCCAGCCCTATGAACCGATAGCCGAGAAGTACGAAGTCCCAATCGTCGTGGGAGGGTTTGAACCGCTGGACATACTCTATTCAATTGCGCTCATCGTAAAGGGAATCTCGACGGGCAGCCCTACCGTCGAAAACGGTTACCCCAGGGCGGTGAATTACGGCGGCAACCCTCGTTCCCAGAAGTTGATCGAGGACGTGTTTGAGGTCGATTCGGGCCTCTGGAGGGGCATAGGAAGAATTCCGGCCTCCGGCCTCGCTCTGAGAGACGAGTACAAAAGCCACGACGCCCTCGTCAAGTTCGACGTGGACCCCGAAGAAGGGGAAGACGTGCTCCCCAACTGCCTGTGCCCTCAGGTCCTGACGGCCCGCGCCACCCCCGACCAGTGTGGTCTGTTCGGCGAGGCGTGCACGCCGGACCATCCTTACGGTCCCTGCATGGTGGGAGAGGAAGCAATGTGTAACATATGGTTTAAATACGGAGGGCGACCACAGCTATGACTGACAAGAAAGTCGACAAGGTAAAAGTCATCCACGGTGCGGGCGGAAAGGCGATGGATGAACTGATCGGTGGTCACGTGTTAAGCACGTTTACGAACAAGTCAGCCGGAATGATCGGACTCGACAACCTGGACGACGGCGCCACCATAGAAGGACACGATGGTAAAACGCTCGTCCTAACTACGGACAGTCACGTGGTAAGCCCACTATTCTTCCCCGGAGGCGATATCGGCAGGCTGGCAATAAGCGGAACGGTCAACGACCTGGCTGTAATGGGAGCCGACCCCGTAGCAATGACCTCAAGCATAATTGTAGAAGAGGGACTTGAGATGGACGTTTTGGACAGGATATTTCAGTCCATGGAGGAGACATGCAAGGAGGCCGGAGTTCCGATAATTACCGGGGATACAAAGGTCATGGAAAAAGGCAATATAGACAAGATTGCCATCAACACGGCCGGGGTTGGCGTCGTTAACCAGCCCGTCACCGATTCCGGGTTCAGTCCCGGGGATAAGATAATAGTAACCGGAACTATTGGTGATCACGGGGTGGCGTTAATTCAGTTCAGAGAGGGTCTGAGTTTTAAGACGAAGCTTAAATCTGACACTGCCCCTCTTAACCATCTCCTTAAACTCGCCCGCGAAGCCGGTAAGATAACGGGGATGAAGGACCCTACGAGGGGTGGGTTGGCTGCTGCTCTAAACGAGATGGCGGACAAGAGCAATCTCGGGTTAACCATATACGAGGCTGAGGTGCCAGTCAAGGAAGCCGTGACCGGCGTGTCGGACCTTATCGGGATAAGTCCATTCAACGTCGCCAACGAAGGGAAGGCAATAATTATGGCAACCGCTGACACCGCGGAGGACGTGGTGGGCGCGCTAAGCGAGGAACCTTTGGGGGAAGATGCGAAGATCATCGGGGAGGTCACCGAAGAACGGCCAGGCAAGGTAATTTTAGAGACCGAGGTCGGCGGTAGACGTTTTCTCGACGCGCCACTGGGGGATCCAGTGCCGCGTATCTGCTAGCTAGATTCAGCATCGTTTGGCAAACGATTATAGGTTGGTTGATAGAAAGGGGTTATTTTAGTAAATTTTCTCACAAGGTAAACATCTGGAGGGATATTTGAGTGTCTAAACACAGGATATACGAAATAGCGAAAGAGCTTGGATTGGAAAGCAAAGAGATGCTGGGACTACTGGAAGAACTGGGCATGGAAGAACTTACTCCACTCAATACGGTTGACGAAGAACACTATAATCTGATTCTTGACCTTTACGAGGGGGAAGAAGAAGTAGTTGCCGAAGAAGAAGAGGAAGAGGGGGAAATAGCAAGCGAGGGAAAAGAGGTACTTGAAGAAGAAGAGGAAGAGGAAGAGGAGGAAGAGGAGGAGGAGAAGCAGGCTCCCCCGCGACCAGCAATTATCTCGATCCTGGGGCACATAGATCACGGAAAAACTACCCTTCTCGACACGATTAGAGAGACAAGAGTAGCCAACAGGGAAGCCGGTGGGATAACTCAATCCATCGGTGCTTACCAGCTTAATTGGGACGATAACAAGTTTACCTTTATAGATACACCCGGTCACCGGGCCTTTACCGCCATGCGTTCTCGCGGCGCCCAGGCAACTGATATAGCGATCCTGGTCGTGGCGGCCGACGACGGAATCATGGACCAGACCAAGGAAGCCCTCGCCCACATCCAGGCTGCAGATATCCCCATGATCGTAGCCATAAACAAGATAGACAAGAATAACGCTAACCCACACGAGACGATGAACCAACTGGCGCGCGAAGGTATTACTCCGGACGACTGGGGGGGAGACACGATAATGGTACAGCTTTCCGCCCTGACCGGTGAGAACGTAGACGAGCTCCTGGACATGTTGAACTTGGTCGCCCAGATGGAAGACCTCCGCGGAGACCCGGAAGGAGAACTGGACGGATTTATCGTAGAAAGTCATCTGGATCCGAGGATGGGTCCGCTGGCCACGGCAGTCATCAAGGAAGGGACCTTAAGGGCCAGGGATATACTCGTCGTCGGCAGTACTTATGGCAGGGTCCGCTCTCTGTCCGACGAATCAGGAGGGATAGAGGAAGCAGGACCGAGTAAGGCCGTGGAGATCCTTGGACTGAAGGACGTACCACCAGCCGGTTCTAACCTTGAACGTTACGACGACTTGAGCGTCGCCAAGGATATTGCCGGGGAAAGGAAGGAAGAGGAGAAGATCAAGAGCCGCAAACCGCGTCCGTCCGTCGAAGAGCTGTTTGCCGCGGCTGACAAGGACAACCTGGATCTGGTCCTCAAGGCCGTATCACGGGGCTCACTAGATGCCGTTAAGAAGGAACTAGGCGAACTCGAGGTCGAAGATATCGAGATCGAAGTACTCCACGAGGGAGTGGGAGATATTTCGGAGAGCGACATCAACCTTGCCACCTCATCGGAAAATTATGCTGCAGTCCTCGGTTTCGACGTAAAGATCCGGGGCAAGGCCCAGGAGGAAGCGGAACGCATGGGAGTGCCCGTCGAGACCTACAATATCATATATGACCTGGTGGACAGCGTGAAAGAAGCCATCGGCGAGGTCAAGGGTCCACAGTACGAGGAGGTCAAGATAGGAGAGATCGAAGTCCGCCAGGTATTCAGCGTATCCGACGTGGGAGTCGTCGCCGGCTGCTACGTAGACTCGGGCAAGGTTACCAACAAGTCAATTATCAAAGTAATCCGCGACAACGAGCTCGTACACGAGGGCAACATTTCTAGCCTCAAGCGTTTCGAGGACGACGTAAGCGAAGTTGGAGAGGACTACGAGTGTGGGATCGCTCTCGAGGACTTTGAGGGGTTCGAGGAGGGAGACACGCTGGAAGCTTACACCAAGAAAAAGGTCGAGGTCTTCTAGCAGGGATCCCAAGTAGAAGGAAGCGACATGAGCGTGGGAATATTGAAGATCGAATTCCGGGTATTTGGTGTCAAGTCCCTCAAGGACAAGCGCTCCCTGCTTCAACCCTTCATCAACCAGATAAGGAAAAACTATAACGTCTCCGTCTCCGAACTGGACGGCGATGACGATATAACCCGTTCCACAATAGGGTTTGCCCACATCGCAAACTCCAGCAAGTTAAATCACCAAAAGCTATCCCAGATACTATCCGAGGCAGAAAAGGCAAGAGACCTCAACGTGGACAATTACTCAACAGAGGTAGTGTAACATGGCAGGTAGAGCAAAGAAGAGAAAGGAAGAGGAATACAAGCGGGCCCTGGCGGAGATAATCCAGGAGAATACCCGCGACAGACACTTTGAGACGGCGACGATAACTGACGTGGAGCTATCCACGGACCTGAAATATGCCAAGGTCTTCGTCGATCTCATCGGCGAAGAAGGACAAAAGGAGGAAGCCCTGGATACGTTCAACGACAAGGAGGGTTTCTTCCGCACCCAGCTCGCCCACCACGTTAATCCCAGGTTCACTCCCGAACTGGAGTTTATTCTCGACCGCAGCTGGTCCAGGATGAATAGGATAGACAAGCTACTTGAAGAAGACAAGGAAGGGGAAAACGGGGAAGCAGGCAAACAATAGTTTTCTGCGGGCGTTCTTTACTAGTCCGCCAGGGGGTTATCATGGAAGCATACGGACCAGTACCATCACGGAGGCTGGGTAGAAGCCTCGGAGTTAACAACATTCCAGCGAAGAAATGTACCTATTCTTGTGTCTACTGCCAGCTGGGGAGGACTATCACGATGCAGGTCGACAGGGAAGCCTTTTACGCCCCGGCTGAAGTCAGGAAGACCGTGGAGAAAAAGATCGAGGACTCGGTCCGGGAATCCAACCAGATCGACTACTTAAGTTTCGTCCCGGACGGTGAGCCCACTCTTGAGTCGGACCTAAAGGACCAAATCGAGGCCTTAAAGGACCTGGGTTACAAAATTGCCGTCATCTCAAACGGATCCCTGATCTGGCAGGAAGAGGTTAGAGACGCCCTCGCTGAGGCTGACTGGGTCTCATTGAAGGTAGATGCCGTAAGCGAAGATGTTTGGAAGAGCGTCGACAGGCCCCATAAATCTCTCGAGCTCTCGCGGATACTGGACGGGGCGTTATCGTTCGCCGAGGTTTTCGACGGTCACCTATCGACAGAGACCATGCTCATAGATGGAATTAACGACGGAGAGGAAGGCGCAGACAAGGTCAGCGATTTTCTGGAAAAGCTGGACCCTGACAGCGCCTACGTCGCCATACCCACCCGCCCACCCGCGGAGGAGTGGGCCAAACCCACCCGCGAGAAGACGATTAACTATTGGTTCCAAACCTTCAGCAAAAAACTCCGGGACGTCGAGTACCTGATCGGCTACGAGGGCAACGAATTCTCCTTCTCGGGCGATATTCAGCAGGACCTGTTAAGTATAACTTCCGTCCACCCGATGAAGCGAGAAGGAGTCGAGGAGCTTCTCGACAAGGCCGGATCCGACTGGGAGGTAGTCGAGGGGTTAATCGAGGAGGAGAAATTGATAAAGGCGGACTACGAAGAAGATGAATTCTTCATCAGAAAACTCCCCAACCTATAGGGCCAATTCCGCAGGGCCAGCAATTGATATATGTCATATTGGCAAATGACCCAGCTCATTTATTTGTTACTCACCAAATTTTATAGTTAATTGATCATTCTAGAGATGTCCGTCGCCACAAAGCACTGCGGCAAGGTTTAGAATAAGGCGGCAACAGGGCCGTCTTAGTTGATCGATTTACGATCTATTTGGAGGAGAAAGATAAATGAAAGTTGACCAAGAAGAAGAGGTAAAAAGCTGGGCCACAGACAAAGGATATATCCATATCAGAAAAGAATACTGCAAGGGATGCGGTTCATGCATAGAATTTTGTCCCAGAGACGTTCTGGAAGAGTCGGGCGATCTCAACAAGAAAGGTTACCGCCCTCCAGTACCTACAGCTCCGGAGGAATGTGTCAACTGCGGATTATGTGAACGAGTCTGCCCGGACTTTGCCATTTGGGTTAGCGAGAAACCGGAGGACGAACTGAGATATGACAGCTGAGAGACGATATTCTAGACGCGACCTGACATCCATAAGACCTCGTTATTTGGACATGGACAAGATAAAAGTTGAAATCAGGAGGTGCCTCCCGAGATGCCGCTAACGACGCTGGACGAAAAACCTAAAAAACCGCAGGACGTTGAAACCACGCACCCCATGGAAAAGTATCTCAGACCCGATCGCCTTCCGCACATTTGGTGTTCGGGCTGCGGGCTAGGTACTGCCCTAAACGCTTACTGTCACGCGTTGGATGACGAAGGCTTTGGCCTTGACGACTTCGCCGTAGTTTCGGGTATAGGCTGCACCGGTCGTGTTGCCGGATACGTAGCGTCTGATTCTTATCACACGACACACGGACGGGCGATCCCATTTGCCACCGGCCTGAAGCTGGCCAATCCCGAGATGAATGTGACGGTATTTAGCGGCGATGGAGACCTTTTCTCCATCGGGGGAAACCACTTCATCCACGCCGCGAGAAGAAATGTCGACCTATCGGTAATCTGCGTAAATAACTATACCTACGGGATGACCGGTGGACAGGTAGGACCCACCACCCCGAAGACTGCACGGGCGACGACGGCCCCGTATGGAAATTTTGAGAGGCCGTTTAACCTCCCCAACCTGGCCGCTTCAGCGGGAGCTGTGTACGTCGCCAGGTGGACGAGTTTGCACGTCCGCAGGATGAAGAAGGCGTTCCAAAAGATATTGACTAAGAAAGGATTTACGTTCGTAGAGGTCATCTCACCCTGCCCAACAGGATTTGGCAGAAAAAACGGTCAGGGAGAGGCGTTAGATGAGTTGAAGTCTTACAAGGAGAGATCGGTAATCCGGGACGGCGCCGATCCTACCAAGGTGGATATCAAGATGGACCCGGACTCGGATATCGTCGTCGGGACGTTCGTCGACAAAGAAAAATCCACCTATTCCGAGGTCAAAGAACAACAACTAGCCGGCAAGGTATAACCTAAGGTAGACTTCCGCCCCGAGGGAAAGGACGTAACCCACTCGCTCGGGGTGGGTTGGCACTATATATAGAATATTTTAAATGAGTTTAAATTTGCGCACCGGAGTTATTCCCTGAGGTGATAGCCCCGTAGTGTAGTGTATCCCGTCCATAATAGTCGGGGTATTGGTCTTTGCAGGATTTAGGAGGTCTGCATGGATAAGAAAATTGGTGTTTTTCTCTGTCGGTGTGGTGGCAACATTTCAGACGTGATCGATATCAGCAAACTGGAGGAGTTTGCCTCTGAACTCGACGGCGTGGTTCATACCAGGGTCCACGAAAACATATGCTCTCAAGGGGGCCAAAACGTAATCACCGAGGAGATAGACAAAGAGGAGCTGGACGGTGCCGTAATCGGCGCCTGCTCCCCACACTTTCACGAGGAGGAATTTCGTAACGCGGTGGGAAGTTCTCACCTTTCCCCATATCAACTTGAAATAGCCAACCTGCGGGAGCAAAACTCGTGGGTCCACTACGACGATCACCGCCAGGCTCTAGAAAAGGCAAAGTCGGAAATTGCTGGAAAGGTAGAGAAGGTCAAGAGAAACGACGCCCTGGCAGAATTACGCGCTCCCATCGGGAATAGCGCCCTGGTTATCGGCGCCGGCATCGCCGGCATTCAGGCAGCACTCGACCTCGCTGACGAGGGTTTTGAAGTTTACGCAGTAGAGAAAAGGCCGGACATAGGTGGCAGAATGGGTCGCCTGGGAAGGACCTTTCCCACGCTGGACTGTGCGCCGTGTATACTGGACCCGAAGATGTCCGATTTGATGACCCACGAAAATATCACTGTCTTCACCTATACCGATATAGAAGAAATCCAGGGGTCGGTTACAAATTACGAGGTCGATATAACGATCAACCCGCGGTACGTAACCGACAAGTGTACCGCTTGTGGTGACTGTACGGACGTCTGTCCTGTCGAGGTAGAGAACGAATTTGACTACGGCCTGGGTACGAGAACTGCCATATACTCTACCCACGAGGAGGCAGTCCCCGAAACGTACCTCATCGACATGGACAACTGTATCCAGCCGTCCGAACTTCACCCTCCGGGCTCGCCCTGCGTGGAGGCTTGTCCCGTCGATGCCATTGACTTCAGCCAGACCCCAGAACACCGCACCTTACACGTAGACACAATCGTCGTCGCCACCGGGTTCGACATTTACGATCTGAGCAAGATAGGTGGATACAACTACGAGGAGAGCGAGAACATCATCCATGCGGGTCAGCTCGAACGGATGATGACCGGCACCGGCCCGACTCAGGGGAAGGTCGTTAGGCCCTCGGACGGAAGGACGCCCGAGAACGTAGCCTGGGTGCTCTGCGCCGGTTCGAGGGACAAGGACCACAACGAATACTGCTCACAAATTTGCTGTATGTACTCCATGAAACAGGCGAGGCTGTTGAGAAACATACTAGGCCCAGGGACCCGCCTATCCATTTTCTTTACGGACATCCGCGCCGCGGGAAAGGGGTTTGAGGAATTCTACAACGACACCCAGAACAGCAACATAGAGTTCATCCGGGGGCGTCCCTCATCACTCGAGCCCACTGACGAAGACCGGGTCCGGATCAAGGCCGTGGACACGGCGATCAACGAGCAGCTCGAGTATGACTACGACCTCGTGGTCCTGGCACCGGCTATAGTGCCCTCTGAAGGGACGAAGGAAATTGCGAAGCTGTTGAAGTTACCGAGAAGCAACGACGGATTTCTTAAGGAGAGCCACCCTAAGTTCAAGCCGGTTGATACGCAGGCCAAGGGCGTATTTATTGCTGGTACCGCCCAGGGGCCCAAGGACATACCAAGCTCTGTCTTACAGGGCGGCGCCGCGGCCTCGCGGGTAAGTAACTTGATTGGCGTGGACGAAGTAAAGCTTGACCCAGTTATTGCGGAAATCGACGAAGGGGCTTGTGGCGGCTGTGAGGAGTTGGAATCGCCGCGGTGCATAGATACCTGCCCATTCAACGCGATAGAAATTGCTGAAGACGGAAAGGCAAAGGTGAACCCGCTGCTCTGCAAGGGCTGTGGGTTGTGTCTTAGCTCCTGTCCTTACGCGGCGGTCTCGGTTAAGAACTTCCGCTCAGACCAGGTCCTCGCCGAGGTCAAGGGCCTGCTGGACAACGCACCGGAACCGAAACTGCTTGCCTTCCTGGACACTAACTGTTCTTACGTTGCCCTCGACATGCTGTCAAACCGTCGGCAGCTTTACAGCAGTAACATTCTCCCCGTGGAGATACCTGACGGCGCGATGGTTACGCCGGAGTGGATAGTATACGCGCTGAAACAGGGTGCCCAGGGGGTATTTGTCGGTACCTGCGAGGGCGGGTCGGATCCGTTCTCACCGGAATGCGCTACCAAGACGGAAGAGAACGTGAAGATCGCCAGGGAGAGACTCTCCGAGATGGAGGTAAACCCCGAGAGGGTTGGGCTCAAGCTCGCGGTGACCGGAGCCCCGGGACCTGTATTACAGGAGTTAGAGGCGTTGAACGACAGAATCGTGCAGATAGAGCGGGAGGAGACTGAGGTAAGGAGTACGGCAGCCTAAAAGGTATCCTTTAGGAGTTCCAGGTAGAAGTCGTTTATATTGGCTGTTTGCTTGAGAGACTCCTTGTCCTTGATCGTGATCTTCGTTCCGTCGCTTTCTATTACCTGGTTATCGGACATCCTCTTGATCAACCTCCGGAGCGTCTCCGTGGAGATTCCCAGCAGGTTAGCCAAAGTGTGGTTTGGCAACTTAAGATTCACCAGCGTCCCCGACTCAACCTCCTCGCCAAACCTCTCAGCGAGGGCAACCAGAAGGAAGCAGAGGTTCTGTTTCGCCCCTTCAGCAAAGTCGCGAGTTAGCTTGAGTTCAAGGGTGGCTACCTCTCGGGACAGCCAGTTACACAGGCTGAACAACGAATCGGGCTGGGACTTCAACAGCCCCCTGAACGCTCCCCTCTCGATCAGAATCAGCTCCGCGTCGGTAACTGCCCTGGCGTACTGGATGTTGGACTCCTGCCCCTCCATAAACAGCGACTCCAGGCCGAACCAGCCGCCCCCGGTGAGAAACCTCAACACCCTTCTCTTATCGGAGATCGCGTACTTGCCGACCTTGACAAGCCCGTCACGGACGGAGTAAACGGTCGATGCCAGTGACCCCTCCTGGACTATTAAATCGTCCTCTTTGTACCGGGTAATAAAGATTGAATCAGCAATACCCTCAACCTTCTCTCTATCGATACCCTCCAGGTAATCGAGTAGAAAATCAATTACATCCGAGAACTCTTCACTGTTGGTATTCATAGATCACGTTTCCTTCCGGGGTACGAGATGGCAGGATAAAACAAAACAACAAACAACCAAGGGACTTACAGGCCTCCACAGTTCAACGACCGACAGCTAGCCAAGCCTTCAAGCCCCTCCGGGTTCGTAATTATAACCTGACCGGCAGACCTTTTCATGCAACCATTTTCCTCAAAATTTTTCAACGCCGCCGTGACTGACCCCTTAGACACCCCGATAATGCTGGCCAGGGTCTTCCGGGTAAACTTAAATGGGATTACTATCTGACCCTCCCTATGCTCTCCCCACTTATTTCCCAGATGGAGCAACAATTCCGCGAGGTTGTTCTCGATCGTGTTACAGGTACAGCGAATTAAGCGCGCCTCAAACGCCCGGATATCGCGGGCAAGAACCTTGGCAAAGTCATAAAAGGCACCGTTCTTCGACTGCAGAAAAGACAGAAAATAATCTTTTTCAATGAAACCAGTACTCGTATCTACCAGGGCTCGGGCCCGACCATAATGGGGGCTCAGGGAGTCGGTAAACAGTCGCTCAACCCCGAGCATCTCTCCCGGTCCGACCAGCCTCAACGTCACTTTTTCGCCGTTGTTCTTCTCAGTTTTTCCGTATCGCACGAAACCCTGGCAAATTATGTATACTCCATCTGTAGGCGATCCTTCCTGGAAAATTAGGTCCCCTTCTTTGAACTCTATCATCCTTACTCTGTCTTCCAATTCTTCCAGGTGTTTCAAGTCCAGACTGCCAAATATGTTGGACAGACAGGTCTTCGCTTCGCCGGTACCTCCGGGACATCCTTTCATAGTTGACCTCCTTTTTCGCCCCTCAACCTGAACTCTCAACTCAGCGGTTGACAGTTTATATTGTAATTTATTATATGGAGACGTCACGATGTTTAATATGATACAAATCTTAATTAGATCGGGTTTATCTCGGGCAAAATTCTACTTTATGTTGGCTTTATTCTCGGAATTTTTCATCTTGGTTTTCCACATAGTACAACTTTTAGAGGTTCCTGTCCGGGAATCAAATCCACCCCGGATACCATTTCAGGTTCATTTAGACAGGGTTTCTTCTGACTTGTGGGCGGGAATTAACCCCAACGGCGCTTTTTAAATCGGACATATGATCACCTCCTAAGTTAATCAAGATCATATCCAACCCGCGGAAATCGGGATAGAATATACTGTAAAGTAGTCTTCCGGAGAGTTCCGAAAGCTTTAGAAAGTAAACTAACGGAGGTAAATATGTGTAAACGAGCTGTGGAGGCAGTATTAGAAAGATGCAGTGATAGGGATGACTTCATCGGCGAACTTACCGAGGATTGCACCCAGGCACTTGAGGCCTACAACCTATCAGACGCCGAGAGAAGTGCACTTATAGAGGGCGATATAGAGTGGACAAGAGAGTACCTGGACGGACTTACCGAAGGCCAGAAAAAATGGTTTAAGTGTCGACTGCAGCAGGAACGCTGGTAAGACTAGTTTTTGGTAAAATATCGGGCACACCGCCGTTGAACTTAAGGTCCAGTGTGCCCTCTCGTCGTCTTAGTGCCAACCTACCCTTATCTAAGGGTCGGCCGGTCATTAACTCTCCTGTGACTTCTACGCACAATTGATCGAGTAAGATTTTCCCTTCGACGCTTGACAGCCCATAAATAGTATATATAATAACAATGGTATGGACCACCATATGATTGTTTGATATGTTGATCTTTCGACAGCGGGGGGTTATCCAATCTGCTGGCAATTCTACCTTCCTATTTTAACGTAATCAGGAGGCTCAAATGAGCAACGGCAAAGCAGGATATTTTTTCGATATCGTAAGGAAATTAATAGATCAAATCGAGAACGAAGAAATTGACGAAATAGACGCTGCTGCAGACCAGATATCGGAGACAATAATGAACGACGGCCTAGTTCACGTATTTGGCACCGGTCATTCTCATCTCCTGGCGGAGGAAGTATTCGGCAGAGCGGGTGGATTCGCACCAGTAAACGCTGTCCTTGAGCCCAGCTTGATGCTCCACAACGGGGTGAAATATTCGAAGTTTGAAAAGATGGAAGGGTTTGGCGACGTGGTCTGGGATTATTACGATATATCACAAGAAGACGTGATGATAGTTATTTCCAATTCGGGGGTGAACGCAGTACCCGTGGAGATGGGACTTAATTCGGTCAAAAATGGAACTTTTACAATTGCGATTACTTCCCTAGATTACACCAAATTTCTTGAACCCGCTCACTCCAGCGGAAAGAAGCTATTCGAGGTCGCTGACCTAGTTATAGATAACAAAGGAGTTCCCGGCGATGCCACTGTTAATATCGCTAACCTACCGCAGAAGGTCGGACCTACTTCGACTATTTCCGGGGCGTTAATTCTCAACTCTATATTCGCAAGGACCGCGGAAATAATAGCGGAAGAAGGTGAGAAACCACCGGTATTCCAGAGCAGCAACATGGAAGGTGCCAGCGAACATAACGAAGGACTATTTAACCGTTACAAGAAAAGAATAAATTACTTCTAGCAATGGAGGTGGTGCAAAGCAGAAAAAAGTGCTGCGTTGTGACTTTTCAACTTCGAGAACGAGTATTTAGACGCAAATGATCGAGGAGGTAAAAATGAGTATTTTCAGAAGTAAAATCTTTATCCTGTCAAGTTTACTGCTATTGGTTCTAAGTACGGTCTCAATTGTGGGTGCCGGGCAAGAAAAAGTTGAGTTGACCTTTTGGCACCACGAAGCACCTTCCCATCGTGTACGAGCTATACAGAATGCAATAGATGCATTTGAGGAAGAATATCCAAATATCGATGTGAAGCAGGAAGTCGTATCCTGGGGTGACGCCTGGTCCAAGACTCTATCAGCGGTGAAAGCAGGGACCACTCCAGACTTCCAGCTTGATATTCCTGACTTCAATGTGTTCGCCTCCAATATCGGCGGAATTATCCCCGTTGACGACCTCGTCGAAGAGATCGACGAAGAATATACATATTTCGACAACGTATTGAAAATGTATCGTCACGGTGGAAACTACTGGGGCGTACCCATCAACACGATGATCTTCAACTGGATATACCGCCCGAGCTACTTAGAAAAATACGTGGGCACGAGAGAGCCGCCTAAAACCTGGGAGGAAGTAGTCGAGTACGCAGAAGATCTCACTGTTGACACCGATGGAGACGGAGAAACGGATATCTATGGCGTGGGCCTTGTTGCCTCAAAGAGTCTAGCCACTCAGGAGTTCTTCTGGTCAATTCTAACGACTTACGGTGGACACATTTATGACGAAAACGGGAATCCGGATTTCAACACTCCCGAAACCATCGACGCAGTAAAAATGTATAAGAAGCTCTGGGAATACACCCCACCCGCAGCCACGGGCTGGATCTGGGGAGAAGCCGAGATGAACTTCGCGGCAGGAAAAATCGCTATGATGCCATACTTCCCGTCCGTCCAGAAGAGACTTTATGACGCGGACGATATGGATCTCGGTGCCGCAGTTATGCCTCAGCCTTCAGAAGGCGGTCAGAGAAGTACTCTGATATACCCTAACGGCATAATGATCCACAAATCCGCGGAGAAGCGCGGAGTACTGGATAAGGTCAAGACATTCGTCAAATTCATAATGCGCCCAGATATTAACGCCATGCTTACTGCAGGAATGGAACCTGGAGGTTTCTACCCCTGTACAGAAGCGGCAAGAGAATCGGGAGCTTTCTGGCAGAACGAGTACGTGAAGGCGTTCCCGATTGTTAACGATGTCGCCATGGAAGAAGTACAACATGGAACGCTTTATGGATTTACTCACGAGGAAGTAGTTAACAAGGGTATTGGCGATGTTGTTGGGGCAAACGTATTGTCAGAAGTCATTCAACGAGTTATTGTTCAGGGCCAGAGCGTCGAAGATGCTGTGGCCTGGGGTCAAGCAGAAATCGAAGAATTGTCCTAATTTGATAACAGGGGGGCTTGCTCAAGAGCCCCCCTTTATTGTTCTATTTTCAATT
>JAGYME010000032.1 GCA_018400715.1 Candidatus Bipolaricaulota bacterium
TATTTGGTTGTGGGGTACCAATTGCCAGTACCTAACTACAAATGTCCAAGACCCAAGACCCAACACCCAGGACTGAATAAAAAACCCCCTCCTCGGTTTTACCCAAGGAGAGGGTGTTATACTCAATAATAAAGACGGAATTAACTTAGCCGTTGAGCAATTTTGCGGCCTTGACCGTGTTCGACATTATCAGGGTCGTGGTCATCGGGCCGACGCCTCCCGGTACAGGGGTGATGCATCCGGCCTTGTCCTTGACGTTTTCGTAGTCCACGTCACCCGTGATTCCACCCTCGACCTCGTTTATCCCGACGTCGATGACGACAGCGCCTTCCTTGACCATGTCTTCGGTGATGAAGTCGGCCTTACCCAGCGTAGATGCCAGGATATCGGCGCGTTTCGTCTTCTCGGTCAGGTCGTCGGTCTTGTAGTCACAGAGGGTTACTGTCGAGTAACCTTCCCTGAGGGCCAGGGTGGAAAGAGGTAATCCCACGGCTCCTCCACCGACGACGACGAACTCGGTCCCGGCGAGCTCAATGCCCGAGTGGTCCAGAATCTCCATTACCGCGTAAGGTGTCGCGGGCAGGAGCACTTCCGGATCGTTCTTCAGGTCCTCGTAACTCGCTCGCGCGGCACCTCCGGACAACAGTTTTCCGCTGTTTACCGGGTTGATGCAGTCGATATCCTTACGAGGATCGATTTCGGTCCTCAGCTCTCCGATGCTCAATCCCTCTGGCAGCGGAAGCTCGACAAAGAGACCGTGGACGTCCGGGTCCCCGTTGAGTTCGCGTATCTTTGCCAGCAGGTCCTCCTTGGAGACGTCCGCATCTAGCTTGACTCCGTCGTAGTTTACCCCCAGGTCTTCGGCCAGGCGCTTCTTTGTCCTGTAGTAGACTTTTGCGCCCGGGTCGTCGCCCACGAGGACGGGAGCGATAGTCGGAGTTACTCCCTGCTCTTTGAGCTCAGCGATATCCTCCTTTAAGTCACTGCGATATTCTTCCGCAATCTGATTTCCATCGAGCTTTTTCATTGTTCCTCCTTATGTAGTTCGACGATTAATCGTCAATTAAGGCAAGTGCTTCGTCGCGTGCTGCCTTGTCCGTCTTGAATTTACCCCGAATTGCAGAAGTTACCATCTTCGTCCCCGGCTTCTTAACCCCCCTGATAGTCATGCACAGGTGTTCGGCGTTTATCTTTACGAGGACGCCGTACGGGTCAAGTTTTTCCATGAGCACGTCGGCGACCTGCGAGGTCAACCGTTCCTGAATCTGCGGCCTGCTCGAGGCTACCTCCAACGCTCGTGCCAGTTTGCTTGCACCGACCACGCGTTTGTCCTTCGGCATGTAGACGATGCTCGCGTGTCCGAGGATTGGGAGCAGGTGGTGCTCGCACAACGATTGAAAGGGAATCTTGTCGAGCACCACCATCTCTTTGTAGTCTTCTTGGAAGAATGTGGAAACTACGCTGGCCGGGTCCTTGTGCAGGCCGTAACATAGTTCCTCCATCATCCGGCCTACACGTGCTGGAGTATCTTTTAACCCCGGCCTATCGGGGTTTTCTCCTATACCTTCCAGTATTAATCTAGTCCCTTTTTCGATCTTTTCCTTGTCCAATTAACGCTCCTAATACTTAATTTATGGTTAGTCCGTTAGAACAGACCAACTACGTTACCATCTTCGTCTATGTCAACGTCCATGTATGCTGGTTTGGACGGTAGACCTGGCATGGTGCTCATCTCACCACAGAGCGGGTAGACAAATCCAGCACCTACGCTTGCGCGGACCTCTCTGACGGGCAGAGTGAATCCAGTCGGGACGCCCTTCTTCTTGGCGTCGTGGGATAGAGATAAGTGGGTCTTTGCCATACAAAGTGGCAGGTCACCAAAGCCAGACTCTTCGTAATCGGAAATCTGTTTTTCTGCCTTGCTGCTGTAGTCGACGTCGTCAGCGCCGTAGACCTCCTTCGCTATCGTCTCGATCTTTTCCTTGATGGACTTGTCTACGTCGTAGAGGAACTCGAAGTTGGAGTCCTCGTCGGTTGCTTTGACTACTGCTTCGGCGAGGTCGACCGAGCCTGCTCCACCGTCGGTGAAGTGGCTTGAGCCAACTGCGTCAAATGCGCCGGCTTCCAGGGCCTTTTCCTTGACGAGTTCGACTTCCTTGTCGGTATCGGTCTGGAACCTGTTTACGGCAACTACGACCGGTACGCCAAATTTCTGGGCGATCTCAATGTTCTTCTTGAGGTTGTCACAGCCCTTCCCGAGTAACTCGAGGTTTTCTTCGGTGTAAGCGGAGTCGAGTTCCTTACCGGCAACTACCTTAGGTCCGCCACCGTGCATCTTCAGCGCCCTTATGGTCGCGACGAGCACTACGGTATCAGGTATGAGTCCGCTGTAACGACACTTGATGTTGAAGAACTTCTCCATGCCGATGTCAGCACCGAAACCGGACTCCGTGACGACGTAGTCCGCCAGTTTCAGCCCGACCATGTCGGCCAGGATCGAACTGTTACCGTGTGCGATGTTGGCAAACGGCCCGGCGTGTACAAATGCCGGCTGACCTTCCAGGGTCTGCAACAGGTTAGGCTTGATCGTGTCCTTCATCAGTACCGTCGCGGCACCGGCAGCACCGAGGTCTTCTACGGTGACGGGTTCTCCGTCCCAGTTGTAACCGATGACGACCTTTCCGATCCTCTCTCTTAAGTCTTCAAGTCCCGTGGTAAGTCCGAGGATAGCCATCAGTTCGGATGCTACGGTAATGTCAAATCCACTCTCTCTCGGGTATCCATCCCACTTGCCACCGAGGCCAACGTTGATGTTCCTCAGCTCCCTGTCGTTGTGGTCGACGACGCGGTTCCAGGTGATGGAGTAAGGGTTGATGTTCAACTTCTCCAGGCCCTTCTTCGCCCAGGCCTCGTCGGAGTAATTCCGCTCGTGCATCATGCGGGCGTCGATCGCCGCGGCGATAAGGTTATGTGCGGCCCCTATCGCGTGGATGTCGCCGGTCAGGTGGAGGTTGAAGTCCTCCATGGGGATTACCTGTGAGTATCCTCCACCGGCAGCGCCTCCTTTGATTCCGAACGTCGGGCCCTGTGAGGGCTGACGAATTGCGGTCATGACGTTCTTGCCGATCTTACCCAGTGCCTGAGTTAGACCGATGTTTGTCGTGGTCTTACCTTCTCCCAGGGGTGTAGGGGTGATGGCCGTGACGTCGATGTACTTTCCGTCCGGTTCGTCCTCTCGTTTCTCGTACGCGTCGAGCTTGACCTTTGCTTTATAGTCGCCGTAAAGTTCTAGTTCGTCTCTCTCCAGGCCAATTTTATCAGCAATTTCCGTAATTGGCCTTAAATCTGCCTCTTGAGCAATTTGAATATCGCTCTTCATTTGCGTTCTTACCTCCTGTGTTTTGTTGGTTTAACTAAACTGGGTTTAGTTAACTTTATATATGTGTTTTATAACAGGAACCACCACGGGCCCTTATTATAAACACCTCTTAAATCGTGATCTTCTTATTTGCTACGGATGTACTTCAGGTATCCCAGGCAGCTCTTGTCCTCGCCGAGCAGCGCCTCTGCCGCCTTCAACGTGTCCATCATCTCCGTATCCGTGGGGTCGATCAACGCCGCGTCCAATCCTGCCTCCAGCAACATAGCGAAGACCGTGCGGTTGATCAGGGCCCGGTTGGGAAGACCAAACGAGACGTTGCTCAAACCGATGTTGGTCTTAACGCCGAGCTTCTCCTTGATCCCCCTGACGGAGTCGATGACGTACTGGCCCTGTTCCTGGTTACTCCCTATCGTCATTGCTATGACGTCGACGTAGAGCTGGTCCTTGTCTATTCCCAGCTTGTCGCACTTCTCCAGCAGCGCCTCCGTCTCATTTAACCTGTCCTCGACTGTCTGGGGCATACCTTCTTCTCCCATGGCCAGGCCGATTATGTCGGCATCGTAGCCTGACGCGACCTCACGGGCGGCTGCCTTGTCGTCCTCGTTGCTGATGGAGTTGATGACCGGCTTGTTCCTTACCTTTTCCAGCCCGAACTCGAGTACTTCGGGGTCGGGAGTGTCGATGGCTATCCTTACGTCGTCGATCTCGTCCTCGACGATGTCGATCAGCCAGTCCATGTCGTTCTTTTCCTCGTCTCGGGATTCACCGGCGTTGAGGTCGATGGCGTCCGCTCCGGCCTCGTGCTGCTCCCTGGCCAGCTTTCTGATGAAGTCTTCGTCCTTTTCCTTTAGTGCCTTCTTGACTTCGTCTCTAGTAGAGTTGATTAACTCACCTATGGTTAAAAACATCGTAGGTTACCTCCGTATTTAAGATTGTAATAATTAGTCTAACTGTAAGTATTGTTGCAAAATTTTACAAGAAAATAGAGGTAGGTGGGTGACCTTATCCCTATTTTGGTGTCACCACGAGTCTCCTTCGATATAACCTCCTTTAGCCGAGCGAACAACCCACTTACTCTAATTATAGATACTGTGAACACAAACACAAATTTTTCCTCAAACCCGGTAACCCGTGTAAAATTATTTGGGCCAGGTTCCCGGATCCTGGGACCTCCTACAGTCGTTACTCGGATTCGGTCCAGCGGAGTACGGGGTTACGAGCAGCCTGGGTCTCATCCAACCGGCCGACTGGAGTCTCCGTCGGAGCCTCGTGCAGTAACTCGGGGTCCTCCATTGCCTCCGCGGCGATCTTTAACATAGTTTCGGTGAATTCGTCCAGGTTCTCCTTCGTCTCCGTCTCCGTCGGTTCGATCATTAGCGCTTCTTTCACGATGAGGGGGAAGTAGACCGTCGGTGGATGGTAACCGTAGTCTAGCAGACGTTTGGCGATGTCAAGCGTCTTTATCCCCTCGCCCATCCCGCTACCGTTAAGGACAAACTCGTGCTTGCAGACCCCCTCGTAATCTAACTTGTAGGGGTCCTTGAGTTTTTCCTTCAAGTAGTTTGCGTTGAGCACGGCGTTGTCGCTGACCCGCTTTAGGCCCTCGTCGCCCAGAGACAGGATGTAGCTGTAGGCCTTGACCAGGACGCCAAATGCACCCGGAAAGCTGTTTACCTTTCCGATGGACTTTGGCCTGTCGTAGTCGAAGGAGTAGCCGTCCCCCGTCTTCTCGACGACCGGTATCGGGAGGTAAGGTAGGAGTTTCTCCTTGACCCCCACCGGGCCCGCTCCGGGCCCGCCACCGCCGTGTGGAGTGCTGAACGTCTTATGGAGGTTGAAGTGCGTTATATCCATGCCGAGATCGCCAGGCCTGACCCTGCCCAGGAAGGCGTTAAGGTTGGCCCCGTCGAAGTAACATAGTCCGCCGGCGTCGTGGACGATTTCAGCGACCTCGAGGATATCCTTTTCGAAGATTCCGAGCGTGTTGGGGACCGTGAGCATGATGCCCGCGGTCTTCTCGCTCGTTGCCTCCTTCAATCCCTCGATGTCAACCGTTCCCTCGTCGTTGGACTTGATTTCGACGGCGTCGAATCCGGCCACCGCTGCTGAGGCGGGGTTGGTACCATGGGACGAGTCGGGCAGGAGTATCTCCGTCCGTCTTTCCAGCTCGTCCCTGACCTCGTGGTACTTCCTGATCATCAACATTCCCGTGAGTTCTCCATGAGCTCCGGCTGAGGGTTGTAAGGTAATTCCGTCCATTCCGGAAACCCCTTTCAGCAGTTCACCGAGTTCGTACATGAGCCTCAGGTTTCCCTGGACGAGGTCGGGCGAAGCCAGCGGATGGTGGTCCTGAAATTCCTCCGTTGCCGCCAAATCCTCGTTCGGCTTTGGGTTGTGTTTCATCGTGCAGGAGCCAAGGGGATAAAGTCCGTCGTCGACGCCGTAGTTCTTCTTCGAAAGCTCGACGAAGTGTCTCATCAGTTCCGGTTGGGATATCTCCGGTAGGCCCGGTTTCTCCCCCCGGAGCAGGTCCCCGTCCAGTTCGTCGGACGGCTTCTTAGAGGTTAAGTCATCTTCGTTCAGGTAAGTGGACCGGCGCCCCGATTTGCTCTTATCGAATATAGTTTCCATGGTAGATCACATCTCCTCTTCCAAGAGTTCGGCGAACCTGTCCATGTCCTCTTTATCCACCTTCTCCGTGACTGCAATCATCAAGTTTTCGTCCAAGCCGAGCCGTTTCAGGTGTTTGGGGTGCAGAAGGTCAATTCCTTCTTCCTTCATCTTCTCCCAAATGAGTTCCGGATCGGCGTCTACGGTCAGCACGAACTCGTTAAAGAAGGGCTGGTCCCACGTGAGGTCCACGCCTTCTATCCGGCAGAGTTTGTCTGCCAGGTACTGTGCCCTGTCCCAGTTAATCCTTGCCAGCGCCGTCAGCCCGTCCGGCCCGAGCGAACTCAGGTATACGGTGGCTGCCAGAGCGTTCAGGGCCTGGTTCGTGCAAATATTAGAGGTTGCCCGTTCCCTTCTTATATGTTGTTCTCTCGTCTGCAGCGCCATGACGAAACCTTCCCTGCCTTCGTCATCGACGGTCTTGCCGCTGACCCTTCCCGGCAGGTAACGTAGGTAGTCGGACTTAGTCGCGAACAGGCCAAGCAGGGGTCCGCCAAAGTAGACGGAATTTCCCAGAGGTTGGCCTTCTCCGACGACTATGTCCGCACCAAATTCACCAGGGGGTTGGAGCAGTCCGAGCGATATAGGGTTGGCGCTAACGATCAAGAAGGCGTCGTCTAACGCCTCCTTCAATCCGGCTAGGTCTTCGACGATCCCGAAGTAATTCGGCGTTTGGACGACCAGTCCAGCTAGGTCGTCGTTGTCGTTTATGATTTGTTCTAGATGGTCCCTGTTTATTCTTCCGTTTTTGCTGGAGAGTTCTATGATCTCGTCGTCGGGATCGGGGAGGTACGTATCTATGACGTCCCTATAGTAGGGGTTGATGTTATCGGCGACTACGATCGGTCTCCTGTCGAGATACTCCTGCGCCATGAGCACGGCCTCCGCCGCGCTGGAACCCCCATCGTACATGGACGCGTTGGCAATTTCCATTCCCATTAACTCGGAAATCGCCGTTTGAAACTCAAACATCCATCCGAGGGTCCCCTGGCTTATCTCTGCTTGATAGGGAGTGTAGGCCGTGTAAAACTCTGACCTGCCGGTAACGTGAGAGACAACTGAAGGGATGAAGTGATGATAAAGCCCGGCGCCAATTAAAGAAACTCGGTCGCCAGGCTTTACATTCTCTCTCGCAAGTTTGTTTACGTCTTGCTTAAGTTCCTGTTCTGTTTTTCCGTCTTTACCTATTATGTCCCCTTGAACTTGCACTTCATCCGGGATATCGGAGAAGAGTTCATCGATAGAACTCACCCCGATCTCCTCTAACATTTCCCTCTTATCTTCTTCCGTGTGCGGTATGAAGTCCATGGGGCGAAGCTACTTAGTTATTCGTCAGTTGTTTGATCAGCTTCGTCGCGGAAGCGGCGTCAGGTGCGTAACCGTCCGCACCGATTTCCTCGCAGAAGTCCTGAGATACGGGAGCGCCACCAATAGCGATCTTGACGCCGTCTCGCAGGCCTTCTTCATCGAGGGCTTCGATTACTTCCGGCATATGTGTCATGGTAGTCGTCAGCAGAGCGGACATTCCTACTACATCGGGGTCATGTTCTTTGACCGCTTCAACGAACTCTTCTGCAGGAGTCTCGGCGCCAAGGTTTTCTACCTCAAAGCCGGCTCCCTCTACCATCATGCTTACTAAGTTCTGGCCGATGTCGTGAAGGTCTCCTTCGACAGTACCCAGGACGACGGTACCGGCGGGCTCTACGCCCGATTCGGCCAACAGTGGCCTCAATATCTTCATTGCCCCTTTCATCGCCTCGGCGGACAACAGCATTTCGGGAACGTACCTGTCGCCGTTTTCGTATTCCTCACCCACTCTGTCCATCGCGGGAACCAGTGAATCGTTAAGAATTACCTCGGGGTCCATCCCCTCGTCAATTCCCTCCTGCGTCAGTTCCACCGTGGTATCCTCGTCCATGTCAAATACAGCTTGGCCTAAATCTTCTAGTAAGTCACTCATTTTTTTCAGAAAACCTCCTGTTTTAACGATTGTTAAGATCATTATATACTGAGCAAAACCATATACAAGAAATTATGTGGGAGATTTTATCCCACGGTATCGCTGTTCCTGTCTCTTCTTTCGCGACGTGGGTCTTTCGTCTTGGCAGCGGTTGAGAGGTACCCGGTGCTCGGTATTAGTTATCAGTTTTGAGGGGGTGATGGGTTAATGGGTTAATGGGAACGTAAAATGGTTTTGCCACGTGACGCCCGACGCTTAATTGGCTGCGGACTGCGGACTGAAAATGTGAACTAAAAAAGTGGGAGCGTCGCCACCCCCACTTATTTATAACATATTTAGGTTATATAAACGCAAATCATTATATAAACTTAATAAGTTATAACTCTCTAAACGTGCTTCCCTGTCGGGGATTGCCTTTTTTATAACAACGAAATTTTGAACTACCCTCCTAAACCTCGGCGTCCCTTATTCCAGCGACGCGGTCCCCTCTAACCAGTAATCCACGAGATCAGGATGGGCTTCGATGAACTTTCTTGCTGCCGTCCTCTTGTTTTCGTCATAGAGCTTTATTAATTCGTTGACCAGATCTATCGGGAGATACATGCGGCTCAAAAACTGCGTTACGTCGTCTGGATACCGCCCCATGAAATCGGTCTTCGCTAGCGCGTGTACGGTCTGTTCGAACGTCAACTCGGCGAGAAACCTTGTATCGTAAATGCTGTATGGTACGCTGGGGCGCTTTAAGAAGACCACTATCCATTCTTCGTTTGCGATTGCGCGGCTCAACTCTGAGTTTGCTGCGATTTCATCGAGACCAAGTATTTTGTATCCTTCCAGGCCCTTAATGCGGTCCAGCAGTTGATTTGACTTCTCCAGTAGGAGTCTTTCCCTTTCATATCCAATTATTTCCCAATGGAGTCTCTCTTTTACCTCAGTATTGGTAAGGTCCATTATGGTCCCGAGCTTGTCTTTAGGTACGTAATTGGGGACTCCCAAACCGGAGACCACGTCTCCGTACAAGGGGCCGAGGTCGCAAAAATCGTAAACGGAATATTGCCACGAAACGTCGCGTTGGACGGGTGTGCTTAAGCCGATGTATAGGTCTCCTGTCCCGCTCGCGACCTTCCTTAAACAGATGTTCGGGTATTCAACCTTCTCCGTTACGGTAACTCCCAGTCTCGTCTCCAGTATTTGAGATATTAGGTCGGCGACGGACAGGTGTTCAGTTTCCGGAGAGACGTACATAACTATCTGGTCTGGTTCGGCTGCGTGAGCGGTAAAGAACAGAGATAACGTCAATGTAAGGGCGATAAGGACAGTGATAATTTGTCGTCGGGGATTAGATTTTTCACCGAGGTTCATGTTAATCCTCCTTCGAGCGCCCAGGCTTAATTTTCCTCCCAGGAACAATTTGAAAAATAAAAAGGGTGGAAGGAATCCTTCCACCCTTAAAATATCAATCGTAGTAGTTTCAGTAAATAACTAAGTTGTGATTATTCTAAAGCGTCGACTCCGTTAACCCAGTAGTCTACTATTTCAGGGTGGTCTTTTGCCCACTTGGCTCCGGTGCCTTCACCGATGTCGGAGTACATGTCTGAAAGATTGTTGACCATCTCAATCGGTAAATAGAATCTGCTCAGGAACTGACTGACCTTGCTCGGGAAATCGGCAACGAAGTCCGTGCGACCGAGCATATGGATCCTTTCCTCTTCTCCGAGCATCTTCTTCGGTTCTTCCAGGTTCCTAAGTTCAAAACGGCCGTAAGCGGAGTGTGGCTGCCAGAGTGTTACGACGATCCACTCGTCATGCATAATTGCATCCTTGAGGGCTGCCTGCATTGCCGCACCACTGCTTTCTATGAGGTCGTAACCCTCGAGGGCTGAGTATTCCTCCATCATCTCGTCCGATATGTTCATGATACCTGCACCAGGGTCTATCCCTGTGATCTTTCCGTCTAGTTTTTCCTTGACTTCTGGGTCGGCAAGATCTTCGACTGACGACAGCTTGTCTTCAGGTACGTAAGCTGGGACCGCCCAGGTTAATTTGGCGTCTTCGTACATCGGGCCGAAGTTGGCGTAATCGATCATCTTGTATCTTTCCAGGTAGGCTCTCTGGGTGCTCGGCTGCCAGGATTCCAAGAATAGGTCTAAGTCTCCGTTGGAAACTGCCTCGTAAGCTACACCGGCGTCAGGGTTTGTTGCTTTTACGTTAAAGCCCAGTTCGGTTCGAACGACGTACTGTATCAGGTCGGCTATTGCCAGGGATTCTTCCCAGGCAATGGCGCCTATGTCCAGAGTCTTGTCTTTAGCCTGAACTGTATTGGCCATGAAGCCGAAAGTTAGTAGCAGCGAAAAAACTAGTACAAAAGCTATACGCGTATTTTTCAAGTGATCCACCTCCAGAAAAGTGGGTATTTTTGTGGTTTAATTATACACCGAGGTCGAAATAACACCAATCTTTGTGTGTTTTGTAAGAGCTACCACCTCCATTAGAACTATCATTTACTTCTGAACTTTACAAAACGATAGCCTGCATTTCCTTCAGGGTAAATGTACCTTATTCTAAAGCGTCGACTCCGTTAATTATGCTAACATGTTGTTGTCAAAGTTTTACCACATTCATCGTCCTTCAATTGTTTGACCTCTAGGAAAAATCTTATTATTCCTCTCTTGCCCCTATGTTAGCCGTTGCTCTATCGAGAATCATCGCTGTAAAGACGACGGAAAGGCCAGCAACGAACCCCTGTCCAACACGCATTCTCTGAATACCTCGGACTACTTCTCCACCAAGCCCGCCAGCACCAATTAAGGCTGCAACTACAGCCATGGAAAGGGCGAGCATTATGCTCTGGTTTACGCCCTGCATGATCGAAGGGCGAGCGACAGGAATTTGAACTTTCGTCAACAGCTGCCAGTAATTACAACCGAAGGCCTGCCCTGCCTCCACAAGTTCGGTGGGAACTTCACGAATACCCAGGTTGGTTAACCTTACGGAGGGTGGATAAGCAAAAATTACGGTTGCTACCGCCCCCGGTGCAGCACCCATGCCGAAAAAGATTACTGCCGGTATCAGGTAGACAAATACCGGCATCGTCTGCATCAAGTCTAGGACGGGCCGTATCATATGATTAACTGTTTCTGAAATACCCGCCAGAATACCCGAAGGGATGCCCAGTGCGATAGCAATAAAAGCCGCTGTAAGAGTAAGTGCGAACGTCTCAGTCATTTCAATGTATAGACCAAAGTTAGCGGAAAGCCACACGGTAATTAATCCGAGCAATCCAGTGCTCAGTTCACCAGATAGATACCATAACAAGAAGAATAAAATTAGCGACCATACCGGAAATCTAATATCTAATCCTGCTATCTTCACGACAAAAATAGGGATCCACTGAATTGCTGCAAGTAACGCGTCATTGATGACGTTCAAAACAAGCTGAATAAAGTCAAAGAACGGCTCTATGTTTATTGCCAGCCAGTCTACTACAGCTACAGTCCATTCTGCCAGTGGAATAGATACTGGTTTTGCCGGAAGTTCAATTAGGGAAGCACCCACTCTGGCGGAAGCCATAAAAGGATAGATTGAAACCCATCCAAACGCGCCTAGTAAAACAACAACCATTTTTTTAAACGAGTCTCGAAAATAACTCATACTGTCTCCTATATTTGTACGATTTTTTGAAAGACCGCCACTATTTTCTTCCATATTTTTCACCGTCCAAATGGGATCCTTGTTGGAATCGAGAATCAATCTTGCCTGCCTTTTTCCAGCAGACCCTGTAGAATGTTTTGTTCGGTGACGTATCCGATAACCTCATTATTCTTTAATACGACTATGGGATTTGAGGAAAACGACAACCGAGCTCTCATAATTGTGCTTAGGGGAGTATCGGGGGAAGATGAGAGTATAGCATCCTCGGTTAAATTTTCGTAATCCACGAGAGACTTAATTGGTACAGGGGTACCCGAAATGTACCCTTGCACTGCTTTATTATTGCTGTCAACTTCTATTTCGGTAACTTCGTTCATCCTGATTCTGTTGTTGTCGGTTAGATGTAAGTCCTTTGTAGCAACGGTTTCAGCTCGCAGTACATCGGATGGGTCGGCATTTTCTACAAAATCAGCCACGTATTCAGTCTTGGGGTTGACGATGATTTCTTCAGGCGATCCTTTTTGCACCATTTGCCCAGCTTCCATGATCGTTATTCTATCACCTAACTTCAACGCTTCGTCAAGATCATGTGTGACAAACAGTATGGTTCGCTCCATCTCTTCCATTAAGTCCAGCAGTTCATCTTGCATCTGGACTTTAATTAAAGGGTCCAGTGCCGAGAAAGGTTCATCCATTAACAAGATATCCGCGCCAGTAGCGAGTCCTCTGGCTAGTCCGACACGTTGTTGCATTCCACCGGATAGTTGAGAAGGATAAGAGTCGCCGAATCCCTCTAAGCCAACGACCTCGATCAATTCTTTTGCTTTACGTGTTCGTTCTTTTTTGTCCACGCCCTGAATTTCCAACCCGAAGGCGACGTTATTTACTACTGTCCGATGGGGGAAGAGCGCAAAGTTCTGAAACACCATGCTTACCTGTTTCTCTCTGATTTCGCGCAGCGATTCCTTGTCTGCGGAAGTTATGTCGTAATCGTTCCCGTCTGCATGCAAGACTATTTTTCCCCGCGTGGGATCGACCAGTCTGTTTACACATCTTAACAGCGTGGATTTTCCCGATCCGGATAACCCCATGATGACGAATAGTTCGTTATTTTGGATATCAAATGAAATATCCTGAACCCCGATGACGAGCCCGGTTTCCTCACGAACCTCGTCCTTGCCATACCCTTCCGAGATCAAATCAAATGCCCTTTCCGGTTCCTCGCCAAATATCTTGTAGACACCTTCTATTTCAATCGAAGGCATGTTTCTCCTCCTCTAAAAGGGTTAAACATTTATTTACCTCTTTAACTCTGAGAAATTATGAGGGGGCCCAAACAGGGCCCCCTCGGCTGAAACTATCTAAAGGTTCTCGATGACGCTATCGATCTTTTCTATTACGTCATCGGGTAACGGTTCCGGTTCGTGTTCTTCGAGTATGTTGAGAACTTTCTCCTGCAATCTCTCCTCCATTGTTTTTGCCCCTTTGTCTTTCCATGTGTCGGGGACGTCTCTGTCCATTAACGTCGGATGCCAGGCCACCTCTTTAAAGTTATCCAAAGTATGCTTGTGTGTCAAATGGTTGCCTTCTGGACCGACTTCGTCTATTACGTCAAGCGCCAGGGTGTATTCGCTGACGTCCACGCCCTCGACGAACTTCTTGACCTGACCGATTAGCTCGTCGACCATGGCGATCTCGCTGAGGTTTCCGGTGGTGCCGGATTCCGTGTAGCCGACGTCGTGGACCAGGTTCGCTCCGCTCAGGGCGGAGAGGAGGACCGACATCATGTTTTCTATACCCATCTGCTGGTCAACGACCTTGGAGTCCGTACATCCACCCGTTCCGAAGGTCGGAATGTCGTAGAATTCAGCAATGTCCTGGTACGCGGCTGTCGCCAGGCTCAGCTCCGGAGCGCCGTAGGCGAGTATGGCCGTCTGCATATCCATAATCGACATTACGCCACCGATGAAGAAGGGTAGGCCTTCCCGCTTTACCTGGGAAATGACCAGGCCGGAGAGGTTCTCCGCGTTGCCCTGGGCGAGCTGTCCGGCCAGAGTAACCGGGGCGCTTGCTCCTGCCTGTGGGATGGGGTCATGTATCGTCGGTATACCCATCTCTGCCGTCATTAGCAACTTCTTCGACGCGTCCTTGTCGTGCGTTAGCGGGGAAATCGGCTCGGAGTAGGATATAACGAACGGCTTTCGTAAAAACTCCTCCCTGCTTCCCGCGACGGCCGACGCCATGTCGACGATGTCCTCGAGACCTTCGTTGGTGTAACTCCAGGCGACGATCGGTTTGGTCGTGTTCTTAATCATCGCCTCGAACTCGTGACGGTCCGAGAGCTCGTGCGGTACGTCGTCTATGGTGCCGAGGCCCGAGACCCAGTCGATGTTGTCCAGCGCGTCTACCAGACGGGCTGCCTTGACCGTGTCTTCCTTTCTGAACGGCCTGCGTTCGCCCGTTTCCGGGTCGCGCATCTTTAGAAGTGTGGGGCCTAGCCCGAACGTGACGTTTTTCCCACCGAGGGTGAGCGGGTTTTCCCCGTTCCTGTCGAACAGGTACGTCCGGCTTGGCGCCGCGTCAATTGCCCACTCGACCAGTCCTTCGGGGAAGTACACCTTTTCTCCTTCAACAGAGCACCCGGCGTCCTTTAGCAGGTCCCTCGTTTCCTTGTAATGGATGTTAACACCGGTGCTCTTCAGAATCTCCAGCGACGCCTGATGAACGTCCTTGACCTGTGATTCGCTGAGTACCTCAAATCCAACCCTTTCCTGCGAAGATCTATTGGCAAATAGTTGATTATCTAACATATTTCCTCCTTAATAACGTACCTCACGGTTCTCTCTTTCCTCTTCGATTATCGCGTCGAGCTCTTCCTGCTTGTCCTCGTCAAGGGGCTCGGGCTCGTGGGTTTCCAGGACCTTAGTTGACTTCTCGTGGACCCTTTCGCCCATCGTCTTGCTCCCGTCCTTCTCCCAGGCCTCGAAGTTGTGACGGTCCATCAGCGACGGCTGCCAGTGTTCGTCCTTGAACTTGTCCATCGTGTGTGACGTGCTGAGGAAGTTTCCTTTCGGGCCGACCTCGTTGACCAAGTCAGTGGCCAGGTTTTCCTTCGACGTGTCTATGCCTTCCATGATCCGCTTGGTCATGCCGATTATCTCGTCACTCATCGTCAGCTGGTCGTAGGAGTAGAGCAGCCCTGAAGAGAGATAACCTACGTCGTGAACGAGGTTGGCTCCGACCAGGGACTGGGTAACGATGTTGAACGTCGCCTCGACCGCTGCCTGCGTGTCGACGACCTTGGAGTCAGTTACACCGGCCGTTCCGAACATCGGCAGCCCGAGGTAGTTACTCATCTCGGTCACCGCCGCGTTCATCAGGCCAAACTCCGGTCCTCCGTAGACGAAACCCGACGTCTTCATGTCCAGGATGGAGTAAATCCCACCGGTTACCATCGGTGCGCCTTCCTGCACTATTTGAGCCAGCGTGATTCCCGTCAGGGATTCAGCTAGGCCCAGAGCTATCGACCCGGCTAACGTCATCGGGCTGACGGCCCCTGCCGAAGGCATCGGAGTGTAAATCGTCGGGAGGTTGTTCTTCGCCCCGAAAATCACCTGCGAGGCGACCTCCTTGCTATGGCTCAGGGGCGTGACGGGCTCGATGTAGTGAACGATGTACGGTTTCGCCTTCAACTGCTCTTCGCCACCGACGGCGATGGCCGCCATGTCGAAGATGTCCTTCGTTCCCCTGTCGTCCCAGGAGCAGAACATGACCGGCTTGGTCGTGTTCGCCATGACCTGTCTTGCTTCGAGCAGGTCCTGGATGTTCTCGGGCTGCTTTCTCAGCAGTCCGATCGGGGAGGAGAAGTCGATGTTGTCCAGGCCGTCACAGAGCCTGGCCCATTTGGCGATGTCTTCTGCCGTCGTCTGCCTCATCTCGCCGTTTTCGTCGAGAGTCCGCGGTACGTCAGTTCCAGATCCAAAGTACGAGTTGGTCCCTCCAAGCCTCATGGCCAGGTCCCCGTTTCTGTCGTACATCAAGATCTTCTTCGGGGCCTTCTCCACCGCTTCATTGACCAGGCACGGAGGGATGTGGACCATGTTCCCGTCCACGGTGGCTCCAGCGTCGGCAAATATGTCTCTTGCTTCTTCGAGATCGATCTTTACCCCGGTATGCTGAAGTATTTCCAGGGACGCGTCGTATATTTGTTCCTTGTCGTCCTCTGACAATATATTCAGTCGGGGGGTTTTATTAACTAACTTATTCGACTGTAACATAAAGACCTCCAGATTAATTGTTATTTTTTTCTCTGAACAACGATATATCGTTGATATACTACCCTGTTTCAAAAAAAATGTCAAATTGCAGATTCTACTTTTTAAAAATACCGACTTTTCGACTTTGGGCTTAGATAGTTGCCCCGGACCGACAGTTTTTTCTATTACGTCTTTACCGTCAAACTTCCATGTGTCCTGCAGTTATAAACTGTTCCTTGATCTCGTTTATGAAGTCGTTCATGTGGGATGCAAGGACGTTTCCGCTCTTCGTCTCGTCGCCCTCTTCCAGCGCCTCGATTAGGTCCTCAAACTCCTCGCCGAACGTGCCCATGAAGTCCTTTCTTCTCGGGAACACCCATATCCTCACCGTCTGCTGGCGCAGCTTCCTCAAGCTATCGGCGAGTACCTTGTTATGTGTCGCCTTGTTAATTATCTCGTGGCCCCTGGAGTCAAGCTTCATCAGTTTCTTGGGGTCTGTCTCCGTCTTCAGCTCCTCGACGAGGTCCTTCAGCTCCTCTATCTGTGACCCCTGTATGCGCCTGGCGGCCAGCTTTCCGGCCAGCCTGATCAGGTAGCTCCTCACCTCGAACAGGTCCCTGAGTTCGTGGAAGCTGACTGTGGATACGTATGTGCCGCTATGGGGTACGGTCGTGATCAGCCCCTCTGCTTCGAGCTTGATGAAGATCTCTCGTAGCGGCGTCCTCCCGATGTCGAACTCCTCGCGTAGCTCCTTTTCGCGCAGCTGCTTGCCCGGCTCGTAGTCAAGATAGACGATCTTTTCTCGGATAATCTTTAGCACTTCGTCTCGGTCCATGTATAACACTCATCCCTTCAGTTTGAGTTTTTCTGTTTTACCGTGCAATATTGTTCTTAATCAGCCCCCCGCCCTTCAACCTTATTGCCCAACCCGAGTAACTAAACTACTCCCTAGAATCCTAACCCAAGACCCAAGACCCAAGACCCAAGACCCAAGACCTAGGTCCCAATATTAACTAAAAGAGATTCAATTCACAATCATCCTTCCGATTTACTTACCTGAAAAACCCGCCTGTACAGTGCGGATATACCGCCGGGATAAAATATCATGACGCCGATGAGCACGAGTCCGTAGATTATCAGCCTAAGTTCCATTAACGGCTGGAGGTAGGTGAGCACGGGGATGAAGATCAGCGCCGCGATCAACGACCCCCAGATGCTCCCCCGGCCTCCCACGTAGGCAAGCGCCATTATCTCGATCGTCTGGCTAGTCTGCATGACGCTCGGCGTCAGTATTCCCATGAAGTGCGCATAAAAGCCCCCTATTAAACCGGCAATTCCAGTTGACACGGTGAAATTGAGGACCCTGTACCACGTCGGGTTGACACCGGACGCCTTGGCCGCGTCCTCGTCCTGTCCGATCGCCCGGAAGAATAGACCGATCTTCGAGTTAGCGATCGCCAGCAGGGCGAGCAGGCTGAAGGCGGCCATGACGAGGATCACGTAGAAGTAGGGGCCGCGGTCCATCGTGGCGAAGAACATCGGACTCATCAGCCCGAGCGGACCACGGGTCAGTCCCGTCCAGTTCGTCACGATCGACATCAGTCCCAGCCCGGTAAACCAGGCCATAACGGCGGCAAATATGCCGTGCAGCCTCAGGGTGAGGAAGCCGACGAGAAAACCGAGGAAGGCGGAAAAGGCCATCCCTACAAATATACCCAACCACGGGCTCACGCCAAGGTTAACAGCGAGGAGGGCCGAAGTGTATCCACCGATTCCCCAGAACGCGGCAAACCCAAAGTTTACGACGTTGATGAATCCGACGGTGAAGTCGAAGGCCATGGCCAGCGTGCCGAACATCATTGCGGAGATGAGAAGTTGTAGCACGTATTGGTCCGAGATAAATAGCGGCACGAACGCCAGGGCAATCAGGACCGCCAGACCAGGATTCGTGTAGTTCGACTCTTTAATTTTTTCCAGATATTGCATTATCTTATCTCTCCCAAATTCCCTTTACGTCGGAACCAAATAGGCCCCTTGGCTTGAACAGCAGTATGAGAATGATCAGGGCCAAGCTGAACAGTCTCTGCCACCCAGACCCAAACCCGTAAGCGGCAAACGTCTCGATCAGGCTGATTATCAGCGCTCCCACGGGGACCGCGGCGATGTTACCCAGCCCGACCAGGATAACGACGAACCAGGAGGAGAAGAGTGGCATGAGGCCCATCGTGGGATAGGCCGGGTTGAGCGACAGCAACGAAGCGCCAGCTATGCTGGCCAGCATTGCCGACAGGGCGAAGGTTAGCGTGTGGATATTGTCCAGGTTGATGCCGACGACCTTCGCCCCCACCTCGTCCTGTGCTGTTGCCCTGATTGCCTTGCCGACGGTGGTCTTCTGCAAGAACAACCAGAAGGCTATGACGACGATTATCGCGATGCCGACCCCCACCACCCGGTCCACGGAGATCGATAACCCGGCCAGGTCCAATCCCCCCTGCCAGTAGTGGTCTATTCCTCGATACTTGGTACCCGCGATGACCTGAATCAGGTTCTTAAGGAGGAGGGAGAGGCCAACGGTAACCAGGAAGGTATTCATTATCCAGAGCTTGCGCCTCTCCGACCTCTTCCTCAGGGGGTAAAATATGCTCTTTTCGATGGCCGCGCCGATGATAAAGCCGCCGACCGCCGCGAACAGGATGGCGACCAGCGGGGGTAGGTTCAGCCCGCTGAAGGTGAACACCGCTATATAAGCGCCTATCATGTATAGTTCGCCGTGGGCGAAGTTGGGGACGTTCATGACCCCAAAGATCAGTGACAGGCCCGTGGCCGACAGGGTGTAGAGCCCGGCCCTAACTATTGCTGCGACGAGTAGACTTGCAAGTGTTTGCCCCGATATCATTGTTCACCTCTTATAACCAGTCCTTGATGACCTCTTTTACGTCGGAGAACTCCTCTCGCGCTCCCTGAGTCTTGTTCTTGCCCAGTTCTACCGCGTAAATGTAGTCCGACACTTCGATAGCCTTTCTGATGTTCTGGTCCACGAGCAGGATAGTGATCCCGTCCTCCTTGAGCCCCGTCAGCATGCCGTACATCTGCTGTGAGAGGTTGGGCGCCAGCCCGGCAGTCGGCTCGTCGACGAGGATCATCTCGGGATCGCTCATCAGCGCCCTGCCCAGGTCGACCATCCGCTGCTGTCCGCCGGAGAGGTTGCCGCAGGACTGTTTCTGCTTTTCCCTCAGTATGGGGAACCGCTCGAAGTTTTCCTCGATCCGCTCATCGATCGTCTCCTTGTCACGGCGGATGGTCCATCCGCCCAGCTGGAGGTTCTCGCGGACGGACATCCTCTGAAACAGGGTCAGCTGCTGGGGGAGGTAGACTATGCCCCTGGTGATTGCCCGGTAGGGCTTGATGCCGTCGATGGGAACGTCCTTGAACTTGATCTGTCCAGAGTTCGGCTCGAGGAAGCCGGCGATGGTCTTGAGGAGGGTGGACTTCCCCACCCCGTTCGGCCCGAGGACTGCGGTGATCTGTTCCTTCTCCGCCTCCAGGCTCAACCCCTGTAAGATGTTTATGTCTTCGTAATAACCGACGTATAAATCATTTACTGATAACAAGTCAATCACCCAGATAAGCTTCGAGGACTGCTTCTTCCTCTCTCACCTCGTCGGGAGGGCCCTCGATCAGTTTCTTACCCTGGTCGAAAACGATGACCCTCTCGCTCAGCTTAAAGATGGAATCCATGTCGTGGCTGATGATGAGGAAGGACTTGCCGGCGCGGTAAAGCTCCTTGATGTGATCGTGCAGGTCACCTCGCAGTTCCGGGTGGACCCCGGCAAACGGCTCGTCAAGCACGATGATGCTGGGGTCGAGCATCAGCACCCGTCCCAGCTCGAGCAACTTCTTCTGTCCCCCGGAGAGGTTTACCGAAAGCTCTTTTGCCAGGTGCTTTATCAACAGAAAGTCCATGATCTCCTCCGCCTTTTTCTCCACTTCTGAACGCGACGTGGTCTTCGTCGCCAGGGCGGGGACGAGGAGATTTTCGGTAACCGTCAACTGCTCGAACCCTCTTGTGATCTGAAACGTCCTCCCCATACCCAGCTTGGCTATTTTGAAGGATTGGAGGCCACTAATCTCGTGCTCTCCCAGCTTGACCGAGCCACTGTTTGGTGACAGGAGGCCGGTGATGACGTTGACGAAGGTCGTCTTCCCGGCCCCGTTTGGACCGATCAACCCCGCCAGCTCACCCTCGTAGACGTTGACGTCGACCCCATCCAGAGCCTTTACACCGCCGAAATACTTCTTTAAACCTCTGACGACTAGTTGAATTTTGATCCCTCCTAAAAAAAGAGTGGGGAGGCCGGAGGAAGCCTCCCCAGGAATGGCCAGAACCTCTACTTATTCCTTGAAGTAAGGAGGAACTTCGAACTGACCTTCAGCCCAGGGCTGAGGCCAGATCACTGTGCCTTCTCCGCCGTGATATTGAATTACCGGATAGATGTAGTAATCCTTACCGACAACGGGGTCCGGAGAGGTTTCTGGCGTGTACTTGTACTCCTTCATTAATATTCCGTTCTCGTAGGTCAAGTCGCCCGTTCTGACCAGGTGATGGTTGACCTTCTGGATCGTCTCCGAGTTGAGTTCGCCGAACAGGTGGTAGGTTTTTCTCAGTATCTTTATCAGGTAGTTGGCACCGTCGAACGCCAGTCCGGATGAGGACGCGCTCGGTTTCTGGTCCCACTCCTCCTCGAACCTGTCCTTGAACTCCTTCGCTTCCTGACTGGCAAACTGGGGGATCTCGTCCAGGACGTAATCGGACGCGGAACCGGCGAGGTCGTACCACTCGCCCATCCAGCCCAGTCCGTCGGCGATTACCATGCTCTTCAGGCCAACTTCTCTAGCCTGCTTGACCAGGGCGGAGAACGAAGAGGGGACCGTGGAAGTACCTGCGACCACGGATACCTTCTTCTCCTTCCACTTGGTCAACAACGGGTAGAACTTGGTGCGTTTCATCTCGAAGTAGTCTCGAGATACGACGTCCCAACCGGCTTTTTCGAACTGCTCAGCAATTGCACCACCAAAGCTCCTACCCCAGTCCGTGTTCTCGCCGTAAATAGCGACGTTCATTGACGGTGGGTCCCACTCGCCGTTTTCCACGGCTTCGGTCAGAGTGGTTACGTAGGCCACGGACAGTTTCCTCGGCGTGGGCCAGAACTTGCCGCTGTCGTAGTACTGGTACTTTTCGGGGTCCTCGTTGTACTTGTCGAGGATGACCTGCGTTGCCGCGCCCCCGAAGAAGTGAGGGATCTCGTACTTGGCCGCCAGGTCCATCAGCGCGACGGACACTGAGCTGTGCCAGTTGAAGGTCGTGCAGTCGACGCCCTTGCGTGTGACGGCCTGCATGTAGTTACGCGTCGCCTTTTCCGGGACCGATTCAGTGTCGACCTTAACTAGTTTGACGTCGTAGTCTCCGATCTTGTTATTGATGTCGTCGAAGGCCATGTTGTAGGACCGCCAGATTTCACTCCCTACACGGGCGTTGGGCCCGGTAAACGGTCCGGTGACCCCGACGACTACCTCCTCCGCAGATGCAATTCCGTTAGACAGACCCAGGAATACGAATAAAAAGACTAGAACTCCAATTAACCCTACTGATTTAGATCGTAAGTCAACCACAGTAAGATGCACCTCCAGATCAATGCATTATTTGGACATTCAAAGACCTGAACTCCTACGTTGATATCACCTCCACAGTCAACAATCGATACATTAGCAATATATTGGTTTCATAATGTATTATACATATTCGATCAAAGAGTTCAAATAGTATTTAACTATCTATTGTTCTGTTAGACAACTGAGGGGTTGGGAAGTGCTTGAAACGTGGTCTGTGATTAACAGTCCTCAGTCCTCAGTCTTATTCTTGCCACGTTAATCTAAAGAGACGGCATTTGATTTTGCATGTTGACTGGTGAATTGGTTAATTTGTTAATTGGGGAGCAGGATCTAGGGATTGGGATTTTATGATCTAGGGTTGTCGGGTGAGCGGGGGTTGGCGTTGTTAGTGAGGTATCAGGTATCAGTTTCAGGATCTAGGATCTAGGATCCAGGGGGTAGGGTTTAGGATTT
>JAGYME010000033.1 GCA_018400715.1 Candidatus Bipolaricaulota bacterium
CGAGGCCGAACTTGCCCTTGAGGGTAGCGAGTCCGTCCAGGTCAGCGAGTTTGACGCGGGAGGAGCTCCGGGATACCGCTTTATCCCAGACGAGGCGTCTAACCGGGGCTTTATCTTTTATCCCGGTGCCAGGGTGCCCGCCCGTGCCTACGCACCTGACATGGTCTCCATTGCCGAACGGGGTTACAACGTCTACCTGGTAAAGATGCCGCTCAACTTCGCCTTCCTTGGTTGGAAGAAGGCAACAGCTGTCATGGAGGACTTCTCGGATATCGACTGCTGGGGGGTCGGAGGGCACTCGCTCGGAGGGGCAATGGCCTCAAGATACGTAGCGAAGACGAAGACCGACGTCGCCGGTCTTGTAGTCTGGGCTTCCTATCCAGAGGAAGGAAAGTCCTTTGATGATGAAGGACTACGGATACTGAGCATCGTGGCGACGAAAGACGAGATCATAAGTGATGAAAACGTGGAACGCTCCAAAGAGCAGTTTCCTGCGTCGAGGACGGAGTTCTTTTATATAGAGGGGGGCAACCACAGCCAGTTTGGCTGGTACGGTTTTCAATCGGGTGACGGGATAGCGTCAATCTCCAGAGGGGAACAGGTGGATATAATAGTGGAACAGACGTCCGGTTTCCTTTCCACGCTCTGTCCTGGGGACTAGAAAAAGGTCCGCGTCAAGGTCAGGCGTGATTATTTGGCCTCTTGCAACTTCTTCCACACCTTTTCAGGCGTGAAGGGAGATTCCGTTATGGTTATCCCCGTGGCGTCCCTTACTGCGTTAGAAATCGCAGGGATGGCGCCGTCTATGCCAATCTCGCCGACGCTCTTTGCCCCATGAGGGCCTGTCGGTTCCTCTGACTCGACGAGTATTACCTCTACCTCAGGGATGTCCTCCGTATTCGGTATCTTGTAGTCGAAGAAGGAGGGATTAATCATTTCCCCGGAGTTGCTGAACTCCATCTCCTCCGTAAGGGCGTAACCAATACCGTTGACTATGGCCCCTTCCATTTGCCCTTCGGCCAGGTTGGGGTTGATCGCTGTTCCGCAATCTACGGCCGCGACGTACTTCAGGATCTCTATTTCTCCAGTCCGTTTGTCCACCTCAAGGTCAACGAAGTGGGCGGCGAACGGCGGTGGAGATTCCGCGGGGACTTCCGATGCGGTCGCCTCGATTTGCTGCTGGTCGAGCTCCAGTTCTCCTGACGTCGTCAGGATCGCGAAATCTGAGAGATCGATGGTTCCACCGGGTGTATGGATTCTTCCTTCTTCGATTTCTAAGTCCTTGGAGTCCGCACCGTATTGTGTGGCTGCCAGGTCGATGATCTGGCTTTTGACGTCTTCCGCGACTTTTTTCACGGCGTTGCCGGATACGTAGGTCGTGCTGGACGCATAAGCACCGGAGTCGAATGGCGTGAAGTCGGTATCGGACGAGTAGACAACTATATTATCGAGGTCCACTCCCAGCGTCTCGGCGGCAATTTGTGCCAGGACCGTATCGCTCCCCGTTCCCAGGTCCGTAGCCCCGACGAACAGGTTGAATGAGCCGTCCTCGTTGAGCTTCAACCTGGCTGCAGCCAGGTCTACCAGAGGGATGCCGGAGCCCTGCATGTTTATCGACATGCCAAAACCCCTCGCCTTATCCTCGGTATCGTGGGCTTCTTTGATCGAGCCTCTCTCGCCCCAGCGAATCCTCTCCGCGCCCACGTCTATGCATTCGTCCAACTTGCAGCTGTGGATGTACTGGACCGTGCCTTCCTTTCCCTCTCCTAGTTTCTCAAAAATCGGTGAGGTCTCTTCCTCCTGGATGTGGTTTATCTTTCTGATCTCGATCGGGTCCATCCCCACCTCTTCTGCCAGCTTGTCCATCGCGACCTCTAGCGAGTAGTAACCCTGCGGCGCACCGTACCCCCGGTAAGCTCCGGGGACCGGCATATTAGTGTACACAGCGTCGCCGTAGAAGTGGACATCTGGTGCTTCGTTGTAGAGAGGAAGAGTCTTGCTGCCGACGTTGGACAAGACCGTCAGGCTATGGGTCCCGTATGCTCCTGTGTTACTCAGCGCCTCCATCCTTATCCCCTTCAGCCTGCCGTCTTTGCTTGCCCCGAGTTCCACCTCGACTTCCATGGGGTGTCTCGTCCGGGAAGAGACGAACTCTTCCTCGCGACTGAGCCTCATCTTAACCTTCTTTCCCGTACGTAAGGCGAATAAGGAGACGAGGTCCTCGAGAAGTATCTCCTGTTTTACGCCAAAGGCTCCTCCGACCCTGGGCTTGATCACTCTTATCTTCTTTATCGGGACCCCGACAACTTGAGAAACTATCCGCCTGACGTGGAAGGGGACCTGGGTGCTCGTCCGAATTATTAGCCGGTCGTATTCGTCGACGTGGGCAGTGGCGATATGGGGTTCTATTGGCGCGTGCTGGGCAAACTGCGTCTTACACTTCGCCGTGACTACCACGTCGGCATCCGCCAGCGCCGCGCCCGCGTCACCAACTTCTATGTCCACATGAGCCGCGATGTTCTTTTCCGGATCGTATATTCCGGTTGAGTCCTCCTCCGGGTGGATCCTTATCTCGGACTGCCGGGACCGGTCGGGATCGAGGATTGGGTCCAATTCCTTGTACTCCACCTCTATCGCCTGCAGGCCTTCCTGGACTGCTTCCCAGGACGTACCGGCCACTGCAGCCACCCGGTCTCCTACGAAACGGACCCTATCGTCAAAGATATAGGCGTCATAAGGGGAGGGTTCAGGGTAGCCCTGGCCGGCGGTCGTGTGGGGCACACGGGGGACGTTACCGTAATGGAGTATCGATTCCACCCCAGGCACCTTCTCCGCTTTTGTAGTATCCAGGTCGACGATTTGGGCGTGGGCGAACGGGCTCGTCAGAATACTGGCGACCAGGTCGGTAGAGTTCTCTATGTCGTCGAGAAAGACCTTTCTGCCCTTAGCGAGTGCTTCCCCGTCTACTTTGGGAAAGCTATGGCTGACTACGTCATATTCTTTCTCCTCTCCGCTCATTTAGATACCCCCTCGAAATCCCTGGCAACGTTTTTAATTGCTTCGATCTGTTTTACATAACCGGTGCATCGACAGAGATTGCCGTCAAGCGCTGCCTTGATCTCTTCTTCGGTTGGGTCCGGGTTATGGGTCAGCAGCGAATATGAGCTAACGAGTACCCCGGGAATACAGAAGCCGCATTGTATTGCCCCGACCTCCACGAACTCCTTCCTTAAGTTTTCAGCGAGTTCGTCGTGTAAGCCCTCCGACGTCCTCACCTTTTTTCCATCTACTTGAGAAACAAACAGTGTACAGGAGGTCATTGCCCTGCCGTTCACCAGGACCATACAGGCCCCGCAGTCTCCAGTCTTACAGCCCTCCTTGACGCTCGTGTATCCTTCCCGCCTCAAAAGGTCGAGAAGTACCTCGCCGGGTTCAACCTGAAAATCCTTCCTCTCGTCGTTGATATATGTTGTAATCTTCATTGTTCAAGAAAGTCCCCTATTACACCCGTTAACGCTTCCTCGGTCATTTTCCTCACCTGTGCCAACCTGTAATCCTTGCTCATCTTGCGGTCACCCGTTACGCCCGCCGTGTCGGCTGCCATCTCTGTTGCTTCTTCAGCCAGGTCGTTCTCCAGTGACTGGCCCTGCAAGAAGTCCTCGACCTCCGTTAGCCTCCTGGCAAACGAGGGCCTCGCCCCGACGGCCATTCTCGCCCGGGTGATCTTACCGTTTAGCGCCGTAAGGGTACACCCGAGGTTGAGGCTGGCGATGTCAAACTCTGACCTGGAGAACTTGTAAAACCTCCCTCTTGTCTCGCCCACTTCCGGGAGGTCGACCTCTATTCCCGTAACGATAGAGTTTCTCAGGGTTTCCCGAAAATCATCACTGTAAAGGTTATTCAGGTCCCTGACCCCATGTGTGCCGTCGAAATATCTTATCTTCGCCCCCAGCGAAAGTAGAATGGGAACGACGTCCGACCAGGGAAACGGTCTGACTATGGAGCCCCCCAGGGTACCGGCATTTCTTATAGGATAACTACCCACTTTTTCCAGGTTATTGGCGAGGTAACCGCCAGCGAAGTCCTGGAGTTCGTCGAGTTCGACGAGCTGCTGTATCTTCGTTGTTGCACCTATCTCCAGTTTTCCGCTTTCGTCCTCCAGGTGAAGTTCATCGAGGTGAAGCTTCCCCAGGTCGATAAGTTCTACCGGCCGGTTAGAATTGGACAGGGCCAAACCAGTTCCACCGGCAATGAAATAAGACCGGCTCTCCCGATCTTGAAGCGAGAGTGCCTCATCGAGAGAGCCGGGAATATGGTATTCAGTTACGTTCTTTAGCATCGATTAACCGTATTATTCAGTTGGTTCGTCCGGCCACGGGCCTTTTACGTTCTCATAGGCCCATTGGATCGTCCAGAGTTCGTCGTGCGATGCCCATTCCCCGTCTTTCAGCCTTTGGATGTCCTGGCGGTCCTTCATCGGACCGATGAAGGGATCGAAGGTCACACGGTCTGCCTTCATCTGCTCGCGTCGCTTCATGATCAAGTCGTACACGCTTAACTCGCCGAGCAGCGGGTCCGTAATTGTCGTTGACTTGAGCTGGTCGACGTACTCCGGGTTGATCATCATGTCCCGTTTGGCGCCGAGCACGGCAGAGTCTTCCTTCATCAGCCACCAGTAGTCGACGTTCTCCAGGTTCTCTGAGGTGTAAACCCCGTAGTAGACTTTGTAGAGGATGTCGGCGTAGATAACTCCCCAGTTGGAGATTTGACCGCTGACGGCAGCGTCCTCGGCGAATCTGTACATGGGGTTGTAGTGACTGAAAGAAAACGCTCCGTTTTCCTGAGCAGTCTGCAGGACGGTTGGGGTATCTTCCGTAAACGCAAACCCGTCAACGCCCTCTTCGATAAGTGCTTCCGTCGCCTCCTTCGCGCCGCTCGGATCGACCCAGGCGTTGAGCCAGCGGACGAGAAGTGTCGCGTCCGGATTGGCCTCCTTTAAACCGATGGCAAAGGCGTTTATGTGTCTCTTGACCTCGGGCGTGGGGAACGCTCCAACGTAACCGAGCTTGTCCGTTTCCGTTAGGGCTCCTGCCATTAGACCGGTGAGATAGTAGGTCTGGTAAAGCCCGGAGAAATAGGTCCCGACGTTCGGGGCCCGTTTAAAACCAGAGCAGTGGAAGAACACCGTGTCCGGATACTTCTTTGCTGCCTTGATAGTCGGGTCCATATGGCCGTAGCTCGTCGTAAAGACCACGTCCGCATCCTTGTTCCTGACGAACTTGTCGATTGTGGATTCTACGTCCGGCGGAAAGACGTTTTCCACGTAAAACGTCTCCAGCCAGGGGAATATTTCTTCAGCGTATTTTCTACCCTCGTCGTGACCCTGAGAGTAGCCGTAATCACCGACCGGCCCGACGTAAATAAACCCAGCCTTGAGCTTATCCCCGTCAGCGGCCAGTCCGACGTTGAACATAAAGCCTAATCCCACCAACAACACCAGTGTGAAAACTATAAATCTTTTCATATAAGAGACCTCCACGTTTTAATGTTGCCCCAGACAAAACGGTCGATAGAAGTAGTCCCCGCGTTTACGGTGCGGAGGTAGAAACTCCCAGACCCTATTACTGGGATTATACGTAAATTCGCTCTTCCGATAAGAGACGAATTATGTTTCATACATATAGTCCGAAATTCACGGAGAAATTTAAACTAAATTCCCCCTATTTTTCACCTCTGACGTAAGGCTCCATTAACGAGTTTGGTTCCTCTGATTTCTGTTTGCCCGGCCCAATTGCCAGCGCGACGAGCGCGAGTATGGCAAATGCATAGGGCATCATCTTTAGAAGCTGTGGCGCGACGAAGGGCTGCAGGCGGTAAGAAAGGTGGATCAGCGCGCCAAAGATATAGGCGCCGACTAGTCCTCTCCCCGGCTTCCAAGAGGCAAATATCGTCAACGCTATAACCAACCACCCCATACCTCCGGTCATACCCTGTGTCCAGGCCGGCCTGTAAGCGATGGACAAATAACCACCAGCGATCCCGGCGAGGACTCCTCCCAGCAGTACGCAGGCATATCTTACCTTCCAGACGTTGATTCCCGCGGAATCCGCGGCGGCGGGGTTTTCGCCGACCGACCGAATCGTTATTCCTATGGAAGTTTTAAACAAAATATATGAGAGAATTGGAGTCAGGACTATGCTGATATAGACAATCGGATTCTGGTCGATGAAGAGGATCTTACCCAGGTAGGGTATATCCTTAAGCAGAGGGACCGTAACGTTGGAAATCGTCGAGTCTAGCGGCTTGCCCTCAAATCCCTTGCCAAAGAGACCTGATAATCCCAACCCCAGCATGGTCAACGCCAACCCCGAGACGACCTGGTTTGCCCTCAGGGTGATGCTGGCAAAGGCGTGGACCAGCGCCGCCAGCCCACCTGCAATTGCTGCTACTAGAATGCCCAGCCAGGGATTTCCGGTGGTAAAGGCAGTAGCAAAGGCGCTAATTGCCCCCATTATCATCATACCTTCGACACCGAGGTTTACGACCCCGGACCTCTCCGAGTAGATTTCCCCCAGGGTGCCAAGCAACAGAGGGGTGCCGTACGCAAGCGTTCGGGCAAGGGTACCAATAACCCAGGCCTCTATCATGGGCTTCGCCTCCACTCAAATTTGTAGTTCATCAATATCTCGCTGCCGATCAGAAAGAAGAGTATCAAACCGTTGAATACGTCCGTTATCTGAAATGGCAACCCTAGAGAGACTTTCAGGGCGTCGCCACCCGCGAAGATCGCCCCAAAGAAGAAAGCAGTCAAGATTACCGCCAGGGGGTTCTTCCGGGCAAGCCAGGCGACGATGATCGCCGTGTATCCGTAGCCGAGAGATAGCTCGGACGGATTCCTTAACATGTGGTGTATGCCCGCGATCTCGCCTACGCCCGCCATTCCCGCCATCCCTCCGGAAATGAACATAACCATAATCGACGTCTTGACGTAACTCATGCCCGCAAACCGGCCCGCTGAGGGGTTACTGCCCAGGACCCTGATCTCGTATCCCGGAGTCGTCCGGTTGATCAAAACGTAAATCAGTCCGGCGGCGACAAGTCCAATCACTAGCGTTAACCAGTGGACGTTCGTCGTCCCCAGCGTCCCTAATTGGGCAGCTGCCGGAAAGTTGTCGCTATAGGGGAAGCCCCATTGGTGTTCTCCTTTCCACGGCCCCTGGACCAGAAACAGGACGAGGTTGATGGCGATGTAGTTCATCATTAGGGTCGTGATGACGTCGTTTATCCCCAGCTTGCTCTTCAACACAGCGGGGACGAGTGCCCACAGCGAACCCGCGAGAAACCCGAAGAAGAACATGGCGGGGACCATAAGAGGTTCCGGGACGGGGCTAAATAGGGCCACCCAGGTGGCAGCAATGGTTCCCAGCAGGAGTTGTCCTTCCGCGCCAATGTTCCAGAACTGCGCTTTGAAGGCGATAACTAGCCCTACCCCCGCCAGAAGTAGGGGAATGGCCCGGCGTATCGTCTCGGACAGTTCGTAGACGCCGCCGAAGGCCCCGTCGAACAGCGCAGTATAAGCCGTGATCGGGTTCGTCCCGTATGCCCAGAAGACAAAGCTGGCAACGAGAAATGCCGACAGCAGTGCGAGCAAAGATACCGTAATTATGACGAACCCGGAGGGATTAGGCCGCTCCGTTATCTCAAATGGTAAATATTCCTGCATCCCCTCACCTATCGCTCTAGTTGTTCAAATCTCGTTCCCGCCATCATCATGCCAATTTCGTCTCTTGTTGTTTCGTTCCTCTCTACCAACCCCATGAGGTTGCCTTCGAAGATGACGGCGATCCTGTCGCTCAAAGAAGTGACCTCGGTCAGGTTTTCCGAAATCAATAGCACCGCGACCCCGTTATCTCTCTGTTTCAACAAAAGGTTTCTAATCTGTTCAGCCGCCCCCACGTCCAGGCCGTAGGTCGGGTGCGAGGCAATTATTAGTCTGGGGTCTGAAGAGACCTCTCTACCCAGGATGAGTTTCTGGATGTTCCCTCCGGAGAGCAGGTTGGCAGGGGTGTCCGCTCCAGGAACCTTTACATTAAACTCCTCTATCAAGTCCTTCGTCCACTCCTTCACCTTGCGGTAGTTAATAAACATCCCCCGAGAAAACGGCTTTTTCCTGTAGTTCTTTAGTATGGCGTTGTCGCTTAGCGTAAGTTTGCCGACGATTCCTTGTTTTATCCTGTCCTCTGGAACGTGTGCCACCCTCTCTTCGGCGATCTCCCGGGGCGAAGCGTTTGTAAGGTCTTTTCCGTTGATTAGGACCCTGCCCGAAGTTGCTTCGCGCAATCCAGTCAAGACCTCAGCCAGTTCGCGTTGTCCATTTCCCGCTACGCCGGCTACGCCAAGTATCTCCCCCTCGCAGACGGAAAAGGAGAGGTCGTCTACTGCCACGACGCCCTTGTCGTTATACCCGGTTATCCCTTCTACCTCGAGGACGTTCTCGCCTCTGTCGCAGGGGTTTCTCTCCAGGTCAAACAGGACTTCGCGACCGACCATCTTTTTCGACAGTTCCTGTTTATTAGTGGAGGCCGTGTCCAGCGTATCGATAACCCTTCCCTCCCTTAGCACCGTCACTCGGTCGCTTATTTTCATTACCTCGTCCAGCTTATGCGTGATGAATATTACGTTCTTCCCGCCGGTTACCATCTCTTCCAAAACGCCGAAGAGCCTCTCGGTTTCTCCAGGTGTAAGTACCGACGTGGGTTCGTCGAGGATAAGGATCTCGGCACCGCGGTAGAGGGCCCGGAGGATTTCCACACGCTGTTTCTCGCCGGCAGAAAGCTGCCATATTTTTGCCCGGGGGTCGACCTCCAGGCCGTACTTGCCTGCGAGCTCGATTAACTTTCTCTCTATCTGCTGGGTAGGTCGGGTCACGCTTACGTCGGAGAGACCAAGGGCGATGTTTTCTATTACCGTGTGGTTGGAGACGAGTTTGAAGTGTTGATGGACCATCCCGATTCCGAGCTCTATCGCCTTAGTTGGGGAATCGATTTCGGTCTTCTCCCCCCTGAGATATATTGATCCCGAGTTCTGGCGGTAGAGGCCGTAGAGGATCTTCATCAACGTAGTCTTCCCGGCTCCATTTTCACCCAGCAGGGAATGTATTGTCCCTTCTTCGACCTCGAACGAGACCTCATCGTTTGCGACTACGCCGGGAAACCTCTTGACGACGGAATCAAATTTTATTAACGGGGTCGTTTTTTCGTTCATGTCAATTCAGTTAACTGAGTCTATTATAGATGAAAATCATTTTCAAATAAATCTGCAAGGGATAATTGGACCCGGCAAAGGTTTTTGACAAACCGACTTTTTAGGTTAAACTAGTACCTGTATTACAGGTCTATTTGATAAATTTATCGTAAAGGATGGTACAGTGAACTTCTTACAGTTCTTATACAACAATGAAGTGTTCTGGGTAATCGTAATCACAATTTACGCGCTGTTGGTAACGGTTCTTACTAAGTATCCCTATCGGTGGATGCTGAACGCCGGGTTGGAAAAGAACGTCGCCGTCTATTACGACAGGAAAATTGTCCACATGCTCGCCGGAGGGGTCGCGTTGTTCGCCGTCCCATTCGTCTTCAAGGACGGGACGTTCCCCTTTCCGTATATTTACCCGTTAATCGTTGGACTCTGTTTATCAGTTTTGACGTTAATTCCTCATATAACGGGTAACCTGATCGAGTCCGTCCAGGTGGAAAAGAACGAGAACGAGGTCCATTTCTGCCTCATGTGGGGACTTTCAGTCTTCGTCCTCTGGATCGTCTTCGACAACCCCTGGATCGCGATAATTCCACCGGTGTTTATGGCATTCGGGGATGGGATCACTGGAGTTGTGCGGAACCTTATGTACCAGAGGCGGACAAAGAGCGCCGTGGGTAACGTGTTTATGCTGGCACTTTCTGCCCCCGTTGGCTACGTCCTGGCGGCTCAAGGGGGAATTGCGTTGTGGGGGCTAATCGCAGCAGTTGTAGCGTCCTACATCGAACGGTACGAGTTTGGTCCGATTGACGACAACATACTTATTACCGTTAGTGCATCTCTAGTCTTATATATCGGTCACCTGGTCGGTCCCATAATCTAATTGACTGAGTGAGTTAACCGCGATCGGATCGCGGTACCTCGGGACCAATTCCCAGTTGCAAAACCTCGGTTCCGTGGTTAATATCGCTACCGGGTCAATCCATGGGCAAGTTGAAGTTAATCGAAAACGTCAACACGATATTTACCGCCGACTCTCAGGGGCGAGAGTTTACCGACGCTTACGTCTTGATCTCGGGTGACGAGATCGAAGAGGTGGGTGAGGTTCCTTATTCTGGCCGGGATCCTGACGAGAGATACGACGCTACGGACATGGTTATGATCCCCGGCTTGATCAACACCCATCACCACCTCTACCAGACCCTGTTTAGAAACTTCAAAGAGGTCAACAGCGCAAAACTGTTCGATTGGTTAACTGCGCTGTACGACCGCTGGGCGAAAATGGGAGAGGAGGCAATCTACACCAGCACGGTAATTGGGACGGCCGAACTCCTCCTCAGCGGTGCGACGACGACCAGCGATCACCTATACCTCTTCCCGGGGGGAAACAACAAGCTATTTGATACCGAAGTCCGGGCCGCGATGCAGGTAGGTATAAGGTTTTACCCAACTCGGGGAAGCATGTCTCTCTCCAGAGAGGACGGGGGGTTGCCCCCAAAAGAGGTCGTTCAGACGGAAGAAGAGATCCTCGGGGAATACGAACGGGTGATAGACGAGTACCACGACGAGGAGAAGTTTTCCATGGTCAGGGTCGCTCTTTCACCCTGTTCACCGTTTTCGGTCTCAGATGAACTTATGAGAGAGACCGCCAGGTTGGCCCGCCAGGAGGGAGTACGGTTACACACACACCTGGGCGAGACCGAGGACGAAAACCAGTTCTGCCTCGAACAGGTTGGCCTGCGGCCGGTGGATTATATGGAAGAACTTGGCTGGGTGGGGGACGACGTCTGGTTTGCTCACCTGGTCCACCTCACGGATGACGAAATCAAGAGACTGTCGCGGGCGAGCGTCGGCATGTCTCATTGCCCCTCGTCGAATATGAGGTTGGGTTCGGGGATCGCTCCGGTTACCAAGATGAAGGAAACGGGAATAGATATAAGCTTTGGAGTTGATGGAAGCGCGAGCAACGACGGTTCTAATATGATCAAGGAGTTGCGTCAGGGGTTGTTGCTGCAGCGGGTGAAGTACGGAGCGGAAGCCCTATCTCCCCGCGAGGTCCTGAAGTTTGGGACAATTGGTGGGGCAAGGGCCCTTGGACGGGAAGAAGAGATCGGGTCAATTGAGCCCGGCAAGGCTGCTGACCTGGTGATGGTTGACCTGAACAGGTTGGAGTACGCAGGTGGTCTTTCGGACCCCGTCTCGGCCCTGATAATGTGTGACACGAAGGGAGTCGACTTTACCATGGTCGACGGGGAGGTGTTGGTGCAGGACGGCCGTCTCGCTAATGAGGACCTTCTTGACTTCGTCCCCAAGCAAAACGCTATTGCCAAGGGGTTCTATTCTGACTGACTTACCCACCCATTGAGGATAGTGACCTTTCAACGGTTTCATCTATAATGTACAATCAAACAAATTAATTCATATTAACTAACGGGAGATAATATGGAACGACGTAGAGACGACTCCAATGATGAGGTTTCGGTAAAGGGGCCCGTCGGCGAAGGCAGTAGGAGGGTCGACGCGAGGGACAAGGTTACTGGCGACGCCCAGTTTGCCGCTGATATCTTCCCTTCTGGTGCGTTGACGGCCGTCGTTGTCAGGAGCACGGTAACTCGGGGCAGGGTAGTAGATGACAACTTCGAAGAACTGCGTGAGATGGAGGGCGTTGAAGCGGTCCTAACCGCGGAGGACGTCCCCGGCGAGAACGTGGTCCCGGTCATCGAGGACGATCAACCGGCACTGGCGGAGTCAACCGTAAGGTACGATGGTGAGCCAATTGCCCTAATCGCCGTCCGTGGCCGGCGCCAGGCTGACCAAATAGGAGACTTGATCGAGGTAGAGTACGAGGAAGAGGAACCCGTCCTTGACCCTCAAAAGAGCCTACAAGAGAACAGTCCCGAGGTCGCCCAGCCCGAGTTCAGCGAGGGGGGTAACTTATTCACCAGGTTGGAGATAGATAAAGGAGACGTTGACAGGGCCATTGAGGACTCGCCGGTCGTCGTGGAAGGGGAATACGAAACGGGTTACCAGGAGCACGCTTACATGGAACCTCAAGGCGTCGTCGCCCTGCCTGCTCCCCACGGTGGGATTGAAATCAGGGGGACTATGCAATGTCCCTACTACGTAAGGAACGCCGTTTCTCGCGTGCTTGGCCTCTCGCTCAACAGAATAAAAGTGGTGCAGGTCGCTACTGGAGGGGCGTTCGGCGGAAAGGAAGACGTTCCATCACAACTGAGTGCGTATGCCGCACTTCTCTCGCACGCTACCAACGAACCGGTAAAGTTGATTTACGACCGCCGGGAGGACATCAAGGTAACCAGTAAACGGCACCCTTCGACCGTACGTTACGTAACCGCTGCCGATCGAGATGGTAACCTGACCGGTGTTAAGGTCGGTATATATCTAGATTCAGGGGCCTATCAGACGTTGTCACCCGCGGTCCTGTGGAGGTCCCTCGTCCACGCAACCGGACCCTACAACGTGCCCAACGTTAAAGTAGTCGCCCGGAGCGTGGCGACAAACAAGGTCCCAAACGGGGCGTTCAGGGGGTTTGGGAGCCCTCAGGTTATTTTCCCCTACGAGTCCCAACTTGAACTTCTGGCTGAGGAAGTCGGGATCGACCAGGTAGAACTGAGAAAGAAGAATATCCTCCGCCCCGGTGACGTTACCGCGACGAATCAGCGTCTGGAAAAGAGCGTAGGTGCCGCTCAAACGCTGGAACGGGCCGAGGAACTCTCCGGGTGGACCGAGACGAAACGGGAGTATTCGGAGTGGAATTCCCGGCACGAGAACGTGAAAAAGGGAATTGGGGTTTCGAGCGTCATGTACGGCGTAGGCATGGGAGCCTCAGCGCCGATTCTCGACAAGGCCGGCGCTTACGTCAAGTTGGAGTCTGACGGCTCCCTTACATTCGCGGTGGGCAATACTGAAATGGGCCAGGGCGCCGAAACGGTCCTCTCACAAATTGCTGCCGAGGCACTTGGCGTGCGGCTGGAAGACGTGAATATGACGGAGGTCGACACGTCGCGGGTCCCCGACAGCGGACCGACCGTTGCCTCCAGGGCGACGACGATGTCGGGCAACGCGATCGTCAACGCGGTTAACAACCTAAAACCCCGAATAGAACGGGTAGCTAAGGAAATACTTGGATGTGAATCAGTTTCCATCGAAGACGGTCAGATCGTGTGCGAGGACGGGGATGAGAGCGTGGATCTTGATGAAGTCGCGGGCGAGATGTGGTTAAACAACGTCGACATGGCTGCTGAGGGCTGGGCTGAGAAGGGAGTGAAGGACTGGGACCCGGAGACGGCCCGGGGGGACGCGTACTTTGTCTTTTCCTACGCGACGCATATTACCAAAGTCGAGGTCGATACGGTTACCGGCAAAGTGAACCTTACCCAGCACGTCGCCGTGCACGATTCCGGTCGGATAATTAACCCGACTACCGCTGCCGGTCAGGTAGAAGGCGGCGCCGCGCAGGGAATAGGATTTGCCCTGTCAGAAGACCTGGCGATGGAAGGCGGGAAATTCCTCGATCCCGACTTTACCAATTACCTTGTTCCCACTTCTATGGACATTCCCGACGACATGATTGTGGATTTCGTGGAAGCTGAATACCCCGAAGGCCCGTACGGCGCGAAGGGGTTAGGAGAAGTACCCCTTATGGCATCTCATGGTGCCGTAATAAACGCCATAAGCGATGCGATTCGGGCGCGGATCTATAGCTATCCAGCTACGCCGGAGAAGGTGCTTAAAGCCTATCTAGACGGGGAATAGCGGTTGGACGGTCCCCGCAGATTATCAGGCGTTTAAGATGCTGACCAGGGGCTTGCCCCGACCAATATATACTAGAATACCGGTCGTGGTGATGAAAATAAAGACCTATCCGAGGAACTCACCAGGGTGGACGGCCGGATAATCGCCCCGGCTGGGAGTCTAACGTGAAGGAGACTTTCGACAAGTCGTCTTCAACCAGTTCAACGAGAATTACCAACAATAGCTGAGAATGCCCCAGGGCTAAGTTCGGCCTGCTTACCCCAGCCTCTTGAACCAGCTCTTCGACTCAACCCCGAGGAATTTAGCTGCCTTCCGGATATTGGAAAAAGCGGCAGCTAGAAACACTCGATCTCCCGGTAGTATCTCCTGATTACCTCTGGGGATGATAAATTCGTCTTCGCGGTATATCCCCGCTATCACGCACTCAGTGGGGAACTTCTTGTTCTTAGTTATCTCGGCAATTGTTTCGTTGGCACCGGGAGAGTTCTCGGGCACCTCGACGATCACGATCGACGCCTCCCCGCCTCCGAGGGTAGCGGCCCTCTGCAGTTTGGGTTGTTCGATTTCCAGGGAGAACTGGTCCAAGTAGAGGTTGACTATGTTAATTGCCTTGGTCACTCCGGCGGCCCGGTAGGCGTCTTCGTACTTCGAGTTTCTCATCCGTGTGAATATCCTGTTAGCCCCATAGCTGTCGGCGAGAAGGGCAAAGGAGAGGTTGTTGGCGTCCCTGCCCATCAACCCCACCGCAACGTCAGCTCGTTCGATCTCGGCCTCTTCTAGAACGTCCACGTCGGTAGCATCTCCGTTAACTGAAACCGCTCCGTAGTTACGATAGACCCGATTGCAGACCTCCGCGTCGACGTCTATTGCTACTACGTCGTGCTTGTTATCGACCAGACGTTTAATGAGCTCGCGCCCCATCAGGCCGGCGCCAGCAACTACAATGTACATGTTTACCTCCATAGTTTCGGGTTAAACAGCAAAATTACGGGCAGAATTTCTAGCCTGCCCGCTAACATCCCGAAGATGTACGTAATCTTTATCAGCGGATTCAGACCCGGCCATTTTTCCAATGGTATGTAACTGGGTCCAATATTTCCAAGCGCGGAAAACATTCCAGAGAAGGAAGCAAATGGCCCGATTCCCGAGGACAGGCCGGTGACCAGACCTCCGAAGATGAGGAAGAGGATCCAGGCGTAGACCAGGACTGATATCCGCTTTATCTCCTCGTCGGGCAGTATCTTTCCGTCGACGATCAAAGGATTGACCGCCCTGGAGGGACGGACAAATCTCTGGACCTGTTGTTTGACCGTCTTCCAGAGTACCCCAACCCGAAATACCTTTACCCCTCCACTAGTCGATCCGACCATGCCCCCGACCACCATGAGGATCAGGAATAGTTGTCTGGAGAAGACTGGAAAGAAGGGACCACCTATGTCCCGGGTGCCAAACCCGGTCGTAGTGATGACCGCAATAACCTGGAACAACGAAACTCTTAGCGCCTCAAATGGCGCCCCTAACCCGTGTCTGAGAAAGTGGTCTAGCAGGATGAGGCCGGTACTGAACAGGATAAACCTGTAGAAGAGCTTTATCTCCATGCCCTGCCACAGGGCTTTGAATTCCCCCCGCAACACGCGGTAATGGACGACGAAGCTTATCCCGCCCAGAGTCATCCCCACGATGAACGTATACTCGATAAGGCGGTAGTGCCTGTAACCCGCCTGTCGGAAGTAATCTATGCTGGCGTTATGCGGGGAAAAGCCGCCCGTGGACAGGGTTGTCAGCGCGTGATTGATTGCATCAAACCAGTGCAAACCCTCAAGGGTCAGGGCGATGGCAATCAGTCCGGTAAACAGCGAGTATACCGACCAAAGGATCTTTAACGTGTTGAACAGCCCCGGAGATGGGCGCTCCGAGATGACGTTATGGCTCTCCGCCCCGAATAGCCGGTGAGATGCCTCGCCGCTGAAGACGAGCACGGAGAACAGGGTCAGTATCCCCAGTCCCCCGATCCACTGGGTCAGGGAGCGCCAGAATATTAGAGTTGGGGGAATTTGTGTCAAATCCGTTATCATCGTTATCCCCGTAGTGGTAAACCCACTGGTAGATTCGAACAGGGCATCCAAAAACCCCAGTTGGTTGCTGACGATGAAGGGAACGCCCCCGGCGAGCGATATGACGAACCAGCCGAGAGCGACGACGATCACCGCGCTCTTTCCCGACAGGGGTTTCAGTTCGATCGTGTGGGTTAGGGCACCCGCTACGGTCAAAGAAACTGCCGCCGGCAGAAGGAATGGTAGGACCGTCGATAACCGAAACGTCACTCCCTCGAAGGCGGGAACCACGAGTAGGGGAGTCATGACGATGAAGCCAAATACCCAGAGCAGAGCGCCGATATAGCGGATGCGGAGTTTCCAGGTTTGCATTTAGATCGGGAAGGCCTGCTTTTGTTGTTGCTGGCGGAGACGAAAGGGTGTCATTTTACCTGTGCAAGTACTTATCCGCTATGACGGAGTCGTGCTCTTCGTAAAACTCGTCCCTCAGAATGTCCATCCTCTCGTCGTCCCAGAATTTCCCGTCAACCATCCAGCAATCGCGTAACCTTCCCGCCTCCTTGAAGCCAGCCCGTTTGTAGGTCCTCTTGGCCCTCTCGGTAAACTCCTTAACCGTCAGGTTAATGCTGTGCAGCGAGAGAACTGCAGAACCGTAGTACTCCTCTTCGTTCTCGGGTGTCATGATGGACTTAAATGTAGATAGGTATTGAGATACTTCCAGCGTGTTAAACCACTTCACCCACAACTTCGAGTCTTCCTTTTTAATCGGCCCAAGGCCGACACTTTCTCCCTCTGTTATGTAATTCAAGGCAAGTACCTCCTATAGGAATAAATTTTATCGGATTTCGGCCTTCGGGCAAAGTGGGGGATGTTTTGTATTTTTTCACGTTATCCGCTATATTTTTTCGGAGAAAGGAATCTAGGTACCGGTAAGACCGTTTTGCTCATTCAAGAACTTAGGAGGTTTTAATATAATGGCAGACGAGACTGTTGAGATGTTAAAAGAAGTACCCCTATTTTCAACCCTGAGCACCAAGCAGTTGAAATCAGTTGTTAAGACTGCTAAGGAGAAAGAGTACGATGAGGGGAAGGCTATCGTCAAAGAGGGCGAAGAAAAGAAGGCGGGTTTCTATCTGATCCTTGACGGCCAGGTTGAAGTGAAACAGGGAAAAAAGACCCTATCAAGGTTGGGGGCCGGCCAGTTCTTCGGAGAAATGGCTGTCTTGGACGGCCAGCCGCGTTCCGCGGATGTTATTGCGGTAGAGGATACGGAATGCCTCCTCCTAACCAACTGGGATATCAAGGCACTAATCAAGACCTATCCTGATATTGCTATGAATATTATTGCCGAACTGGCTCGGAGACTAAGAAAGACCAGCGCTTCGTTAAGCTCGTAAGTTTCCCGGACGGGCGAATTTCATGGGAGAGAACGACAAGGTTACCATACTTTTTAGCGACATCAGGGACTTCACCACGTATACCGCGGAAAGAGGGGACCAGGAGGCCTACAGGCTGGTAAGAACCTTTACCGACCTGGTAGAGGAGCAGGTTGAGAGGTATTCCGGAGACCTGGTTAAGACTTATGGCGACGGCGTAATGAATACCTTTCCCAGCCCTGAAGAAGGATTGAAGAGTTCCATCGCCATGCAGCGGGCGTTGTACGAACACAATAGCGCCAACCCCGATTTTACTATTTCCGCGGGCATAGGTCTGAATTATGGGGGAGCTATACGAGAGGCCAACGACATCTTCGGCCATTCCGTGAACGTTGCCGCCCGACTGGCGGGGTACGCCAAAGGGGGACAAATAGTCGTTTCGTCCAAGCTGAGGGACCGGGCCCACGATAGCGACTTTCAATACCTTGATCTTGGCACGCGTGAGTTAAAGGGGCTGGGGAAGCACCGGCTGTACGAGCTGACCTGGCAGGACGAGATCGCGAGGATAACCTCGGACGACAACGAACTGACGCTCGTGCTGACGAAGGACCACCTTTCTATCGAGCTCAGCAAGAACGTCCAGGAAGAGATCAGAAAGGCCAAGGACGAACTCCACGAAAATACACAGAGGCAATCAGGCCTGGCCAGGGTGATTATGGAGAAGGTCGAGCAGTACGTGGACAAGTACGTCAACGGCATCGTCGATAGAGCACTTTACAGGTCGGGCATCGGCCTGGACCACGACCTCCGAGACATTGAGGTCTTCGTGAAAAAAGACAGACTGGTTATCAAAGTCGAGGGAAAGCGCGTTATCACGCTGGATTCGGACGAAATAGATATCTCAGATGCCGAGGACTTCGCCCTTAAGGTGGACAGTTTGAAGTCGAAATAACCTCTCGCCGGGACTAAAGGTTTTCCCCCTGGAATTCCCCGTCATAGCCATCGGATACTTCACCTTCGAGGGCGAGAAACACGATCTGGCCTATCCGGGCGTCTTTTTTAACTATCAGTCCGTGGGGGTTGAGCACCTGTAATAGGCCTTGCCCTCTCCCTTCATACCCGGGGTCCCAGAGAGCGGAAACTAAATGGCCGCCGTTTCTCAACAGCGATGATCTGGGCAGGATAACGCCGACGGCGTCGTTTGGTACGCTTACCGTTTCGTTGTAAGTAACTCGATAGGAACTTCCGCCCTCTAGCCTCCCGCCGGTCACTTCCTCGCCGTTGGCGATCTTTCTGGAGGAGTTGTCGAAGTCCAACACGCCAGGCTCTTGAAACAGCTCTATCTTCCTCACGGTCAGGTCCACTCCCGCCGGCTGGACCTGCAGGTCTTCGTCAAGTATCCCCGTGAGGTTATCCCTGCCGGGAACGATCATACTTTCACCTTCTCGATAATTAAAAGTGTGACTGTAGAGCCTCCCGATGGCTATTCAGTTGGGTTAACCCTTTTGTTCTCAGAAATAACTAGATAAATGAGCAGGAAGGCAAAAATAACCAGGACTATCCCGCCGGCAAGCAGGCCTATCCCTAGACCGAATATTATTGGAACCTTGACGCCGACGGAGCCCACCACGTCCAATCCCCGCGATCCATCCTCGTTCATAACTACCACCGAATAACTACCTTCCTCGACCCCCCAGGTTAACCCCTCCGTTACGTCCCCGGAAGCTGATTCGCTCCAGATGTCCTGTGAGGCCGGTGGTTTCGGCTCGGAACTCCCGGTGTGTCTGGTATAAGCGATTTTTGGGTCACTAAATGGGTGATTTATCCGAAGCTCCCGGATCTCGTCGTAGGTGACGGTTCCCAGATACTCCTTTAACTTGGATTCCGTGAGTATTCCGACGAAGAGGTTCTCCTCCTTCTGGTTCGTCACCGATACCTTAATTTTTACCAGGTTTGGCCAATCGATAATCCCAGCTGCCCCAAAATTTATCCGGGCGGGATAGGTTGTGATTGCGTAGGCGTCCCGCCTGATCTCGAGCGTCCTGGTGGAATAATAGCCGTCACCGTCCTTCACGGCTACGTTTGCCCAGAGAAGGGCTCCACCCCCAAGACTCAGGGCCAATCCGATCAAGAGGATAAACACTCCCAAAATTACGACAAATATCTTTCCAGCGCTCAACCTCATCCCCCCTCAGAACTTAAGGATACCATAACCCGGGGAAATATTAAGCCCCTTAGGTCATGGTGAGCAGGAGTTCATCGTCGACGATGTTTCTTTCGGAGAAGAGCTCGACGAGTTTATCGACCGTCAGTTGTTCCTTCTTTTTCCCGTTGACGTCGGCGACGAAGGAACCCCTGTGGAGCATCACGAGGCGGTCACCGAGATCGATTGCCTGATTCATGTCGTGAGTAACCATTATCGTGGTCAGGTTCTTTTCCGTGACCAGTTGTTCGGTGATCTCAAGTATTTTCCTGGCGTTCTTGGGGTCAAGCGATGCCGTGTGCTCGTCGAGCAATAAGATTTTCGGCATTGTTAGCGTGGCCATTAGGACGGCCAACCCCTGTCTCTGTCCGCCCGACAGATGGGTAACCCTCTCGTTCATACGCTCTTCTAGTCCCAGGCCGAGTTGCTCCAGTTCTTCGCGGAGTGCGCTTTTCCGGTCCTGGGTTACGCCGATCTTCAACCCCTTGTGGCCCTTGTTAAGTGCGAGGACGAGGTTTTGTGCGACCGTCATTCCCGAAGCCGTACCCATGCCCGGTTCTTGAAACACCCGTCCGACCATCTGGGCGCGGACGTGTTCCGGGACGGTTGTGACGTCTTTTCCGTTCAGGGTTATCTTCCCCTCCGATGGGAAAAGTGAACCAGCAATAAGGTTGAGAAAAGTCGTCTTTCCCGCTCCGTTGCTGCCGATTACCGTAAGAAATTGCCCCTCCGAAAGCTCAATGCTTAGGCCATTGAGCGCAACTATCTCGTTTGGTGTGCCTGGAAAGAAGCACTTTGTTAAGTTATTAGCGTGTAGCATCTCTACCCCCTATTCGGTTTCTGAGAGGTTCGCCTTTTCTCCAATCTTAAAGTTGAGTTTTTCTCTGACATGTGGCGTCGCTAGGGCGACGATTACGATGAGCGCGGTGATCAACTTTAAATCGCTTGCTTTGAATCCGAGGTTGTACCCGTAGCGAAGGGCTAACATAATTGCTGCCCGATAGATTATCGATCCAGTGACTACTCCCGTCGTCACCCACATGAAGCTCTTCGTTGGGAGAAGTGTCTCTCCGACGATTACGGAGGCCAGGCCGGCGATTATCATCCCAATACCCATTCCCACGTCGGCAAAGCCGGAGTATTGGGCAACCAGTCCGCCGGAAAACGCGACGAGGCCGTTGGAAATCGCCAGACCGAGGACCTTCATTACGTCAGTATTCACACCTTGAGCTACTATCATCTGCTCGTTATCTCCCGTCGCCCGGAGAGCCAGCCCCAGTTCCGTGTTGAAGAAGAGGTCAATTAACGCTTTGAGCGCTATCAGCACAATGCCAAAAAAGATGAGGTTGCTGTAATCCCCCAGACCAACCCCGGATAACAGGGAGTTGAATTGATCGAGGATCGTGGTCTGGCCCAGCAGCGGTATGTTTGGACGTCCCATTATCCTCAGGTTGACGGAATACAGTAGAGTCATGGTCAGAATTCCGGACAGGAGGTTCAAGATATTTAACTTGGTGCTGAGAATACCCGTGAATGTTCCGGCGGCCATCCCTCCCAATATGCCCAGCAACAGGGCAAGGTATGGATTCCAACCAGCGACTGTAAGAGCTGCGGTGATCCCTGCCCCCATGGTAAAACTACCGTCGACGGTCAGGTCAGGGAAGTCCAGCACTCGAAAAGTAATTAAGACGCCAAGGGCCATGAGCCCGTAAACTAGCCCCTGCTCAATAGCATTAATAAACAATGACATCTAACCAAATCACCCAGTCAATTGAACGATAGTTCTCGCTGCGGCGATCCAGGGCCCAGCTTAAATTACGGGCCCTGGATCTCCATTAACTCCCACGTTTAGTTTTCTTCTTTCACGACCCAGGTTTTTCCACCGCCGACCAGTTCGGTCGCCTGCTTAAAGACCTCCTCCGGGAACTTGTAGTCAATCTCCCGGGCGTAGTCCAGGTTAAGGGCTAACATGAGGTCCTCCACCTGCATGGTCTGAATTTGTATTTCGTTTGGTGGCGTTCCACCCATGACCTCTAAAAGAATGTCTCCCGCGCGCAGGCCGTGGTCGTAATAATCGAAACCGGATCCAGCGAGCGAACCCTCGAATACGCTGG
>JAGYME010000034.1 GCA_018400715.1 Candidatus Bipolaricaulota bacterium
AAGGCCCCTTTGTCAATGGCGGTAATAGACGGAGAAGGCAAAGTAGTAGAGGTTAAAGACGCTAAGACGTCCGATGATGAAGTTGAAGTAGAGAAAGATCATCGTTGGGTGCTGGCGATGAAGGACGGACTAATGAAGAAGTACGGCATCAAGGTGGGTTCACAACTGGCAAAAAATACCCTGCCTTAGACCTAACGACAACATAGCCCGCGGGTTTCAAGCCACACAATCCCCAAAGTAGGCTACCCTGAAGTAGACGGGTAGCCTACTTTTTATTTTATTCAAATCTAAGCTATTCCTCCGCGCTGGCCTCCGTATAACCCATAACCCCCCCTTTCTTATGTTGACGGCTGCCTATATCTAAATATAATACTTAGTAATGTAAAAAAACCTTGGGAAGCCATGGTATCAACTCTATTAGCTATCTGGCCTCTATTGAAACTGCAATCTAAGGCTATTCAGGAGGAAAAACGTGACCAGACGAGAAAAAGAAAAGAAGTACGAAGAATTGAGCCCTTTCGAACTGAAGGACAAGTTAATATCTATGGCCGTCAGACCGAGCGAGGAGATGATGCTCAATGCAGGGCGGGGAAACCCTAACTGGGTAGCTACCCTCCCGCGACAGGCATATTTTCTGCTGGGAAATCTTGCCCTGGAAGAGGGACATCGGGTCCTACAGCGCTACGGGTTAGCCGGTGCGCCGGAGAAAGAAGGGATGGGAGAGCGCTTTTTGCGGTTCTGTGAGACTCACGCCGAACACGTGGGTGCGGGGTTTTTGGAGGACTCGTACAGTTACGTGACGGAGGAGTTGGATATCGAGGGTGATGAATTCATCGGTGAGATGGTCGATGCGGTCCTCGGTGACCATTACCCAACTCCGGACCGGGTGCTGTCTAACACGGAAAAGATCATCAGGGAGTATCTCGATTTGACCATGTGCGATGACGACCCACCCCCGGGGGAGATGGACCTGTTTCTGACCGAAGGGGGAACGGCGGCGATGACCTACGTCTTCAACACGTTGAAGGAAAACCACCTGCTTAATCCCGGTGACAGGATCGCTCTGGGAACACCTATCTTCACCCCTTATCTGGAGATACCACCTCTTAACGACTATCAGCTGGAGATTGTTGAGGTGGAACAGGACGAAGACGAGGATTGGAAGTATCCGGAGGAAGAGCTGGAGAAACTCAAGGACCATTCAATAAAGGCCTTCTTCGTTGTCAACCCGTCCAACCCCTCCTCGGTTAGCATGTCGGAGGATACGTTAAACTATATTTCCGACCTGGTGGATAACGAGCGAGAAGACCTGATCCTGCTGACGGACGACGTCTACGGGACGTTCATCAACGGATTTAGGTCCCTGGCTGCCGTAGCTCCACGTAACACTATCCTAGTCTATTCCTATTCGAAGTACTTTGGTTCCACAGGATGGCGCCTTGGAGCGATAGGAATACACGAGGACAACGTCATGGACGAGATGATCGCCGACCTGCCAAAGGAGAAACGGCTCGGGCTACACAATCGCTACGAGACGATATCAACTGATCCGGAAGAAATCAAATTGATCGACCGTCTGGTTGCCGACAGCCGGGCAGTTGCTCTCAATCACACGGCCGGTCTTTCAACCCCGCAACAGGTGATGATGGTCCTCTTCTCGCTGCAGGAGCTTCTCGATCGGGACAGCCGCCTCTATCGCAAGGAAGTGCAGGACTTAATCCAGGAGCGCTACGAGGCGCTGTACGATTCACTGGGAACGGAAGGCCCGGAAAGCCCGCTGTATGCAAACTATTATACAACCATCGATATCCCAGAGTTGGCGAAAGAGCGGTACGACGAGGACTTCTCGGCCTGGCTGGAAAAGGAGTACGAACCGATCGACTTCGTCTGGCGAATGGCGGATGAGAAAGACGTCGTGCTGTTGGACGGAGGCGGTTTCGATGCCCCGGAGATGTCGGTGCGCGTTTCTCTGGCAAATCTGTTCAAAGACGACTATAAGAAGATCGGAAAGGCGATAAGCGAGCAACTGGACGGATACCACGATGAATTTGAAGATAGTGAGTAGCGTGCCGGGAGTCCCTGCTGTTTGCCCCCTATTTAATAAACCACGAGGAGATAGACATGAACTTTATCTTGGACTTTCTTAGGAGCAATCCTTCCCTGCTCCTGTTTGCTACCGTGGCTGCAGGCTATGCGCTCGGTAAGATCAAGGTCAAGGGATTTTCCTTGGGCTCAACCACAAGTGTGCTGTTGGTGGGAATTGTCGTGGGGGCACTGGTTATTGATCCCAGCACACACTTTGACCTTGGCATTCTAAAGACCGTCTCCTTCGGCCTGTTTATCTTCGGTATCGGCTACAAGGTTGGTCCCGATTTCATTGGCGGGTTGAAACGTGGAGGGCTTAAGTTTGTGGGTGTGGCAGTCTTCTTCAGCGTTGTCGCACTCGGTACCGCGATTATCCTGGGGCACCTGTTCGGGCTGAACCAGGGTTACGTAGCCGGACTACTGGGTGGAGCGCTAACTCAGTCCGCGGTAATCGGGACGGCCGACACCGCACTGAAGCACCTGTCTGGCGTTACCCCCTCCGCGGAGATCAATCTCCAGGCGGAGGTAGCCGTGGCCTACGCGATTACTTATATCTTCGGTACCGCTGGGTTGATAGTAATACTAAAGCTGATCGCGGGGGTTTTTGGAATAGATCTTCCGGGTTCGGCGGACAAGGTGAAAAAAGACCTGGGGGAGGTCAGCGAGGGCGAATCCACCGACAACTTTAAGTGGAACAACCTCGTGTTTCCCAGGGCGTTCTCAGTGAACAACGAGGACCTGGTCGGAATGAACGTAGGCGATGTGGAGGATTCGGTCTTTCCGGAGCGAGTTTCCATCGACAAGATCAAGCGTAAGGGTAAGGTAATCGAGGATATAAAACCCGGCATGGAGATACAAGAAGGCGATACTCTCCTCCTCTTGGGCACCGAGGCAGCTATGTTTGCCGCCGGCAAAAAGGTGGGTGAAGAGGTCGAGGAACAAGAGCTCCACGAGATGGTCGGAGAAATACTGGACGTCTGCCTCACGGACAAGGATTTGGACGGGAGTACTCTCAAGGAACTGGTGGACAAACACGCCCGTGGGTGCTTCGTGAGAAAGGTCAAGCGGCAGGAACACGAGCTACCGTTTACGTTAAACCTAAAAGTTCATACCGGAGATATCCTCCAGGTTATGGGTGAGAAACAACGCGTGGACGCGTTTGCAGACGAAATTGGCTACCCCGAGCCGTCCAGCAACGTGACCGACCTGGTTACCGTCGGCGCGGGGATTGTTCTCGGTACCCTACTGGGGTTGATTGCCGTTCCAGTCGCGGGAATTCCGTTGACGCTCGGCGTTGGCGGTGGCGTTCTTGTCTCCGGTCTGTTTTTCGGTTGGCTAAGGTCTCTGCGCCCTACCTGGGGCAAGATCCCTTCGTCGGCGTTGTGGGTATTTACTGATCTAGGATTGAACCTGTTTATCGCCTGTGTTGGTCTGTCGGCGGGCCCCAAAGCATTGTCGGCCCTACAGCAGTCCGGGGTTAAGATCTTTCTCGCCGGTGTCCTACTGACGACCATACCGCACCTGCTGACCTGGTTCTTTGGCAGGTACGCCTTGAAGTTAAATGCTGTCTTGTTGATGGGAGCGATGACCGGGGCGGGCACGTGCACCGCGGCAATGAATTCCGTCAAGGAGGACTCAAAGAGCACGATCCCGGTAATCGGATACACCGTGCCATACGCGGTGGGGAACATCCTGCTGACTATCTGGGGAGCCCTGATAGTCCACCTGGTGTAAAAATTGGGCTGGAACACTCCAATGTTATTTTAACTACATTTCTTTTTTATCTTTTCCTTTTTCAAGTTTCTTGCCTTTATGTCTTTTTCTTAGTTCTCATCAATTTTTCTGCGATAAGGCTGTACTTTTAGTGGTTGCTTGACAAAGAAGTGTATTTCTGTTATAATAATTTCCGTATAGTAGAATCAAATTCCGCAAAGCGGAAAAACAAAGGACGGTAACTAACAGGAGGCCAAGGTGAAGCAAATTACTGAACCCGAACATAAGATTCCAGTGATTGCAGAGACAGAGGTACTAGTTGTTGGAAGCGGACCGGGAGGATTATCGGCTGCAATTGCCTCTGCTCGTGAAGGCGTAGAGACAACCCTTGTTGAAAGATATGGATACTTTGGGGGCAACATCACGGGAGCCATGGTGGAATCCATCGGCTGGTACAGGCACGAGGGCACTGTCGAAGCTGGTGGAATCGGTCTGGAATTTGAAAACTTCACTCAGGAGCTCGGGGGCACAAATGATGATCCAGAATCAATAGGCCAACTGCTGGACGCCGATATGTTTAAAATTGCAGCTGATAAGATGGTTGAAAATGAAGGCATAACTCCTCTGCTGCATACGTTCGTTGTTGATGGCATCGTCGAGAACGGAAGAATTAATGGAGTAATTACTGAGAGTAAATCGGGGAGAGGAGCGATTTTCGCGGAGAGGGTAATTGACGCAACGGGAGATGCCGACATCGCCGCCCGGGTAGGTGCCCCATTCAATAAGGCTAACAAAGAGGACTTGATGTCAGCTACGGTAGGGTTTGGGATGAGCGGAGTGGACGTTGATAAATTCAAAGAGTACGTCAATGACATGCAGCCGACGGTGGGTGATTGGACCGCGGAAACTTCCGGGAAGGAAGAGGACCTGTTTAGTCCTTACTTTAAAAATGCTTTTGAAAGGGCCCGCAGGGAAGGGGTAATTCCAGAAAATGTCCCATTGGATGGATATTGGGATAGCTTAACGGAATTTGGGGAAGCAACTGGGTTGAACGTTACAAGAGTGAAGGACGTTGACCCTACCGACGTTTGGGACCTTACCAAAGCTGAGATCAAAGGTAGAAAACAAGTCATCTGGGCCGTGAAGGCATTGCAAGAATTTGTCCCGGGGTTCTCTGATGCGGAACTTCGAACGATTGGCTCTGCTGTCGGTACGAGGGAGTCTAGAAAAATAATTGGCGCATATAACTTGACAGAGGCCGATGTCATGAATCAGGCGAGGTTTGACGATTCAATCGGAATTTTCCCAGAGTTTCTAGACGCTTACGGATTGGTAATACTGCCAACGGACGGCCGGTACTTTCAAGTTCCTTATCGAATAATGGTGCCCAAAGATATCGATAATTTGCTGGTGGCGGGTCGTTCCGTGGCGGGAGATCAGGTTTCGCACTCCGCTACCCGTCAGATGATGTGTTGCACGGTTACCGGTCAAGGGGCAGGAGTTGCCGCTGCCAGGTCGGTCAAGGATAAGACTACTACGGAAGAAGTAAATATTGATAAAGTTCAAGCTGATTTACGAGAACAGGGAGTCCGGATAGATTAAAGAATTGTGACTTGATGCGATATTCAATTTTATAAGCAGTTTATTGATCGTAAGGGGTGAGTGAAATTACTCAAAACAAGCTTCTGCGAGTGGATCTTACTGACAAAAAAATAAGAACTGAGTTAATTCCCAAGGAGTGGTTAAACAATTTTATCGGAGGAAAAGGCCTTGGCGCGGCCCTGTTGCTTGACGAAAACGATCCCAATATAGATCCCCTTTCCCAAGCAAACAACCTTGTCTTCACCTGGGGTCCCTTCTTAGGGGTTGCCCCTGGAGCTTCGCGCTATTGCGTAGTTACCAAATCTCCCCTCACCGGAACCTTTCTCGATAGCTACTCCGGTGGACATTTCCCCACCTATCTTAGGTTTAACCTCCCCGAATACCGGGCCATGTTAATTACTGGCCGGTCTGAGAGGCCAGTTGCCCTTCGAGTTGAAGATGGTGCTGTGAGCTTTATTGATGTCGAGAGCTATTGGGGAAAGACGACGCGAGAGATGAAAACCGCAGAAGAGGGCTATCTAGAAGCGTCAATTGGTCCCGCAGGCGAAAACCTGGTCAAGTTTGCCACCATCTCCTCCGACGGAGGTACTCATCATGCCGGACGGGGTGGGGCCGGTGCGGTTATGGGGTCGAAAAACCTCAAATCGGTCTTTGTGAAAAGGACCGACAGGCCCAAAGAGTTGCCCTCACTGTCGGAATTGAAGAAGAAACAGCTCAATTATCTCAGCAACAGTGAGGCCACAAAGTGGGCGAGAGAGGAGGGAACGATAGGTACATTGGCCCCAATGAACAAGGTCGGGGCACTACCTACACGAAACTGGACCAAAGGGCGGTTTGAAAAGGCCGATCAAATAGATCACGAAGCAGTTGCTAACGTAACGGTAAACAGAGAGGCCTGTTATCTATGTCCCGTTGCCTGCGGTTACAACTTGAAGTTCTTTCCCGGAACTGACAAGGAGTGGGAGACTCACAAAGGGCCCGAGTACGAGACTACGGTCATGAATGGGTCCTTGCCGGAAATAGGTGAATTAGAGGACGTTGCAAAAATTGGAGCCCTTTGTGACGGACTTGGTCTGGATACTATAAGCACGGGGAACGTGATTAGTTGGGCTATGGAATGCTCTGAACTGGGTTTGATAGATTATGACATCGAGTTCAGCGACGGCGAAAAGGCGGCCGAGTTAGTCCGGGAAGTTGCCTACCGCGAGGGCTTGGGTAACACCCTGGCTGAAGGTACACGCCATGCTGGTGAGCAGGTGGGTGGTAAGGCGAAGGAGGCCGCAGTAGAGGTCAAGGGGTTAGAGTTTCCGTCCTTCGACCCCCGAGGATCATTCAGTATGGCCCTTGCTTATGCTACAAGCGATAGAGGGGCCTGTCACCAGAGGGCGTTCCCCATCGCCACGGATGCTTTGGGCGGCGATAGGGACCCTTACTCTACAGAAGGTCACGCGGAAGCGGTAATCCCCGATCAAGACTTACGTAGCCTGACATATTCCCTAATCACCTGCGACTTCACCGGTTACACCCTGGAGCAGGTGCAAGATTGGCTGTCAGGATTTGGATACGAATATTCGAAGGAAACTCTCAGGAAAACCGGCGAGCGAATATGGAACCTCTCTCGTCTGTTCAACGTCCGTGAAGGTTTCTCGCGAAAGGATGACAAGTTGCCGGAGAGGATGCAACAGGAACTAGAAGGTGGCGGTCCTGCCGAGGGAAACTACATAACTGAAGAAGGATTCCAGGGGATGTTGGATGAATATTACGAAATAAGGGGTTGGGACAAAGAGGGACGCCCAACGGAAGATAAGTTAGAAGAGCTTGGTCTACAAGGTTGGGTCTAACTTACAACTAGTTGATAAATTAGGAGGTATCTTAAATGTCAGATGACGAATTGAATGGTCAAATTGCGTTAGTAACAGGTTCAGGAGCAGGTAACGGTGAGGCGATTGCGAAACAGCTATCCCAAATGGGAGTAAAGGTTGTAGTAAACGATGTCGATGAAGACAAGGCTCGGTCCACTGCAGAGGACATCGAAGATGCAGGGGGAGAGGCCTTGGTTACGGTGGGAGATGCAACCAAACAATCGGACGTAAAACAGGTGGCTGAACGGGTGAAGGAGGAATTTGGTCAGGTAGATATCCTGGTAAACAACGTAGGTCTGTTTGAGGCAATAAAGTTTACCGATATGGAGCTCGAGGATTGGAACAAGTATATGGCCCTCAACCTGGACAGCATGTACATGTACACCTACGAATTTCTCCCCGGAATGATAGAGCGGGGTTGCGGGCGGATTATCAACATCTCTTCCGATGCTGGCAAGTCCGGATACTCCGAACTAGTGGCTTATTCTGCTGCCAAGCATGGGGTCGTCGGTTTTACCAGAGGTCTAGCCAAAGAGGTAGCTGGAAACGGCATCAACGTCAACGCGGTATGTCCCGGTTACATCAAGACGGACATGCACTGGGCGTTTCTTGACCAATGGGCCGAAGCGGCGGGCAAATCGAGGGATCAGATCGAGGAGGAGGCAATTGGCGGAATCCCGCTAAAGGAATTTGGCAAACCGGAATACGTCGCCGCGGTGGTAGGGTTTTTAGCTTCTCCGGCTACGGAATGGATGACCGGACAATCGATTAACATCAGTGGGGGCCTGGAGACTCACTAATTTTTATCTGGGGTCGATACGATGAGTTTGTTCAGTAGGTGTTACTAGTTACTCATGAGCAAAGTAAAAAGTATTATTAAGGCGGCAAAAGTCATCGAGGAATTGGCTTACAAAGAGGATCCTGTTAGCCTAACTACGCTATCAAAAGAAGTATCAATCCCCCCCAGTACTTTGCACCGGATTCTCTCCTCTTTGAAAGCTGTAAGTTTCGTGAAACAGAATAGCGATGGCAAGTACCTGCCTGGAAGCAGTCTTAGCATGCTGTCTTACGCCCTGTTGCAGCAAGAGGACCTTAGAGAGTTGACCATGCCCTACCTGGAAACACTCAAGGAGGAAACCGGGGAATCGGCCAATCTTGTCGTTCTAAGTTCCGACTACAAAGAAGTTATCTATATTGCCCAGGCCGAAAGCGACGCCACAGTAAGAGGTTTCTCCTATATAGGAAGTCGTGCCCCTTCCTACGCCACGGCAGTTGGCAAGGTAATGCTTGCGGATGCAGATTGGGCTGAAGTGAGAAGTGCATTACAGGAGGCGGGGATGAGAGCACTAACAGGGTCTACAATTACTGATTTGGACACCCTGGAAAAAGAACTGGAAGAGATACGAAACAAGGGCTTTGCTGTTGACAGAGAAGAGACTGAGAGAGGGGCGGCGTGTATTGCTGCACCCCTGTACGGTGCCGATGAAGAAGTCGAAGCCGCAATAAGTATTTCTGGGCCTTCAAACAGGATTCTTGGAGGCTCTTTTTCCGAAATGACTCAGATTGCGAAGAGGATCGCCAACGAATTGTCCCAAGAGTTTAAACTGAATTACCAGTAGCGATTGATTACGAATCGACAATATTTGTCATGGAGGTATCTAAGATGAATCAGCCCTATATAAAGGCAACCCCTGAACCGCCCGCTATTCGCGACGCTATGGCTAAGGCTTCCGAACGCGAGGAAGGGGGACTTCCCGTCTATGACTTCTCGAGTGGAAATATTGGGAGATTGATTGGAGATTACCAGGTTTTTGAGGGATTTTCTCTCGAAACGGGGGAAGTCCCAGAAGGATTTCAAGGTGTGGCGGAAGCAATTAAACGAGGGTTACGCAAGTCATTTGTAGAGTCTCCTGTTGGTCTCTCGTATTCACCGACCGGCGGCACAGGAATCCAAAAAAAGAATGTGATTAAGTATTTTCAACAAGTTCATAATGTACCATTGAGCGATGAACAAACGGAAAGAGTAATCGTTGCCGCAGGTGGCCAGCAGGCTATGGCCGCTGCACTGAGATCGATATCTCCGGAAACTGAAGTTCTCGTGCCCAAGTGGGATTACGCGCCGGTGGTCGGGATCGCCTCTGATGAATCCTGGAAGTTAATAAAGTTGCCCGCATCAGGGAGCGGGGGTTTTGCCCTGGAGAGCTTAAAGGAAAAAGCTAATAAGGGATCCGTTTTCTATACAAGCATGCCAAATAACCCTTCCGGATACGTGTCTGCCGAGAAGCTGTCCAAGGCGGTCGAGGTTATGGCCGAGAAAGGCGGTGCCGTAATCTGGGATGCACCGTATTTGTTTACGATGTTTGAACTAAGAGACGGGGAAGCAAGTTTTGCACCGGACTTCCTACAAGACGAGCTTGCGCAGTTTTCGGAGATTGCGGAGGAATATTCCGAGCACATGTGTATCCTATCTAGCATATCAAAAACCTGTCTCTCAGCTGGTCTCAGGTATGGCTTTGCGACTGCTTCCAAAAAGTGGATTGATAACATGAACGCGATAATAGGAAGGGAAAACTTAAGTAGCCCAACGCCATCATTCATCATTGGAAATGAAATCTTGACCGATTTTGTGGATGGAAAGATAAGGGTTCATGAATGGGCAAGTAGACTTCTCGCCTCGCGATTTAATTATCTGCTGGAAAACGATGTACCTCTCTTGCTTCCAGAAAACGGAAAGTACGGAGCTTTATATGCATTAATGGAAACAAGTGAGTTGGGATCAAAGGTCAAGGATAAACTGGCGAAGCAGGGAGTAATAACAGTTCCTGCAAAGCCCTTCTTCGGGGATGAAGTAAACGCGGTTAGGCTGTCTTTGGTGTCAGTGCCTTTTGTGGAGGGCGACAAACTGTGGGAAGAGAACGTGGATAAGCTGGCTGGTTTGATTGACTGAATTCATCCATCTAAGGGATAGATCCTCGAGAGTTCCGGGGGGTGATAACCGAAGTCCGAGTTCAGACTAATTCGTTCCGTCTAATTTTTCCGAGCTTTACCACTACAAATCTATTCTATGAGGTGGTACACATGAGCGAGGTAGGAATATTTAAACGTAGAAAAGAAAAGTTGTTCTCAGCTGTTATCGTTCTGGTGTTAATCTCCGGATTACTATTTTCAGGCGCTGGTGTAGTAGAAGGAGCGGAAAAAGTCCCAGAAGAAGATATCCTTCGGGTCCGGGCCGTCAAAGGATCCCGAATCAAAACGTTAAATCCACTAAACCTCAAAGAAGGGTCGGAATACGAACACGACTTGCTACTGTATAGCAACCTCATTCGGTACAAACCAGGCACTACCGAAACACAGCTGGATGCCGCAAAGAGTTTTGAGGTTAGCGAGGACGGGAAGACGATTTCATTCACGCTCAAAGAGGGGATACAATTCCATAAGGGTTACGGCGAGATGACTGCCGAAGACGTGAAATTCTCTTTTGAAGAGCGACTAGATTCACCTTATTCGGGTGATTGGCAGACATTGGACCACGTTGAAGTTACGGGTAAGTATTCAGGAAAGATCATCTTGACCGACCCGATGCCAAAGCTTCTCACTTCCACACTGCCATTCCTCTCAGGAATGATTGTCAGTAAGGATGCCTACCACGAGAAAGGAGCTAAGTTCGGCACTCAACCGATCGGCTCAGGTCCGTATTACTTCAAAGACTGGGTTCCTGGAGAGAAGGTCGTTTTTGAGAGATTTGAGGATTACTATGGTGAAAAGCCCGACTTTAAGCAGATCGTAGTCTATCCCGTAAGCGACCTAAAAACAGCTGAGTTGCAGTTCGATAGAGGCGATCTTGATGACACGGCAATATCCTTAGGGTCCGTAGACAAGTACCGGAAAAAAGAGGACGTTGAAATAAATAAACTAAAACCATTTAGGTACGTGTGGGTTGGATTCCAAACGTGTAAACCACCATTCGATGACATCAAAGTTCGCAAAGCTGTTCGCGCTGCGGTAAGTCTAGATGAGATTATTCAAGGAGCTTTCTTCGGAGTAGCACAGAAGAATGGATGTATGATTTCATCTGAGGTCCTTGGATATTGGGAAGACTGTCCGAGCTATGAACAGGATATCGAAAAAGCGAAGAAATTATTAGACGAAGCGGGCTATCCGGATGGTTTCGAGACGACTCTGTACGGCGCACCTGAGGGCCCCTATAAACGAACTGCAGTACTGGTAAAAGAGCAGCTTGCTGAGATAGGTATAAAGGTAAATATCAAGCTGAAGGATAACAATTACCCCGTTGTTGGACAGAACTGCCCACCTGGAATGCACGTGGACGCCTACAACTTAACCCCGGATCCAGGTTATTGGACCGCCTGGTTTACCTGCGACCAGGTAGGGGAGTGGAACTTCCCTCACTGGTGCAGCGAAGAATACGACGAACTAAACCGGAAAGCGGGATCCGCTATGGATAGGACAGAGAGGGCGCAGCTCTACGTTGATATGCAGAAGATAGTAGAGGAAGAAGTCCCCATGTTGTTTATCACCAACGGAGCTGCTGTACACGTAACTCAGGAGAATATAGAGCCTTCATACGTGGGTCAGTACGCCCAGTGGAGATATTACGAAAAAAGCGACTAGCACTAAGATTTAGAGAACAGGGCGGGGGCAGTCCCCGCTCTGTTCTGTCTTTTTTCGGTCGAAAGCAGAGTCTCTTCACTAATGTGTTTTAGGGCAAGGTGGTGTACCGGATAAATGTTTCAATATTTAATCAGGCGATCCACGCTCAGCATTTTGATAGTATTCGGAGCGATGTTGCTCTTATTTGGTTTCATTCAACTTATACCTGGCGACCCCGCCACTATTATGCTTGGCCCAAGGGCGACCCCAGAGTTAATCGCTGAATACAAGGAGAAGATGGGGTTAGACAAATCGGTAATAATACAGTTCGCAAGATATATTTCCGGTGTATTCCAGGGTGACCTGGGAACATGTGTGTTGACACATCGGCCAGTTAGCGCCCGAGTGATTCAAGTTTTGCCCAATAGTATTATTCTCGCCTTCTCCAGCATCTTCGTGGCGTCTCTATTTGGCATCCCCTTGGGAATTTATTCCGCTGCCTACAGGGGCAGTATTATGGATCGGGTTACGGGGTTCTTGTCGATTTCTTTAATTACAATTCCTGCGTTTTTGAAAGGGCTGATTCTGCTCCTCGTGTTTTCCGTAATCTTGAGGTGGTTTCCTGCTAGAGGGGCGGGGGAAGCTGGTAACATCCTGGACCAACTCTGGCACCTCATACTACCTATGCTCGCCATAGCCCTCGGTTGGGTCGGCTACATTGCTCGGTTGATGAGGTCTACGACCCTTGAGGAGCTGACTAAAGATCACGTACGGACCGCTAAGGCCAAGGGGACTTCTCAGAGAACGACCATATATAAACATGCGGCAAGAGGTGCGCTTATACCGGTTATTGCTGCTCTGGGGGTAGGTTTCGGGAACTTGCTCGGTGGGCAAGTACTTATTGAGATAGTGTTCCATAGGCCAGGTATAGGTTCGTTGATTTACCAGGCGATTACTACGAGAAACTACCCCGTCGTGCAGGGAGGGTTGATCGTAGCGGTTTTCATGTACGTAATTGTAAATATGATTGCGGATATTTCTCACGGGTTTCTAGACCCGAGGATTCGTTATGATTAGAGTTTTCAAAAATCTGATAGGATGGTACAAGAAGAGCTTGTTGTCACAATTAGTGTCTAGTTTTTCCGGGGCCGTCGGTTTCTTCCTTGTGATCAGTATTATCATCGTGGCGATATTTGCTCCACAAATCTCCCCCTATAGTCCGACGGAAACGGACGTAATGAATCAGTTGACCGCTCCTTCGCTCAATCACTTGATGGGCACCGACGAACTCGGAAGGGATATTTTCAGTAGGATCATATTTGGTGCGAGGATCGCGCTGTTGGTATCTTTGCCTGCCATTGCCATAGGGCTGGGGGTTGCGATGTTTTTGGGGTCTTTAGCGGGTTTAAGCCCAGGATATTTGGACAACATTCTGGTCTTTCTTTTCGACGTGGTGCGATCCATTCCCGCTTTGATATTTGCCATAACTATACTTACGTTGGCTGGTGGTACCAGCATCATGGTCCTGGTGTTAGTGATAGGCATAACGAGATTTCCCGGTTACAGTAGACTAATTCGGGCTTCCGCGGAGAGGGTTGGCACAAGTGAATACGTGCTCGCTGCGCGTTCCGCTGGAGCCAGCACCCCCCGGTTGCTACGTTATCACGTAATCCCAAACGCCGTGGGTCCTGCGTTTATCCAGGCGGCAATGGATATTCCGGTAGTGATAATGTACGAGGCGGCTCTGAGCTTTCTCGGTCTCGGCGTACCCCCACCGATCCCCAGCTGGGGAACTATATTACGGACGGGATATTCGTACATTAGAATCTGTCCCTGGCTGGTACTTTTTGGCGGATTAGCACTTGTTTGGGCAACTCTCGGGTTCACGCTTCTAGGCGAAGCTATCAGGGACGTTATGGATCCGAAGTTGAGAGAAAGCCCAAAAATTTGATGTGATAGTTAGAAAACCGGAAGGGATGTGTCTAATTCGCCGTTATGAGAGGTCTTTGCCGTTAAGTGAACAATATTTGGAGTTAACATGAAAATTACCAGAATAGAGACCTATTACATCCCCTTGGGGTACGAGGAACCGTTTGCCCCCGCTTGGAGCAGCGAGACAAAGAGGAGATTAGGGGTCACGGTCGTCAAAATTTTCACCGATGAGGGTATTACTGGAATCGGAGGAACGCATAGCCACGCTGGCTCCTTTGCGGGTCCAGATGAGCGGGGGTTCGATGATTTTACCCAGGTTCTGACCGTTGAGCAGCAGGTCAAACCGTATTTGCTGGGAGAGGATCCTTTCTTAATCCATAAACACCTGCAGACGGTTAGAGGGGCTTCACTCTTTGGATGTTTACCCTGGTTTGTGATGGTTGCGCTGTGGGATATTGTTGGAAAAGCTTGCGGACAACCTCTTTTCCGCCTGTGGGGAGCTAATAGAGAACGGGTCAAGCCATACGTGAGTACCGTAAAGCTTTTGCCACCTGAAGAACGGGCGAAATTTGCTGAAAAAGTGGAAGGTATGGGGTTTAGAGGAATGAAGTTAAGGTTTCATCGGGAGTCTCTTGGGGATGATCTCGAGGTCTTCGACGCCGTGAAGAATCAGGTGGGAGATGATTTCTCAATTATGGTGGATGCCAATCAGGTGGACGTCTTTCCAAAGCCCGATGAAAAGCCAGTCTGGGATTACAGGACTGCCTACGAAGCCGCCAGGGTCCTGGGAAAAGGCGGGGCTGAATGGTTGGAAGAGCCGCTTCCGGCTACCGATTACGATGGATTGCTGAAGTTGAGGCGGAGGACTAATTTACCTCTCGCGGGGGGCGAAGGACTTCAGGGGTTAGGCGAGGTGAAGAACCTATTGAGAAAAGGAGTCTATGATATAATTCAACCCGACCCCCTCTACTCAGGTGGTTATCTTCAAATAATCAAATTTTCCGCCCTGGCTGAAGCGGACCATCTCACCTGCAATCCACATTGCTGGTCAAATGGCCTTGGTCTGGCGGCGAACCTCCACCTTGCTGCTTCGATACCAAATTGTGAGTGGGTTGAATATCCCTATGACCCCCCTTATTTGACCCAAACGACTTTCCAGAAGGTGTTGACCGAACCAATTGAAGTAGACCCGGACGGGCTAATCACGGTCCCTACTAAACCCGGATTGGGAGTGGAGGTCAATGAGGAACTAATTGAAGAAAAGGGGCGGAGTTTTCAAGACTTATTCCGGTGACGATAAAAAGTGCACATTTCAAACGTAAGCGGATTAAAAATCGAAAAAGTTAACACCCACCTTGTGGGTAAACCAGACCGACGAAAGGGCGGGGAGAACTGGGTCTTCTTGGAATTAATTACGGAAAACGGAATAACAGGCTACGGCGAATGTAACGTGCCTTTCTTCCGAGAACTCACCCTTGTTCAGTTAATAAAGGGGGTTGCAGAACAGTACGTTATCGGGACCAATCCCTTCGACGTTGAGAAACTTCGCGACACGCTTATCAAGGGATCTCATTATTTCAGACCACCTGGGTTGCTGTCTGCCCAGGTAGCGAGCGCTTATGAGATGGCCTGTTGGGATATCGTGGGAAAATATCTTGATCAGCCAGTTTACAACCTACTTGGCGGCGAATTTAACGAGAAGATCTGGTCCTATACCTATCTATTCGGATGGGGCGCTCCAGAAGACCCGCCGGAAAAGGCAGGGGAGATAGCGAAACGTTACCTTGACCAAGGGTTTTCGGCAATTAAATTTGACCCTGTCAGACCCATTATTCCCTCTCCTCGCTCTATACGTCGTGAAGAATTGAAATACGCGCGAACCGCGGTGAAGTCCGTCCGAGAAGCTGTAGGGGATAAGTGTGAGATCCTGATCGGTACTCATGGACAGTTGAATCCGGCTAGCGCGATCCGGTTTATCAAAGCCATTGAGGAATTTGATCCGTTTTGGTTTGAGGAGCCCGTACCCCCTGAGGATATAGAACAGATGGCCAAGGTGGCCAGCCATACTTCTGTACCGATAGCTACCGGCGAAAGGCTGACAACTTTGGCTCAGTTTAAGAACCTGTTGGAAAGCGGTGCCGCACAAATATTACAGGTCAACGTGGGGCTACTTGGAATAATGGGAGCGAAAAAAGTTGCAGGAATGGCCGAACCCTACTACGCAGAGATTGCCCCCTGGATGCACTGTGGGCCGATTGCGGGGGCGGCATCGATTCAACTCGACGTATGCAGTCCGAATTTTTTAATTCAGGAGGGTTTAGGGAGGTGGGGGGGTTTTACTGCGGAAATACTCGTTGACCCTATTAAGTGGAAAGATGGATATATCGTACTCCCAAAAGGGCCGGGCCTGGGGGTTGCATTGAACGAAAAGGTGCTAGAGAAAAGCAGCTATAATAAATATTCTTTTCCGTGGTAGGAACAAAATTCCTGTTATTGAGACTTAGGATACCACCTGGTATAACGCAAATTGGAGGGAAGCATATTGAAGACATCTGTTATCAAAGAAGAATTGCAACAGACTATCACTGCAGGTCAAGAATACCTATTCGACATTCAGGAAGACGAAGGCTACTGGCAGGGAGAGTTTAAGAGCAACGCCACGATGGAAGCGGAGCATTTGATGTTGACGGAATTTCTCGGTATTCAAGATGAAGACCAATGGAGCAAACTCGCCAATTACCTGAAGGGAAAGCAACTTGAAGATGGCTCCTGGAATATATTTCCTGGTGGAAGGGGTGACCTGTCAACGACCGTTGAATGCTACTTCGCCCTGAAGCTTGCCGGAGAACCGGAAGATGGAGAAACCCTAACCAAAGCTCGAAAGTTCATTCTGGACCGGGGAGGGGTACCGGAGGCAAGGGTATTCACGAAAATATGGTTGAGTCTTTTCGGTATATGGAAATGGGATCACGTCCCGACTATGCCTCCGGAACTGATCTTCTTTCCCGATTGGTTTCCGATAAACATTTACGAGTTTGCATCATGGGCGAGGGGCACGGTTGTTCCGTTGCTGATCATCATGAGCCAGCGCTCGGTTCATCATCTGTCGGATGAGCAGAAACTTCCAGAACTATTTCCAGAAGATTGGGAAGAATCTGATTATGGTGATCCAGATTATCCTCTTTTTTCTTGGGCTAGGTTATTTCAGCTCGCTGATAACGCTCTAAAATACTATGAGAAGCTTCCTTGGAAACCTGGAAGGGACAAAGCGGTCAGGAAGTGCGAAGAGTGGATACTTGAGCGCCAGGAGGCTGACGGCAGTTGGGGCGGGATCCAACCTCCCTGGGTATACTCCCTCCTCGCCCTTTACACCTTGGGTTATTCTCTCGACCATCCGGTTATGCGCAAGGGAATTACTGGACTGGATTCTTTTGCGAAAGAAGAGGGTGATGAGTGGAAACTGCAGGCATGCGTTTCACCGGGATGGGATACGGCGTGGGGGATTATCTCGCTCGTTGAATCCGGTATAAGGCCAGATCACGAAAGACTTGATAAAGCAGGGCGATGGTTGGTTGATCAGGAGATACGTGAGGAAGGGGACTGGACGGTGGACGTGAGTGACGTTGACCCTGGGGGGTGGGCATTCGAATTTGCTAATGAGAATTACCCCGACACCGACGACACTGCAGAAGTCATTATCGCCTTGGACGAACTCGAGCTTTCACGGCGCCAGCAGGATAAACAGGAGGCGATTGAACGAGGAATTAATTGGCTGGAAGCGATGCAGTCTTCAAACGGAGGCTGGGGTGCGTTTGACGTGGATAACGATAACCAATTGCTCTATGAAATCCCCTTTGCCGACTTTGGTGCTATGACGGACCCACCTACCGTAGATGTCACTGCCCACATCCTGGAGATGATGGCCAGGTTAGGTTACGACCTCTCCTATGAACCCGTGAAACGGGGATACGAGTTTATCAAGGAAAAACAGAACGAAGACGGCTCCTGGTTTGGAAGATGGGGCGTAAATTATATTTACGGCACCGCTTCAGTCCTTCCTGCCTTGAAGGAACTGGGAGAGGACATGTCAAAACCATACGTCCGTAGAGCGGTAGACTGGGTTAAGCGTAACCAGAACGAAGACGGAGGCTGGGGTGAGACCGTAGAATCTTACTCCAATCCCGACTATGCCGGCAAAGGTGAGAGCACGCTTTCCCAAACTGCTTGGTCGTTAATTAGTCTGATTGCAGCGGGAGAAATAGAGGATCCGGTGACAGAAAGAGGTGTCGAGTATTTAATTGAAAACCAGAATGAAGAAGGTACCTGGGAGGAGAAAAACTATACCGGAACAGGCTTTCCTGGTGACTTCTACATCGGCTATGTCCTCTACAGGCATTATTTCCCGTTGTTAGCTCTCGGACGGTACGACAAGGCATTAGCTTAAACAATAGGGGTCAGGCCTGTTAGGCCAACTATTTGTACCGCGACATATTTGAACATGAAGTATGATCTTAAATCTATTTATGAAAGCGCTTCTCTAATTTCCTCATCCGAGGGCACCTTTCCCTTATACTTGACCTCTCCGTCGACAACCAAAGCTGGGGTGCTCATTACACCGTAACTGGCAACCTTCGCCGGGTCTTCAACTTTGACTATTTCTATTTCGTTCTCTTTGCCCATCTCTTGCACCAGGTTTCTAACGTCTTCCTTAAGCCCTTCACATGTGGAACATCCGCTGCTTCCAAGTATTTCGACCTTCACTCTGAACACCTCTTCTAGTTTGTAATATTTTCGGTTATTTCTCGGATATTTCCTCTAGCAGAGAACTTACCCGATCTTCTATTTCATCCCTGATCTCTCTGACCTTCTCCAGTTCGGCTTCCGCGGGGTCGTCCAGGTCCCACTCGCGGTCGGTTCCCTCCCAGGTGGCGGGACAGACTCCTGTGGCCGAGCAGCCCATGGTGAGGACGTAATTACACTTTTCTAGCTCGCCCGGTTCGGTCATCCTCGGTTTGTTTTCGGATAGATCAAAGCCTAGTTCGGCCATAGCCTCGACGACGACCTCGTGGACAGAGTCCGCCGGGTTCGTCCCCCCGGAGATTATCTCTATCGGAAGGTCCTCTTCATCGACCTTTCTCTTCGCAAACGCGGCCGCCATCTGACTCCTGCCCGCGTTTTGCACACAGATAAAAGCAACGCAGTCATTTTGTGTAGTCATAACCACTCCTTTAATCAAAATGTGAGGTTCAATCTTCTTCGTCGTAACCTACCGTACACTTGCCGTTCTCTCGTTTATTAAACCGTTCCTTGAGTTTCTCGACCTCGTCGTTGTAATCCTCAGTATCGATGGCTTTCACCAGTCCCTCAATTAACCCCCTACGCTCCCCGGTTTCGTCTTCGCACAGCGAATAATAGACCCAGGTGCCTTCCCTGTTGCCTTTAACCAAGTTTTCATTTCGTAATTCCCGCAGGTGCTGCGAGACCTGGTATTGTGGCAACTCCAATGCGTCGACGAATTCACAGACGCAGACTTCGTGGTCGACCTCGGCCAGCAGGGCCAAGATCCTCAGCCTTTTTGGGTGAGAAACCGCCTTCAGTACGCTAGCCAGCCTTTCTAGTTTCAATTTCACCACCTATTAGTTATATGTACATATATGCATATAAGTTTTGCTTATGATACCCCACGACTTTTGAGAATTCAATGGGGTGGTTGACGAGAATTACACCCAAATCTTCTGACCGTTTGTGATTTATGGCACCGAGTTTGGCCCAGTTGTATGTTTTTCAACACCCACCTGGTTTTCCTATAACCAGATTCGTTATCATATACAAATTAGTCGACGCATTCATTATTCAGATAAGGGGGAGATAACTTGTCCGTCAGTAGATTTGTATTTTTGCTGCTGTTAATTGTTCTTTGCCCAGGTTTCATTGGAATGACTGCCGGGGCGGATACGGACCTGGAAAATGCCCAGTACCTGACACGTAGTAACCAGTTCGTCCGGGGTGTTCATCCTTTCTCTCCACCCGGTGAGATAGTTGATTCAAGTTTAAACAAGTCCTTACGCCCTGGAAAGGAGGAAGTGGAGATCTACACGTGGGTCCCATTTCTCGCCGACTACCAGAAGAGAACAAAATCTAATCCCGAAGTCGGCCTGGGGTACTGGCTTGCCGTCCCCGAAGACGATACTGAAATCTATATGAAGTTTTCCGTCCCCGATAGCTTTACAGTGACGCTCTACGGGGTCGGGTGGCACATGATCGGAAGTCCGTTTCCTATTTACTGGGGTGAGGTGGAAGTATATCGGGAGAGGGTGGAGGAGCTGACCGGGAATAACGGTTATGCTGGTCCGCTGGAACCGTACATATTCAAATATGATGAAGGTTATCTGGTTAACATCCCTCCGGACTGGACAGGTGTTAAACTCGAACCTGCCGAGGTCTACTGGATCAAGACCACCAGAGACAAGGTGAGCCTCCGGTTTCGGAGACAGGATTTACAAAATGTAAACGGTGATAACTCGGCTGATCCAGCTGGAGGCTTATGGAACGATGCGGAGGAAGTCGACATCTCTGTACCTCCAGGACCGCCATCTATAGAAGTCAATGTTGGTGACGCCTCCGAAAACTAGATATATTAATCCCCAAAACGGCTATAACCTGAAGGCGAGCAGGCCCCTTGGGCCAATAAACATTTGCCGAAGAAGTTTTTCGTCCCTAACTTGATGAAGGCGATGACGGTTAGAGTGACGCTGTCAGTATTCCCATCATAATCGCGGTCTGGTGCGTAATAACCGTGAGCGGTGACGTGCGGGTGAGGAACTGTCCCGTCATCACGCCGGGGAGCGATACCATAAACAGACCGCGTATCACGTTTAGCTAGGGAAGAGGGGGCCAAGGCAAAAAATCCTTAACCTTCCTCGTTAATCTCTGCCAACATTCGTTTTGCGCTTTGATCCAAAAAGATTACGTCACCTGCACAAACGACGTAGTCAAATCCCCCCTCAATCCGTTCCTTGGTTTGGTCCCCGTCCCAGGCGAAGATTCCTATAGGAATATCCTTTTGCTTGGACCGTGTCAACGCTTTTCTTATACCTTCCTCGAGTAGTGTTTCCCGGTCTTCGTCTCCCTTCTTGCCTAGCGAGTGTGACAGGTCCCATGGGCCAATAAACAGGGAGTCCACTCCTGCAACCGTTGCAATCCCTTGCAGGTTGTCGAGCGCT
>JAGYME010000035.1 GCA_018400715.1 Candidatus Bipolaricaulota bacterium
GGCTATGTCATAAAACAACATGAGACTAGTCTGGTTTATGACTGCGGACTGCGGACTGTAAACCCGCGGCTATCGCTGATTACAATAGCAACTTCTTTTGTGAATAACTACAAACTACGCACCACAAGCCACAAACTGATAATGAATGACCACTTAACTCCAACACCCAACACCCAACACCCAACACCCAGGAGCCCGGACTGCGGACTGCGGACTGACTCCCCCCTTGCCAAACGCCCGGTTTCCGTTATAAGTTAAAAGTTGACATTAAACGGGAACCCCATTTGGAGGAGATACAGATGAGCAAGCGCTTTGTAGTTATCGGCGGCGACGCGGCGGGAATGAGCGCGGCGAGCAAGGCGAGACGGACCGATCCCGACCTGGATATCGTCGTCTTTGAAAGAGGAAGGTGGGTCTCCTACGGTGCCTGCGGCCTTCCGTATTACGTGAAGGGGGCGGTCGGGGAGATAGAGGACCTGGTCGCGATACGGCCGGAAAAGTTCATTGAGGAGAGGGAGATCGACCTCAGGACCCGCCACGAGGTTACCGAGATAAGGCCGGAGAGGAAGACAGTTAAGGTGAACGGAAATGGTCAAGAGAAGGAAGTTGGGTTTGATAAACTGCTCGTTTCCGTCGGGGCCAGTCCAGTCTTCCCCGAGGTCCCCGGTGCCGAGCTGGACAGAGTCTTTACGTTGCACGGTCTCGACCACGGGAAAAAGATAAGGGGTTTCATAGAGGAGAAGTCTCCAGAGAAGGCAGCAATCGTTGGCGGGGGCTACATCGGGATCGAGATGGCTGAGGCCCTCTACGAGTGGGGGATGGACGTGAGTATAATCGAGGGACTTCCCCGGTTGTTAACCCCGTTTCACCCCGACGTCTCCGACGTGGTCGAATCCCACCTTAGTGAACGAGTAAGGGTAAACTTACACGAGTTTGTGGAAGGAATAGAACGGACCGGTGGGGAAAGGCTGGAGGTATCTTTCGGCGACGCGCGGCTGGAGTCGGATATGGTAATTATGGCGGCCGGCGTCAGGCCGAACGTAGGGCTGGCTGAGGAAGCGGGTATCGACCTGGGACCGACCGGGGCGATCGCGACCGACGAGTACGGCAGGACGAACCTCCCCGACGTATTTGCCGCCGGAGACTGCGCGGAGGTGACGAATACCGTCACGGGTGAAGCCGATTACGTTCCCCTTGCCCTTACTGCCAACAGGGACGGACGGGCGATAGGTTCGACCGCCGGGGGTGACCCGACCGAACTCGCGGAAATCGCCGGAACGGCCGTCCTCAAGGCGTTTGAGTTGGAGGTTGCCCGGACGGGACTTGCCGTCGAAGGTGATGCGAGAGAGGCGGGATTCGATCCCGTGTCGATAACGATAAATGCTCCCTCGCGGGCAGGGTACTACCCGGACCCAAAACGGATCGACGTCTCACTCGTCGCGGACGAGGAGAGCGGCCTGTTGATCGGAGGTAGTCTGGTCGGAAGGGAAGGGGTGTCCAAGCGGATAGATACGTTGGCCACCGCCCTGGCCTCTTCGATGACTGTTTCTGATCTAGAAAGGCTGGATCTAGCTTACGCGCCACCATTTGGGCCGACCTGGGACCCCTTGTTGACGGCGGCAAAGGTGTTGAGCGGGAAGTTAGCCTAGTTTCGACGTTAGAACCTCAGGTTTACTTTCCTTACTGAGTTACCGAAGTTTCTCGTCCCCCCGGCCTGGGAGACTATCTTCATGACCCGGTCGGGATCGACGACTACGGAGCCAAACAGGTGGGATATCCCGTACTTAGACATGACAGGGGACATCGGGGTCGATGGACCAAGCAGGGCTACCCTACCCCTAGCGAGTTCTAGGAGGTGGTCGACCGTGCCGTTGATCAGCGTTGTCGAGGAGATAATCGAGACATCACACTCGGGCAGTAGTCTATCGACTGACCAGTCCGGGTAGACGGAGTCCTCGCCAGCCGATTCCCGTTCGAAGATTCTCAACCTACGGGCCCTCTCGCGGATAGTATTGATTAGCGGTTCGAAGTAGCCGATCATGGCGACCTCGTCGTCGGACCCGATCTCCAGGGCCTCCCCCAAAAAAGGGGCGTTACTCCGGGTACCTCTGTTTACGACAGCGTTAAGCGTTGCCAGGCCAACCCCCGACAGCAAAGCGTTTGGCGTCTTAATGAACTCTAGCGCTTCCCCGGCTTCGGTCCCGACGTATTCCCCGGCATCGTCGAGGAGACTGCAACCCCTTGGCAGGTCGTATCTCAACGTTGCGGCAACTCCGGCGTCTCCGGAGTCCAGTTTTACCGCGGTGTATCCCAGGCCGATACGAAGATCAGCTATCTTCAATCCCCGAAATTCATCCCGATGTTCATCTACCAGTCCGTCCGTCAACATTCTGAATCCTCCCAGTTTCTCCCCCCATCTTCGCTGCGAACGACGACGTAAGTCTTCTCCCGACCGGATGAGACAGCCGGACAGGAGCCGCTCATCGGACAGCTATCACACCCGCCACCAGGGCTTATCTCTTTGATCTTTCCCTGATCCGCTAGCATCTCTATCATCGCCCGGACGGTCTGTTTCCTCATCCCCAGCGAATCGGCTATCTCGTCCAACGACCCACCTCTCTCGAGGAAGTCCAATAGTTCATCTCCCTTGCTCATGCGAAGTCTCACCCCCGTGGTCCGCCATATTCCTATTCATCGCGACGACGAGGATTAGGGAGAGCGGTAGGAGAAAGACCGCCGGCTGGTAGGGACCCCCATAGGCACCGACGAACTCACCGGCTGTGCTGATCCACCTGCTTCCCTCGCCGGGGATCGAACTCAAGATCAGGTCCAGAACTTCCATTCCTCCAACAATCGAGATCATGATACTGGCCAGAAGTACCTGGGCTTTGACTTCCACCGGGTTCTGGATTCTTAACGCGAAGACCATGAAGACGCCGGCGGAACCGAGCACGAGGCCGCGCCAGAGCATGAAACTTCCGGAAAACACGATTACGCCCCCGACGACCAGCGTCTCCCCGGTTAAGGAGAGCAGGAGCTCCATCAGGCCAACCGAAATAACTATCAACCCAAGCGTAAATATAGCCAGTCGAATTAGTTTGTCTTTCATCTATGCCACCCCGAGGAGCATTCCCAGCAGATGGAGCAGTCCGCCCCAGAGGAATACGACTACGCCAAGTACCAGCAGGCTTCCTCCCAGGACCCGCAAGACCCCTCCGCTCTTGCGTCCTTCCTTTACGATCATCGAGAAGGTCGCGATGCAGGGGAAGTAGATCGAGATCAGAACTACGGATGTGATGAGTTGAAAACCGGTCATGTCAATGGCCGATAATTGGGCAACCGCCAGGTCCTTTCTTAGAAAACCAGAAATTAACGGAATCACCGTTTCTTTAGGAACGCCAAACCAGGTGGTAAATACAGGGGCGAAGAGGTCCGAGAGCCAATCGATGACTCCCCCTAGGTAGAGTACGTTCACCAGACCGACGCCAAGCAAGACGAAGGGAATCGCGTCGGCGAAGAAACCTTTGATCTTAGTCATCATCTTCCGCTGAACGTTTTGGGGCTCGGGGGCCCTGAACGGCGGGACGTCGGTTATGATCTCTGGCGACTTTCCGGGGATAACTCGGTTTAGAATGAATCCGAAGACGAAAAATCCGACCATGAGATAGAGCATTATGTAACCAGTGTACTCTGGGATCAGCGAGAGCATTACGCCAATTTGCGCACCGCAGGGGATGAATATCGACAGCAGAATCATCATCATGAACCTCTGTTTTTTCGTCTCCAGGGTCCTCGTTGACTCGACGCCGGGGACGTTGCATCCTAGGGAAAGGATCATCGGCACGACTGCGAAACCGTGCAATCCAATTTTGTGGAGGAACGTGTCCACCAGGACTGCGAGACGGGGCATATACCCTGAGTCCTCCAGAAGGGTTATGATGAAGTAGAATGCGATTATTGCGGGTAGGACGATCCCTATGGCCACGAACAGGCCACTCGTCAACATTCCAAAGGCCTCAAAGGAATTGGTAGCCTCCGGGTCGCCCACGAGTATGTAGTACAGCCAGCTGCCTTCGTAGGGAAATACCCCCTGAAGCCAGGGCAGCCAGTACTCGTCAAATATCCTGACGAAGAACCCGTCAGTGAAGAAGCCCGCAAACGAGCCAAAGAAAGACCAAAACCCGTATAGAATGGCAACGGCGAACGGGATTCCGGTGGCGGGTTTAACGGTTAGTTCGGCTAGGATGCTCTTCGTAGTCGTTTCCTCGCCGCCGTATTCTATCGTTTCCCGTGCGATCCTGTCGATTAACTTCCATCTCTCTTCTGTGGTGAACTTCATGTCAAAGGGATTCTATCCTCCGTTTTAACTCCTTAAGGTCGACCCTTTCCGCCCGGGGGACCTGCCCGGCCAACTCGGAAATTCCCTTGCCGCTGATCGCCACCGTGGGCACTACGGGTACCCCGAGGACCTTTCTCAGCCTCTCCAGGTCGATGTGGATGTTGCGTTTTTCCGCGTCGTCCCACATGTTCAACGCGATAACGACGGGGAATCCCTCTTCGATAATTTCCAGGGAAAGGTAGAGCCCCCTTTCAACCTTCGTCGCGTCCAGAACGGAGATGACGGTCGCGTCCTCGTTGTCGGCGAGGATGTCGAGTGCTACCTGCTCTGCCTCGTCCTTTGGCTCGGTGGAGAACGTCCCGGGGACGTCGATGATTTCGTATTCTTGACCTCCGATAATCGTGTATCCTACGGTGTAGTCAACCGTGGTGCCGGGATAGTTTGACTCGGTAATGTTTGCACCCGTGAGCCGGTTAAACACAGCGCTCTTACCCACGTTGGGGTGCCCCATGAGGAGAATCTTCATTGCTCTTTTACCTCTATGAATATCTTCTGTGCCAGACCGAATCCCAGGGACGTAGTCGACTTGTCAACCGTGACAACTACCGGGCCCTTGATGGGTTGTTTCGTATCCATGCGGATAATTTTCCCATCCCTGATCCCCATGCCGCAGAGTTTGGGCTTGACCCCCTCGCCGATGCTGTGGATGATGCCTGTCTCTCCGTATTCTAATTCAGTTAGGCTCTTTATCATATTATTTAGTAATTCAACCTTCTGATTCTGATTTTATCGGCCATCCCCCTCCCGAGGGTGGTGGTGTTACCGTTGATCTTAATCGTTACCGGGCCCTGGGCAGAGATAACTCGAAAGTTGGACCCCTCCGTAACCCCCCGCAGCGCAAGTTTCTGGCGGAGTTTCTTTCCCCCGGAAATCGCGACTATCCTCGCAGTCTGTCCCTCCTTAAGGTCGGATAGGAACATATCAATCGTCACATCCCTTTTCCTTGTCGGCCCCGGGGCAATCAAGAGGTAGTTCGTGGTGTTCGTTGAAGTAATTGAAGTGTTCTATCCAGCGGACTTCCTCCGCGGGGCAATTTTCGATGAACTCGATAAACATGTTTAGCTGCCCGATAGACTCCTCGCTAAGGTGGTGTTCTACTTTACAGGCGTCTTCGTCGGCCTGCTCGCTGGATACGTGAATTAACTCGAGAAACTTCCTCACCTTGGAGTGGACGTCGGAGACGCTTTTCGCTATCTCTTCCCCCTCCCGGGTTAGGGTAACGCCCTCGTATTTTCTGTAGTTGACCCAGCCCTGCTTGTTGAGCTTATGAAACATCTCTGTAACGGACGGCGGCTTGACTCCGAGGTCACTGGCAATTTCGTTCGTGCTGGCATGACCTCTGTCCTTTAGAGAGTTGTAGATGGCCTCTAAGTAATCTTCCAGACTCTTAGTAATCATTTAGATCCCGCGATTAGGTTTAGGTTAACCTAAATTTGTAAAAAATTATAAACCAGGGGATTTTTCAATTCAACTACCCATAGGCCTCATTGGGTTATCCCTATGTGATTCCTTCTACATCTCACCCTGGACCGACAGGTCGATTATCTGCTTGACCTCGTCGAGGAATCCATTGGGAAGGCCTTCGATAACCGGGTTGACGAAGCCCTGCACGATCAACTGGGTTGCCTCTTCCTCGTCCAACCCACGGCTCATAAGGTAAAAGAGTTCTTCCTCTTTGATCTTGCCTATCGCTGCCTCGTGTGATAGTTCGGCGTTGTCAACGCTCGAGGAGAGGCCGGGATACGTTTCCATCCTCGCCCCGTCGTTCATGACCAGGGCGTCACAGCTAATGTGGCCCTTAGTCTCTTGTGCCTCGGCAGAGATGACTCCTCGGGTGATGGTCCTTGAGTTGTCCATTATCACGCCCTTGCTGTTGTTTGCTCCGGATGAACCGTCACCTTCGAGATAGATACTTCCGCCCAGATCAACGAGGGATTCTCCTTTAGAGAGAGTGATGCTATTTATTTCTACCCGACCGTTTGCCTCTACCCAGTATTGGGGATCGGTAACGTTTGACTTGCCGGGTCCAAGTCCCACGGTCGTTATCGATAGCTCGCCGCCTTCCTCGATCGTCCCCCGCTGAGTCGGCCTGGTATGGACGTATTCCGGCCAGTTCTGTAGTACCGTGAGGTCGACCCGGGCGTCCTCTTCTATGTAGAGCTCGGTCATGTCCAGGTGCAGGGAAGTCTTCGGGAGGACAGGAGCGGTACAGCCCTCGACGAGTTGGACCTCGCTGCCCTCTTCCGCCCAGATGATAATATGAGGGGCCTGAGCCAGTCCCTCTTGCTGGATCAAAAAGAAGAGGTGGAGCGGGATATCTATTTTCTCTCCTTCCTTAACCCGGAGGAAGATTCCTCCACTCCATATCGCCGTGTGATATGCCAGAAGTTTGCTCTCTTCTGGCGTAAACAGGCCGCTAAACCTCTCCCGCACCTCGGGATATTCCTTAACGGCGTCCTCCATCGGCGCGACGATTACTCCTCTCTCTTCCCACTGACTCCGGAAGGATGAGTCGATCATCTCTCTATCGTCCTGTATCGTCAGGCCGGTGATCGCCCTTTGTTCTAGTTCGCTTATCCCTAGTTTGTCCAGCAACGCCTTGGTCTCCTCTGGGAGGTCTTCGAGGCTCTTTATCCGGTCTGCCGGTGTCTCCTTGTGATTTGTGAGAAATTCCAGGGGGTCGGATATCACCGGATCGTCCAGCGGGGCGCCATCATATGCGTTTGCCGCGCGGTAACGCAGGTCGGTTACCCAGTTTGGTTCATCGTTTCTGTCGACTATCTCTTCTATTTGTTTCTCTATCCCCGTTTTGTCAAAGGATCTCGTCTTTAAATTGTTAATTGCAACCACACTCCCTGAACACTTGATTGAAGCCCTTTTCTTCGATCTCTCGAACCAGAGAGCTGTCTCCGGTAGTCACTATCTCCCCATCCTGAAACAGGTGAACGGTGATCTTTTCTTCGTCGAGGTGATTGAGGAGGTTTCCGTAGTGAGTAATGATGACCACCGTCGTGCCGTTCTCGTAGAGTTGCTCAATACCTGCGGCAATCACCCGCAAGGAGTCGACGTCGACTCCGCTGTCGGGTTCGTCCAAAATGAGGACCTCGGGGCCCAGCAGCAAGCCCTGGAGTACCTCGAGCCGTTTTCTCTCTCCTCCGGAAAACCCTTCGTTTATGTTTCTGTTCAGTTGTTCTTCCGTCATGCCTACTGCCTCGCCCTTTTCCTTTATCAACTCGTCTATTTCCTCCGCGGAGTATCCGTCCTGCGCCTCCAGTACCTTCCGTAAAAACGGTTTGATTCCCACTCCTTCCACCTTGGGTGGATGCTGGAACCCGAGAATCAACCCGCTCTTTGCGATTTCCGTCGGCGACAGGTCCGTGATGTCCGTCCCGTTCAATTCTATCCTTCCGCCAGTTATTTCGTAATTTGGATGGCCCGCCAGGGCTCTAGACAGGGTCGACTTACCCGAGCCGTTTGGGCCCATAATGACGTGTATTCTCTCCTCAGCGGGATTAAAGGTCAGCGCGTTTATAATATCGGTCCCATTCGCTTTTACTCCCAGGTTGTCTGCTTTAAGCATGTTTATCACCAGTTAAAAGTAGACTATTTTACTCCATTATTTTAAGCCCGCCCCCTCCGCTTGTCAACGGCTTAAATAGATTATTAAGTAAGGGGTCGGAATCGGGAACCCCTGTGCCTACAAGAGGTAGTACAGGTTGGCGGTTGAAATAGTTAACCCCTACGGTTATGATTTTAGCAGTCTTAGGGTGTGAGTGCTAAAATATGAAAAATAGAAAGGAACTGATTCTAAAAGAGATAGTTGATCAATATATAGAGACGGGGGAACCCGTGTCCTCGAAGGTCCTACTCGACAAGTATGACTTGAATTTCTCGTCGGCTACGGTAAGAAACGACATGCACGAACTCGAGGAGGAGGGATACCTAGAGAAACCGTATACCTCCGGCGGTCGGATCCCAACTGTTGAAGGTTACCGGTATTTCGTCAACTGGTTGCTCGAACTATCCGACCTCTCTAGCGAGGAGCAGCGGGCGATCGTTGAGGCTTACGAGTTTGAGCAACAGGATACTGGGCGACTGCTAAGGAATACGGCTTCGCTGTTGGCCAACATAACTGGTTACACCGGTTTCGTGCTGGGACCTAATCTGGAAGAACGACGGGTCAAGTACTTTACTTTGACTCAGCTTGATAGAAGACACCTACTGGCGATTCTGGTAACGGATATCGGGCTAGTAGAGAACAGGATAATCCGTTCCGATAGGGAAATAGACGCCGGGCAGCTGGACAAGATAGTACCGTTATTGTCCGATCGCCTGCAGGGAAAGAAGATAAGCGATTTGATGGAGCTTAAGAACGTAAAGCTGAACGAAGAGGGCTGGTACGACAAGTTGACCAGGGACTCGTTTCTCTTCATCAAGAAGTTCATGGAAGAGCGTAATTACAGACGGTTCTACATCGAGGGGCCGTTGAATTTGATCAGCGACGAGGAGAAGGGGGACCAGAACACGGTCAAACTAAAGAAGGCGCTGACCAGCCTCGACGAAGAGACGCTGTCGGAGATGGCTGATAAGTGTGACGAGGAAAAGAACAATATCAACGCGGTCGTGGGGCTGGAGGCCGACTCGAGCTTTCTTCCTTACAGCCTGGTCGTGAAGCACCTGGCGAATTGTTCCAGCTCCCTGGGAATACTTGGGCCGATTGACATGAATTACAGCAAGTCTTTCTCGACGGTTCAGTATATTGGTAGCCGGCTCGATTCGCTGTTGACCGCGGGAAAGAAAAACTAGTTTACTGAGGTGATTGAAGTGGCTGAACGGGCAAACGCCGAAGGGGAAAAAGACTTAAGAGACGAGGAAGGGTTTGAAGACCTTGAGGAAACCGCTACCAAGGAGACCACCAGCGCCACGGATGAGGAGGGTGAGGCTTCAGAGGAAGTCGAAGAATTACAGGGACAACTCGAAGAGAAGGAGAGAACTATCAACGAATTGAGGAAAAGGGTTCAGCATCTGCAGGCCGATTTTGAAAACTACAAGAAGAGGCAAAAAAAGGAAATGGAGCAGGCAAAGCACAACGCCAAAGGAGATATAATCCTGGATATCGTTCCAGTTTACGACAACCTCGACAGGGCCTTCAAGAGTTTTGAGAAGAACGACGACACAGAGTCATTTATTGAGGGGATTGAAAAGATTTATGCTCAATTCACGGAGATCCTCGCGAAGAGGGACGTCGAGCCGATTGAGGCCGAGGGTGAGAAGTTTGACCCCAATAAACACCAGGCCCTGATGAAAGTTGAAGCGGAGGACCAAGGTCATAACACGATTACTGAGGAGTTCGAGAGAGGATATACGTTCAAGGGAAACGTGTTGAAACCTAGCAAGGTGAAGGTGAATCTGAACCCCGACGGTAAGGGGAAATGAAGGTAATACATAACAGAAAATATGGGAGGTAGTTAACTGATGGCTAAAGAGAAGATAATTGGAATAGACCTGGGCACGACCAACTCGTGTGCAGCGGTACTCGAGGGTGGGGATCCGGAGATAATTACAAACACAGAAGGGAACAGGACTACCCCATCTGTCGTGGCATTTACAGAAGAAGACGAACTGTTGGTTGGCGAGACCGCCAAGAGGCAGGCTATTACGAACCCGGATAGGACCGTGAGTTCCATCAAGCGAAAGATGGGTGAAGATTTCATTGTCAAGATATCCCGTGACGGCGAGGAAAAGGACTATACGCCCGAGCAGATATCTTCGATGATTCTTAGGTACATAAAGAAGGACGCCGAGGAACGGATTGGTAGGGAGATCGAAAAGGCAGTTATTACAGTTCCCGCATACTTCAACGATAGTCAGAGACAGGCCACCAAGGATGCGGGCAAACTGGCGGGACTGGAGGTTGCTCGGATTATCAACGAGCCCACTGCCGCCTCGCTTGCCTACGGGTTGAAGGACTCCAGTGACCAGACGATATTGGTCTACGACCTCGGAGGAGGGACCTTCGACGTCTCAATCCTGGAACTTGGTGACGGCGTGTTTGAGGTAGTTTCGACGGACGGAGATACGAAACTCGGTGGAGATGACTTTGACCAGCGGATAATCGACTGGCTTGTCAAGAAGTTCAAGGACCAGGAAGGTATTGACCTGTCGGACGATACGAGCGCTCTACAGAGGTTAAAGACCGCCGCAGAAGAGGCGAAGAAGGAGCTCTCGGCGAAGAAGGAGACGACGATAAATCTGCCTTACATTACCGCAGACCAGACGGGCCCCAAGCACCTGGAGGAAAAGCTGACCAGGGCGAAGTTTGAGGGGATGATTGAAGACCTCCTATCCCGGACCATGGACATCCTCGAGTCTGCGCTGTCCGAGGCCGGAATGGATAAGAACGACATAGATCAGGTAGTTCTTGTCGGTGGCTCGACGAGGATTCCCCGCGTTCAGGATCTCATTGAGGAGCACGTGCCAGGTAAGGTCAACAAGGAGATCAACCCCGACGAGGTAGTCGCTCGTGGTGCGGCAGTACAGGGAGGAGTCCTCGCCGGCGAGGTAGACGACCTGGTCTTGCTTGACGTCACGCCGCTGACCTTGGGGATCGAGACGCTTGGTGGAGTGACTACGCCGCTCATAGACAAGAACACCACCATTCCCACTGAGAAGTCAAAGACGTTTTCCACGGCGGAGAACAACCAGACTACTGTCGACATTCACGTCGTTCAGGGAGAACGGAAGATGGCAGAGGATAACAAAAGCATCGGTCGATTCCAGCTGACGGGCATACCACCCGCCCCCAGAGGCGTTCCTCAGATCGACGTAAACTTCAGCATCGACGCGGACGGAATCCTACACGTATCCGCCGAAGACAAGGGAACGGGTAAGTCGGAATCGATTACGATCGAGGAGCCCTCACGGCTCTCCGATGAGGAGATAGAACAGATGAAGAAGGAAGCGGAGCGACACAGGGAAGAGGACGAACAGAAGGCGGAACGGATTGAAACGCGCAACAAGGCGGACCAGTTGATCTACTCCACGAGACAGAGCCTGGAAGAGTTCGGCGAGAAGATCGACGCCGACAAGAAGTCCCAGATTGAAGAAAAGATCGATAATCTCCAGGAATTGGTCGACGAGGACGCTTCCAGGGAAGAACTCGAGAAAGGAATCGAAGAGTTGAACGATGCCGCTCAGGAAATCGGTCAGGCAGCCTACCAGGACACGGGTGGCGGTCCTGCTGGAGCCGGCCCTCAGGGTGGTCCCGGAGGACCGGAGACCGGTGGTCAGACGTCCAGTGGAGCGGAAGACGAGTACGTCGATGCTGAATACGAGGAACCGGAGGATGAATAAACGGTCTCTAGGGCTTAACCTATAATACATCACAAAAACCAGGGTCGGTAATATGGCAAAAGACTACTACGATGTCCTCGGCGTGGATGAAGACGCGTCGGAAGGGGAGATTAAAAAGGCATACCGGAAGAAGGCTAAGAAATATCATCCGGACATGAACCCGGACATAGATACGAAGGAAGCGGAAAAGAAGTTCAAGGAAGTCACCGAAGCTTACGAGGTGCTGTCCGATCCGGAGAAGAGAGCCCAGTACGACAGGTTTGGCCATGCCGGCCCTGAGCAGGGATTTGACTTTACCAACCAGGACTTCGAACGTGCCAGAAGCGCGTTCTCCGGAGGATCGTTTGACGATATATTTGACCTATTTTTCGGTGAAGGGCCCCGCCGGGGCGGAAGAAGGACCGCCGCTCAGCGGGGCGAAGACCTTCAGCGGAAGTTGCGGGTCTCGTTGGAGGACGCAGCCCGGGGAACGAAGGTTAAGTTTTCCATTCCCCGCTTCGTTCGCTGTGACAAGTGTGGCGGCGAAGGAGTGAAGCCGGGTTCATCAAAACGGACGTGCCCTCACTGTAACGGCACGGGAGAGATTCGTCAGAAGCAACAGACTATGCTGGGCAGCTTCGTCAACGTCCAGACCTGCCCGAAATGTGGCGGTAGCGGGGAGATAATCGACGATCCCTGCCCGAAGTGCCGCGGCGAAGGCCGGGTGAAGGAGAAGACGGAGATATCGGTTAAGGTTCCGGCCGGAGTAAAAGATGGCTCTCGGCTTAGGTTGAAGGGTAAGGGCAACGTAGGACGAAAGGGAGCGCCGGCGGGAGACCTTTACATCATCGTAGAGATCAAGGAGCACGATACGTTCATCCGTAAGGGGGATGATATCCTTGCCACGGTCCCGGTAAACTTCACGCAACTTGCCCTCGGAGATACCGTCAAAGTCCCGACCCTGGATGGAATCGAGGAAGTGGACGTAAAACCCGGGACACAGACCGGTACGAAGATCAGGCTCCGAGACAAGGGCATACCTCATCTAAATAGCCGTGGCAGAGGTGATGAGATCGTGAGGCTGAAGGCCATCACCCCGGAAGAACTGGGCCGCGATGAGAGGGAACTCTTGGAAAAACTGGACTCCCTGCTGTCAAACCCAATCGACGATCATTCCGAAGACAGCGAGTCATTCTTCGACAAACTCAAGAAGTTCAGGGAGGAGTTTAGGAAGTAACAATCAAGGAGTTACGATACCTCCGCTAATTAGGGCCCCCATAATATCAGCTAGTTTCTCTCGTTCAACGCCCTGCCCGAGTAAGTAGTAAAACCCGGTCCCCGTCTCCAGGGAGATCTCCAAAATATCACTCCGCAATTGTTCGGGGAGCCTTTCCTGGACGTTCTCGCCCCGGTTGGCAATCTTCGCTTCCCTGCCGTCTACGTCGATCGTATCGCCGTTTTCGGAGGTAAATGACCTATGACGGCTCATCTCCCGGGATAGGTAATTGCCGGCAAAGAGCTGCAGGGAACTCCGCTCCTCCGAACCCTCTTCCGAAGACTTGACGAAGACTATGGACGTGTACTGACGGTCGCCCTCACGGTTTGAAGTGACGGTAACTTTCTCCTCCGCGGTTTCAAACCCCTCTTCCTCGACCGCTTCCAGGTTGAGGGTGACCGGAAAACTCTCCACGAGATCTTCCTTGGCGACCCGTTCCTCTTTGAAGACCTTGCTCAGGTTGGAGGGGTCGAATTGGAAGTCCCTCTTCGACGGTTTGTCGATCTCGTAGTTTGAGTACTCTACGTAAATTGGTCCTCCCTGGCCGCTGGTAAACCGGAGCTGGTCCCGCTCACCTGGTCGATAGGTGATCTTTAACGGGAGGTTTGTCTCCCTGTCAGCGGCGATCTGGGCGCTGTCCAGGTTGAACACTTCTTCTTTTAGGAAGTAGGACCTCCGGTAGGTTTTGGGTTTTAGCCCCAGCCTGCAGACCTCCCGCCCGTTGATCTCTCCGCCCCCGTCGTCCTTCAGCAAAAAATCGCTCAGGAGGTCGCTGAGGAAACCAAGTTGTCCAAGTATTTCTACTCCGGCGAACGGCGTGAATAGCTGTTTGCCTTCTTTCTGGATTGCGGTATCCTTGTTTAGCATGTGCACCCAGGTAGAACTTCCGTTGTAAACGAGCCGAGCGTTTTCCAGGTCGTCTCCGTTGAATTCCGGCCCGCCGAAGAGGTCTGACTGAAATTCCTCGATCGGGTTTGTAAACTCCTCGTACTCCACCGCGACGCTCCGCGGCTTCTTAAACTTTACGTGGGCCTTAATCCTCAGGCCCCCGGCGGTAATCTCCTCATCGCATTCGTAACTGTTTAATTCCTCGTAAGCTCGACTTATCTTCAGCGCAGAATCTCTAAGATTCGCCATAGAGCTTCCCCCCGTTAAGTATTCTCAGTTAATTAAATCAGTGAATTAAAATAGTTCGAAACCCTCGTCCGCGATACTCTCTACCGTGAACGCTATCAGGTCTATTATGTTTTCCATGTCGTTAAGGCTGACTATTTCACAGGGACTGTGCATGTAACGGTTCGGTATGGAGATAAGGGCAGTTGCTACGCCGGACCTCGTTAGCTGAATGGCGTTGGCATCCGTTCCGGTCCCCTTGGGCGCGCCAACCACCTGATATGGTATCTCGTTTTCCGCGGCGACGGCCTGAATCTTGTCCAGTAGTTTCGGGTTGATGTTTGGTCCCCGCGAAAGTATCGGTCCATCGCCCATCTTTACGTCGCCGACCTTCCGCTTTTCCGCGTCCATCATCGGCGTGTCGGTGGCAAATCCTACGTCCACGGCGATTCCCACGTCGGGCGCGACGCCGTAGGCGGACGTTATCGCGCCTCGGAGCCCGATCTCTTCCTGAACTGTCGCCACGGAGTGTATCTCTGCCTGTGGGTTCAATCCGGCCAGCTTGCGGGCCGCCTCTAGGACGACGAAACCGCCGCTCTTGTCGTCGAATCCCCTGGCTGCAACGAGGTCTCTCTGCAGGTGGGTAAACTCGTAATCGAGGACTCCGGGACTTCCGATTGTGATAAGTCCCTCTGCCTCTTCTTTGTCGTCGGCGCCGATATCTATCCACATTTCCTCGGGCTTCACCACCTTTTCTCTATCCTCTTTCTCCAGCAGGTGAATAGGTTTTCTCCCAATGACGCCGGTTAGCGTCCCCTCCTTTCCCCGCAACTTGACCCTCTGCCCCGGTAGGACCTGGGGGTCCCAACCACCTATAGTCGTGAAATGAAGGTAACCTTCTTCCGTTATTTGAGATACCATCAGGCCGATCTCGTCGGTATGGCCGGCGAGCATAACCCTGGGGCTTCCTCCCCTGTTTACCACGGCGAAAGAGTTGCCATGTCTGTCACCGTGTACCTCGTCCGCGAAGTCCTCGGCTTCCCTCTTCCAGAGTTTGGCAGCCTCGCCTTCAAAGCCAGATGGGCTTATCGTGTTTACGTAGTTTTCAAGGGTTGCAACGGTTTCTTTCTTCATATACTTCGCCTCCTATGATGCGTTTGATATGTTCACAGAATCTGCCCCGATTTTCAACTTACGGCTTTTTCAGGCAGTAATTGAGTCGTTAGCCGTTGTTGCAAAAAACGATCACATAATATATCTTTAATTTGAAGGAATCCTATCATAGGGGGTGGTGGCATACGCACAAAATAATTGAAAATATTGGCGGAAGTTGATTTAAAACAGGTAAGGGAGGAAATCAAATGAAAAAAATTCTTACTCTAAGTATAGTCCTACTGTTGGTATTCGCTGTTTTTGGTTTTGGAGTAGAGAAAGGTGGAACGCTTACGATCCATTCGTCGCAGACCTTTAAAGACCTCAACCCGATGGTCTGTAACGACGTCTACTCCATGTACGCCATTAATGCGGTCTTTGACGAGCTTATCTACTTGAATCCCGATACGCTGGAACCGGAGCCCTACCTGGCTAAGAGCTGGGAGTTCTCCGAGGACAAGTGCGAAATTACCTTTTACATCCGTGAAGGTGTGAAAGCTCACAACGGTGAGGTAATAAACGCGGAAGACGTGGCATTTACGTTTAACTGGATGATAGACCCAGAGAATGCCTCCCCGAACGCCACCGAATTTGCATGGTTGAAAGAGGTCCAGGTTGTAGATGATTACACCGCTAAGTTTGTGACCAAACCGGACCGCTGCCCGTTCGCCCCCGCTCTACAGGCCGAATCGTTCTCTATCGTCCCCAAGGATACCTTCTTGGAAATGGGCCCTGAAGAATTCAACAGGAACCCCGTTGGTAGTGGTCCTTTCGAGTTCGTGGAGTGGAAGACCGGCGACCACATAACCGTGGAGAAGAACGAGGATTACTGGCTGAAGGAGCCCAACCTCGACGAGGTTATCTTCAGGCCAATACCCAAGCTGGCTACTGCGATGCTGGAACTGGAGAAAGGCGGAGTCGACATCACGGACAACCTGGTGTCTGACGATATACCGAGGTTTGAGGAAATGGACGACGTGGAGGTCCAGCAGAGACCCAGTTTGAGTTACTTCTACTTCGCGTTTAACATGTCGAAGGAGCCCTACAGCAACCGTAAGTTCAGGAAGGCCGTTTATTCCTCATTTAGCATGGATGAAGCCATCGAGGCCATCTTTAAGGGCCTGACCGGTGTAAGGGCGTACGGAGCGGTCCCTCCTGCTTTATGGGCAAACGACCGGGAATACCTCTCGAGCGAGATAGCCCTGCAGGAAGACGACGAACTTGCGGGCAAACTATTTGACGAACTCAGGGAAGAGGGCGTAATCTCTAAGAACTTCGCCCCGACGATCTACTGTCCGCCCGACCCACGGAGGGAGAAGTTGAGCACTATCGTCGCCACCAACCTGAAAGAACACGGCGTCAATGCAAAGGTCCAGCCCCTCGAATGGGGAGCACTACTTGACCTGTTGTACAGGAGCGAGGAGAACCCGGAAGGCGATTACGGAATGTTCGCGATGGGCTGGTCGGGAAGTCCGGACCCCTACGCGTTCCTCTATTACCTGTTTACCTCGGAGAACGCGACAATTGGTTCGGCGAACAACTTCTCCTTCTACAAGGACCCGGCAGTGGACAATTTGATCCTCTGGGCCAACACCACGTTCGACATGGACCTGCGTACCGGCATGTACGTGGGGGCACAGAGGTTGATCATGGAAGACTACGTCCATATCCCAGGGTACCACTACATCGAAACGCGGGGAGTGAGAAAGAGAGTCCACGACTACGAAGTTGACCCGATGTCCAGTATGCCCATCGTGGACCCGGAGATTAACGTTTGGGTGGAGCAGGAATAATCCTGACGATGGACTACGGATTATGCCCTGTAACTTCAATTTCTAAGGCCCCAGGGGTTGACTTCGTCAGCCCCTGGGGTTATTTTGAGTTACGATCTATCACTTGAGGATGGTTTAGTAGATGTTTTCCTATATAGTTAGGCGACTGGGCCAAATGGTCCTCGTTCTGGTTGGGCTAAGCATATTGTTGTTTATCCTGCTGCAGCTAGCCCCGGGAGACTCTGCCCAGATCATGGCCGGATTAGGGGCGACGCCCGAGGTCGTCGAGAACTTGCGGGTCAAGTTGGGACTGGATAAGCCGCTGTACGTTCAGTACTGGCGGCTCTTTTCGGGACTGTTTACCGGCGAGCTGGAAGCGGTGACTTTTAGCACCACGGTGGTGGATATTGTCGCCGACAGGCTGCAGGCTACGGTCGAACTGGGGTTGTTTGGCCTGTTGCTGGCAATTTTCGTTTCCATCCCCGCGGGGATCATATCCGCGGTGAAAAAGGATTCCTTTGCCGATTATGCGGTGACGACCGTTTCCATGATTGGTATATCCACCCCCGTCTTCTGGACCGCGTTGATGCTGATGATCATCTTTAGCATTCAGTTTGACTTGCTTCCCGTGTCTGGAAGGGGGGCTACTCTATGGGGTTGGTCGTTTCTGACGGTTGACGGGATACTTCACATGATCATCCCCGCCGTCGCTTTATCTTCTGTCATGATGGCGATGAATGCCCGTTTAACTCGCTCGTCGATGCTGGAAGTCCTGTCCGAGGATTATATTACTACCGCACGCTCCAAAGGGCTCTCGGAGAGAATCGTAATCGTGTACCATGCATTTCGCAACGCAATTCTTCCAGTCCTCACGAACGTGGGAATGCAGGTGGGTACTGTAGTTGCCGGGGCGGTGTTGACGGAAACTACTACGGCCTGGCCCGGCGTCGGACGGTTGATGATCGAGGCGATCTCGCGCCGGGACATGGGACTTGTATTTGGACTCTCGCTATTTATAGCGATCTTCTACCTGATGTCGTATTTGGTCGTAGACATTCTATATGCTTACGTCGACCCGAGGATAACGTACGATTAAATAACCAGCCAACGAGACTATCATTTGTGAGGGAAGTTAAATGAATCAAAGGTTAGAATATTTGACCAAACTTATTCCTATAGTTGGACACCTCCGGGAGGGGTACTACGCGAGGGCCACGTTTTTCGCGTTTGCCCTTCTTCTGCACGTCGGTATCGGTATAGGGGGGTTATATCAATCCAAACTACTGTGGCTTAGTTCCTCGTCCGGGAAATTCATCGCCTCGTCCCTCATACTCTACGCCACCGTAATTGGGATAACCGTCTGGGGCGTACTCGACATGAGGTTGATCTTAAAGAGAAAGGCAAGCGATGAAAATAGGCCCAGAGGGCAGAACTACTTCGATATCGTCAAGAGGAAGTTCTTAAGGGACAAGAAGGGTTTGGTGGGAGCTTTTATTCTCTTTGTTATCGTGTACGCGGCGATATACGCTCCTTTCTTTTCCCCGTATAACCCTCTGAAGATGGACCTGTTGAATACACTCGAATCCCCGTCCCTCCATCACCCGTTTGGTACCGATAATTTCGGCCGCGATATTCTTGCCCGGGTTATCTACGGGTCCCGCGTTGCTTTGGGTATCGGTGCCGGTGCGATGCTGGTCAACATGACCTGGGGAGGTTTTCTCGGCCTGCTCGGGGGGTACTACAGGGGTCTCATCGATTCGATCATAATGCGGGTCCTGGAAATCACGAACGTGATTCCCTATCTGGTCCTCGTGATACTTGTCCTCGCTCTATTCCGGACATCCGGAGTGGTACCCTTGATACTTATTCTAGGAATTTTCGGCCTCTACCCCGCAAGGATTATCAGGAGCGAGGTCCTCTCCGTCCGGGAAGAAGATTACGTGCTGGCGAGCAGGTCTATTGGAGCAAGTGATAGCAGGATAATCTTCCATCACGTCCTTCCTAATTCAATGGCTTCGCTTCTGGTAACGAGCACGATGAGGATTGGCACCAATATAATTACGGTGGCAGGTCTGAGTTTCCTCGGTTTCGGAGTGACACCTCCCACCCCTTCTTGGGGAAGGTCTCTCCAGCAGGCCCAGGATTACATGCGGGTTGCAACGTGGATGGCGATATTTCCTGGTCTGGCGATCATTCTAACGGTTTTCGCGTTCAACATCCTTGGGGATAGTCTGAGGGACGTCCTCGACCCCAAGCTTAAAGAGTACCGTTGACCTTCACCTCGCCCGACTTGTTATCTCGGGT
>JAGYME010000036.1 GCA_018400715.1 Candidatus Bipolaricaulota bacterium
CCGTCTTTTTTAATTGTGCTGTTCTCCCAAGCGATGATCCTCTCTTCTCCGTCTTTTGTCAGGATTGGATTTTCATACCGCTTGCCCTTGTCGACACTTCCCTTCATTATAGGCTCTCTTGTGTTTTCAATTACGTCGTTTCGAATTCTTTTAGGGACAAAGTTTTCATACATGTCCTTTCCCACTATCTCGTCTCTTTCGTAACCGAGAAGCTCACAACCTTTTTTGTTGATCTCGACTACTTTCCTGTCCTCATCGAGCAATACGATTATTGAGCCGGCGATGTCAAGATACTTCTGGGCCCTGTCTCTTTGTTCCTCCACCTCCTTTTCTACTCTCTTGCGATCGGTAATGTCTCTTACTACACATATAAGCCCACCGTCCTCAAGTGCTGTCAGTAATACCTCTTGGGGGAATTTACCACCATGCTTTTTCTTGCCGATCGCTTCACCACGCCACTCGCCCGCTTCATACAATTGTGGCATAATGTCATTTTCAAACCTCTTCAGTTCTTTCTTGCTGTACAGAACCCTCCAGCTTTTACCAATTAGTTCGTCCGGGGAGTCGTAACCGTATATATTTGCGTGAGCGTCGTTTAAATAGATGTACTCTTCGTCATCGTTAAGGATAGCCATGCCATCTATAGAGGATTCCATGGCCCGATATCTTCTTCTCAGCTCTTCTTCTCCCTTTTTCCGCTCGGTAATATCTCTGGCTATGGAGAGGACCCTCTGTTCGCCCTCTAACTTGAAGACGTGCGAGCTGATTTCGACCGGGATTGTAGCTCCGTCTTTTCCCTTGTGGACCATTTCGAAGGTTTTATGTCCTTTAGCAACCAATTCTTCCATGATCTTAGGTAGCTTTTCGGCCTGCTGGCCGGCATCAATATCCTGAGGAGACATAGAGAGAAACTCCTCTCTGCTATATCCGAGCATCTCGCTAGCGATATCGTTTACCTCGAGGAACTCACCCGGCAGCCCATCTTCATCCAGTTCGTGTAGATACATTGCATCGTTGGCATTATTGAAGATCTGCTGAAACTTTTTCTTACTCGATTGGAGCCTTGTCATTGTCTGTTCCCGTTGCTCTTCAATTTCGATATCGTGGAGACCAAAAGCGAGGTCACCTGCTACCTCCTCAAGCAAGTCCAGCTCCTGATCCTTGACGAAATTCTCCGGCACACAAGCGGAAATTAAGCCATATACTTGAGATCCGTGCTCGAGTCTCCTAGTTAGTACTGTTCCCTCATCACACTCTTCACCAAGAGGGCAGTCCTTACACGACCCTGTTGCCTCTCTGGTGATAATAACTTCCGGTTTCTCTAGTGCCTGACTTACCTTTTTGGGTAGAGATCCTGATTCGAGTAATTCGAACATGGGGTCAAACTTATCACCCAGACCGGATTCTGATCCGGAGATCAACTTATTATCTTCATCGAGCAAGGCAATCCATATGTGATGAAATCCCCTCGTTTCGTATAGGTCTTCACAGGCTCCTCGGAGTAGTGTACTCCTATCGTCCTCTTTGACTAGAAGCTGGTTGACATTTCTTACCGACCGCAGAAGTTCCTCCAGCTCCTGCTTATCATCAAGGGCCACATTTTTTGCCTTAATGATTCTTGAGGAGAATACTCCCACTATCAATAATCCAGTGAACCAGAACAATCGAATGTACAGTTCATGGGTAGGAATGTTTGTAAACACGATACCTATAAAAGATCCCTTATAGAAGAAGAAATAGTCGAGCGTACCGTCCAATAGCCAGAAAAGGATCCCCAGAAGAATAGTTACCGAAATGACGTTACTTCTTATCTTTGAACCCAATCGAAACTCCCTTTTAAGACCAAATCGGTAAGAGCAGATGCGTTGTTTTTGGAAGGCTTGGTGCCTCCAATATAGGGATTATAGAATATTATTCATATTAATACAAAGCTGGGTCCCTGAGTTGTCCGCAGATTGGAAGGATGGGGGCAATCGAAGGCACTACGATCGCCGTAGCTTCAGTACGAGCCGTTGTCGCTGCTGCCGCCACGTGTCGGGCACCAAGTCCCTCGGGAAGCTCTAGGTCTTCCTCTACCTGTTTACGCTTGCCCGACCTTGACCCTACCCACTACGAGGAGTGAAACAATAACGAGGAATTTCTACATGATGTTGAAGAAATCACCGATTTTTAGACAATGACTGACGGAGGTGTCCTAGAGGAATCCAGTAGTCATTTTTTGAGGGGCGATCCCATAAAAACTATATAATACAGACGAGGACTGCAGGAAGTACGCCCGGGAGGAGTCGAACCCCCAACCCTCGGTTCCGAAGACCGATGCTCTATCCAGTTGAGCTACGGGCGCATGATAACTGGGAGAAACCACTTAATTCTAACGGAAAAAGGGCTCTACACAAGACCGGTGGTTTCGGTTAAGGTTGCTGGCACAGGGCTAACGGGATGTTGATATATTAGGATAACATACAATATAATGTGATATACATAATACAATCGGCACGAACTCCTTAGGAGGTGTCGGAATGCGTAAATTTCTCTCGATTTCATTAGTCTTAGTCCTGGTAGTTTCTTTAACAAGTGTTGCCGTTCTGGCCGGAGGTAATAATGAGGATGAGCCGAACACCGTCGTTGTAAAATATACTGGTGACAGCCCGGAAGTCTTTATAGAGAAGAATTACGAAATCGTTAATGAAGAAGACGTAGAAGTAAACTATGATGAAGTGGAAAGAGTTATCGTTGTCACTCCATCCGCGTTTAACGGAACCGCATACTACTTAAAGACCCGAGGAAACGGAAAAACTGTCATCCTCGTCGACCCGATCCACGTAACCGAATAAGAGATCGAAATAATCAGGTGGAGCCCCCGGTATATAACACGTATATCAACTATATTTTGTGTTATCTTGTTGTAAGGATACCTCCAGGCGTTATAATTCCCTGGTGAAAAAATGAACCAACCGCATTTTATCCACCGTAAAGAGGAATGTCTGGACAGGGTGGCCAAGTCGAACACCGATATTCGCCTGCTTGCCGCTCACAGTTCCCTGGAGGTAATGAAACAGAAGATCGCGGAGGGTTCCACCTTCTACCTGGACTCCGCCGAGGAGTGGCAGGGGTTCGAGTTCATCTACCTACTGGAGGGGGAGATGGAGTATAAAAACTCCGACTCTCCCGTGGTTATGGAGCCCGGGGACTACCTCGTGAGGGGAGACGTTCTGGAGGAGTCCTGGTTCGAGACCAAGACGGACGTGACCGTACTTTACGCCTCCGACCAGCCCGCGTTCTACCTCTTGCGCGAAGAAATCAACGATTACTTACAGCTTGCCAGGTCCATAGAGTCTGCCGAGCACATGGACGGCCATTCCAAGAGGCTGGTGCGGATGAGTTACGAGGTAGGGAGAAGGTTTAACCTATCTCCAGACAGGCTTGCCGACCTCAAATACGCCGCCTTCTTCCACGACCTGGGCAAGGCAAAGGTGCCAGATGAGATATTGGAGAAGACCGGGGAATTGACCGACGAGGAATGGGCCGTGATGAAGAAGCATACCATCTGGGGGAGGGAAATGCTGGAGGACGCCGAATTTCTGGACCGGGCCGGGAGGATAGTGGAGCAAACACACGAGAGGATTGACGGCCGTGGTTATCCCAAAGGCCTCAAGGGTCAGGATATAACCCTTGAGGCGAGGATAATCTCCGTAGTTGATGCCTGGGACGCGATGAGAACGGATAGGCCGTACCGAAAGGCGTTGCCCGAGGAAGTAGCGGTCCAGGAATTAAGGGATAACGCCAGTTCCCAGTTCGATCCGGCGGTTGTTGATACTTTTTTGAACATCTTGAATGACAGAGAGATGACTGTCCTCACCTTAACGGCAAGAGACAAGTACAAGGAGGAAGCGGCCTATCGCAAGCAGAGAGAACACCTGCTGAAGCTGAGTAAGGAGATTATGGATTTGGAAGACGTCTCCGAGTTGTCGAGGAATACCCTGCAGGCAGTTACCGAAGCGACCACGTTCCAGCGGGCGTCGATTTTCCTGTTTGACCGCCCACTTTATCCCAAGGAGCCTGGTAGTTTGGACATTAATATTCGATTCCAAGATCACCGCGACCTGACGGGTGAAGCTGGAGAAGAGCCAGCTCCTGATGAACTACAGACCGGCCTTCGGACCTTTGACCAGGATAACAAGATCGGTGACTCCTATTACGTCTCCCAAGGAGAAAGCGAAAAGGGCAAGAGGGTCGCCGAATTGGAGAGGAGACTGAAGGAAGAGGACTCTATCTCCTGGGAAAGTGGAGACTCCATTCATGTTCCGTTAGTTAAGGGGGAAGATATTATTGGCCACATTTCCGTGGCAGAGCCCAAGGATGGAAAGTTTCCCGACCTCGATGGCATCCGGTCCCTGGAGAGTTTTGCCTCTTTGGCCAGTATGGGAATACAGAGCCTGTACAGAAAAGAGAAAATAGAGTAAATAAATAAATGTGGGAGGAGCGACGGGAATCGAACCCGCAACAACTGGGACCACAACCCAGTGCTCTGCCTTTGAGCTACGCTCCTCACGAAAACGCGCCTGGGAGGATTCGAACCCCCGACTTGCGGCTTAGAAGGCCGCTGCTCTGTCCAGCTGAGCTACAGGCGCCTGTCTTGGAGCGGAAGACGGGAATCGAACCCGCAGCCCCTGGCTTGGAAGGCCAGTGCTCTACCGTTGAGCTACTCCCGCAACTGTAGTCTGGTCGGAGAGGCCGGATTCGAACCGGCGGCCTCAGCGTCCCGAACGCTGCGCGCTGGCCAAGCTGCGCTACTCTCCGGGACAATTGCCCAATATTATAACCAGAAGTAAGCGATTATCCAACCTTGAAAAGAAGAAAAGGAAAAAGAAACGTTAACTTTTTTGCTTTTTCCAGAGCTTGTCGAGGATACCGTTTATGAACTTCGGTGCGTTTTCCGTTCCGAAATCCTTTGAAAGCTCGATGGCCTCGTTAATTACTACCTCTACGGGGGTTTCTCCGTAATAGATAAGCTCATAAATTGCCATTCGCAAGATATTTCTATCCAGGACGGCAAGTCTTTCTACCTTCCAGCCCCTGGTAAACTCGGTGATCAATTCATCAATATCTTCCCGACTCTCGAGGGTGCCGTAGAAGATATCCTCGATGAAGCCCTCCTGGTCGCCCAGATCCTCACCGAGGAAGTCATCTGGACCCCTCCCCTCTTCGCTCTTGATAAATTCCTTTCTATAAAGGGCCTTGAGGATTTCTTCTCTCGCTTGCCGTCTCTGCATCGCCGGTCATTCAAAAAATAGGGAGAAGAGTTCTCTGAGCTTAGACTTGACCTGTTGCCCAGCTTCGATGTACATGCCAACCAGGTAACCGAGCAAGCTGAGCCCGATAATGAGTAAAACGAGTTTCCAGTTTAAGAAAATAAACAGCAGAGCAATGATAAATCCAACTATAGCCCCAATAACTCGAGTACTAATTTTCATCGTTATCTCCCTCTAGTCTAACCTTTTCGGAATCACCGCTTTCGACAAGTTCTTCTCCACGCTCTTTTTCTCTTGTCTCTCGTTCCGACTCGACCCCTCGAGTGTAGAAATCAACCTTGCCCACGGTTAAACCCGTTCGTTCGTGTATCTCCTTCCTCAGTACGTTCTGAACCTCTTCTCCAAGCTTTCCTATGTCCGATTTTGACTCTACTTTCGCCCTAATGGAGATGTGGATGCCGTCGTGCGACTGTGAAAGGGTGGTCGTAAACGAAGGCAGTTCCAGTTCGTTTTTCAGGATCTCGTAAACGAGGTCCCTAACGGCGTAGCTGGAAATATTTATGTCGCCGAATTCACTTTCCTGAACAAACGACTTGTTCCTGCGGAACAGGACTATGAAGCTGCGGGTGAAGTAGAACCCGACGACCGCTGATATGCTCCCCATTCCATAGAACAAGAGGACTCCAATTCTACTGTGCAGGAACGAGCCGACGTCGTAGTTCTCGAAGAATCCGAACGCGTAACCGATGAAGCCTAACGCGACGAGAAGCCAAATTAACGCAAAGAAAAAATAGAAAACTAGCAAGGACTTGTTCTTTATGCTGTTCACGGGTATTACTCCTCGAGTTCTTCAAGTTCTTCCTCACCCTCGAACATCAAGGCGGCGACGTTGACGTTTACTTCACTAACCGACAAACCCGTCATTTCCTCGACGTCGTGTGTTACCTTTTGCTGAACGTTTTCGGCCGTAGTGTGTACGGGATAGCCGTACTTTACCGCAATATTTACGTTTACCTTTACGTGTCCGTCCTCCAGTTCGGTCTCGACGGTTTGGCTATTGCTTCTCTTGAACACGGAAGATATTCCCGTCTGGCTATCCGTTTCTACCAACCCATCTATCTCCGAGGCCGCGACCGCGGCAATGGACGTAATGACGTCCTTTGAGATCTCAATTTCTCCAAGCCCCATTGTTGATTTGAATTCTTCTACCATAAGTTCCCCCTCCGCTCGGGGTTGATAGTTCGCTTGCCAACTCAGTTGGCGGTTAAACCTTCTCTACGTACTTACCTGATCTCGTGTCGACCTTGACTGTAGTGCCTTTTTTGATGAAAAGCGGTACCTGAATTTCCAGGCCGGTTTCGAGCGTAGCAGGTTTGTCGCCACCGGAGACGGTGTTACCTTTGACCCCCGGCTTCGTCTTAACGATATCCAGATTGACGAAGGTTGGCAACTCGACCGAGATCAACCTGCCGTCGTGGAACAGACCCTTTACGCCGAGGTTGTCTTTTAGGTATTTTACTTTATCTCCCAATTTATCTTCAAGGATCTGGAATTGGCTGTAATCAGATTCGTCCATGAAATGGTAACTTTCGCCGGAACTGTAAAGGAAAGTAAGCGATCGTTTTTCCAGGTAAGCCTTCTGGATATCTTCGTTCCCCTTAATGGTCTTCTGAAATACCTTCCCCGTGTCGAGAGATTTTAGCTTGACCCGGGCAAAGGCGTCACCCCTTCCTCTCTTCGAGTGCTCGTACTGGACGACCCGGAATAGCTCACCTTCGTACTTTACCGTCATCCCCTTGGATATATCAGACGCGGACAGTCCCAATAAACCTCACCTCCGTACTTGTCATCTATTAAGCATTTTTAATACTATTGAACCAAGATCAGCTCTACATTATTATAACCTTACCAGAGTAATATATCATACTAGAACAGCTAAAAAAGAGAGGGATAGTCATGAACGATAACGAGATATACGATCTGATCGTAGTAGGAGGTGGACCAGCAGCCCATTCGGCTTCGCTCTACGCGAGAAGGAAGGAGCTGGACACCTTGATGATCGCCAAGGAAGAGGGTGGACAGCTGTTGTATTCAAGTGAGATCGATAACTATCTGGGAGTACCCGACGTGGAAGCGTTTGACCTGGTGAAGAAGTTCCGAGATCACGTGGACAAGTACGACGTGGAAAAACTGGACGATGAGGTCTTAGGGGTTACGAAGAGTGAGGGGGTATTTGAACTTGAGACGGTGAAAAACGGTACGAAGACGGCTAAAACGGTTGTCGTAGCTACGGGAGCAAAGTGGCGAAAACTGAACGTACCGGGCGAAGAGGAGTTCACCGGAAAGGGACTGAGTTACTGTACGACCTGTGACGGCCCGCTGTTCGCCAACGCCGACGTTGCAGTAATCGGCGGAGGAAACTCCGCGTTTGAGGGAATAATTGACATGCTCCCCTTAGCTAACAGGATAGTAAACGTGGACATTGCGCCGGAACCGATAGCCGACCCCGTTCTCCAGAAACACGTTGAAAACTCCGAGCACATGGAAGACGTCGAATTTAAGGGATACTACGGTCACGAGATTCTGGAGATCGTTGGTGATGATATGGTGACAGGGTTGAAGATTAGAGACATGGATACGGATACGGAAAAGAATATTGAGGTAGAAGGGATCTTTGTTGAGATAGGACTAATCCCTAACTCCCAACCCGTAGACGATTTGGTGGAAACCAACGACGCCGGGGAGATAGTAGTCGACTGTAGGAGCCAGACGAACGTGGACGGCATATTTGCTGCAGGCGACGTCACAACCGTCCCGGAAAAACAGATTATAATTGCAGCTGGTGAAGGGGCCAAAGCAGCTCTCGGTGCTTATAGTTACCTTATTCACCAGTAGGGATAAATTTTGAAGTGGTATCTCATGATTCCCCGGGTCCCCGGGGAATCATTTTAATCTTCTATCTTCTTCTGTACGTCTTCAATTCCTCCTTGCATGTAGAAGGCCTGTTCGGGTACGTCGTCCATCTCTCCGTCCACGATTTCCTCAAAGCCCTCTATCGTGTCTTCCAGCTCGACGTACTTGCCCTCACGGCCGGTAAACTGGGAGGCGACCGAAAACGGCTGGCTCAAAAACCTCTGAATCTTTCTCGCGCGTTGAACGGTTACCTTGTCCTCCTCGGATAGTTCGTCCATACCCATGATGGCGATAATATCCTGGAGGTCTTCAAACCTCTGCAGGGTCTGAAGGACCCGCTGGGCGACATCGTAGTGTCTGTTGTCAATCAGGTGCCTGTCCAGCATAGACGAATCGGAATCGAGGGGATCGACTGCCGGGTAAAGACCCTTCTCGGCGATCGATCTGGACAGCGTTATCGTCGCATCCAGATGGGAAAATACCGTCGCCGGGGCCGGGTCGGTGAGGTCGTCCGCGGGGACGTAGACAGCCTGTACTGAAGTAATCGAACCCTTCTGGGTGGAGGTGATCCGCTCCTGAAGCTCGCTCATCTCTGTGGACAGCGTCGGTTGATAGCCTACCTCCGAGGGCATACGCCCGAGCAAGGCAGACACCTCAGATCCAGCCTGTGCGAAGCGGAAGATGTTATCGATAAAGAGCAGGACGTCCGTTGACTCCTCGTCACGGAAGTACTCTGCCAGGGTTACGCCTGAGAGTCCCACCCTTAGTCGAGCGCCGGGTGGCTCGTTCATCTGGCCGTAAACAAGGGCTGTATTGTCAAGTACGCCTGACTCCTTCATCTCGAGCCAGAGGTCGTTTCCCTCCCTCGTCCTCTCGCCGACACCGGAGAATACGGAATATCCCTCGTGTTCATAACCTATGGAGCGAATTAGCTCCATTATGAGGACTGTCTTACCGACCCCCGCGCCGCCGAACAGGCCGATCTTTCCTCCTTTCGGGAATGGTGCTAGCAGGTCGATTACCTTTATTCCGGTCTCGAATATCTCGTCCTCCGTGGACTGACTTGTCAGGCCAGGTGCCGGCCTGTGGATTGAGTACTCCTGATCTACGTGTGGAGGTTCCATCTCGTCTATGGGGTTTCCCGTTAGGTCAAACATCCTGCCCAGAGTCTTTTTCCCCACAGGTACTTTGATTGGCGCTCCCGTATTGTAGATTGGATCACCGCGGCTCAATCCATCCGTAGAGTCCATGGCGATTGCCCTGACTTCCTTGTCGCCGAGGTGATTCGCTACCTCCAGGACCAGGTCTTCGTCCTCGCGCTCAACGACAAGTGCGTTGTTGACCGGGGGGACGCCGTCCTCGCTCTTAAACCTGGCATCTACCACTGCGCTCTTTATCTCAGTTATCTTGCCCTCGCTTTCGTAATTTTCCCGCATAATTCACCTCTTCTTATCTCATTCTCCGCGGAGTGCTTCAGCTCCCCCGATGATGTCGGCTATCTCTCTCGTGATCTGCTGCTGGCGAGCCTTGTTGTACGTAATCGTCAGCTCGTCGATTAGGTCGTTGGCGTTATCGGTCGCGTCTCTCATCGCTTTACGCCTGATGGCGTGTTCGCTCGTCTTGGTGTTAAGCAGTATCCAATAAATCTTCTCGTAGAAAGCGGACCGCAGGAAGTTGTCGAGTATCTCTTCCTCTTCTGGATCGAACAGATATTCGTCGGAGGCGCTCGGTCCCTCCGTTTCGTCTTCTTCGTTGTCCCCCGCCGGTTGGGCAGTCATCGGTAGGACTTTTTCTACCGTTAATTCCTGTTGGAGATCGGAGTGAAATTTCTTGTAGATAACCCAGAGCTCCGCCATCTCCCCGCGCGAGAACCTTTCCGCCAGCTCGGAGCCGATCTCCTCCGCGTGTCCAAATTCGGGGTCAGTATAGAAGTCTACCCAGCTCTTTTCCAGTTCGACCCATCCTCGAAAGAACCTCTCCCCTTTGTCACCGCCGGCGAACAGGATGACCTGTCTGTCCTTCGAACGTATGAAGTCTCTTGTGGTCCTGTTTATGTCTATAGTGTAATTTCCCGCAAGGCCCCTGTCGGAGTTAAGCGAGAGACAGCCTACGACGTCGGAACCGTTCTCCTGCAGCAGGGGGTGGTCAACATCTCCGGCGCTACTCAATAGAGTCTTTACCTTCTCGGTGAGGGCACCGTAATAGGGTCGAGCATTCCCTGTCTTCTTCTTTAGCCCGGTTACCTTGGCCATGGCAATTGCGTTCATTGCCTTCGTTATTTGCTTGATGTCCGTTATGTTGGCTATTCTACTCTTTACTTCCCTCGCCTTTGGCATCGCTTTCCCCCTTGAAGGTATTATCGAACTCGGAGATGGCCATCTTCAGTTCCTCTTCAAGTTCCTCGTCCAGCGCAGCAGTCTCCCTGACCTCGGTCAGTATATCCTCGTGGTAGGTCTCGAAGTTGGCCAGTAATTCCTTCTCGTAGGTGCTTACTTCCGAGACCTCTAAATCGTCGAGGTGACCGTTGACTGCCGCGTATAAAGATACGGCCTGCTTCTCGACGGGCATCGGCTGGTATTGGTCCTGCTTTAGGATCTCCATCACTCGTTCTCCCCTGGCAAGTTGTGCTCTAGATTCCTCGTCGAGTTCTGATGCGAATTCGGCAAAAGCTTCCAGGTCTCTGTACTGGGCCATTTCCAACCTCAGTTCCCCGGCAATTTCCTGCATGGCGTCGTTTTGGGCTGCTCCACCAACACGGGAGACGGAGTCCCCCACGTTAATTGCAGGCCGGAAACCCTGGTTGAATAGGTCAGTTTCCAGGTATATCTGCCCGTCGGTAATGGAGATGACGTTGGTCGGGATGTAGGTGGAGATATCCCCCGCCTTCGTTTCAACAACCGGGAAAGCGGTAAGCGAACCCCCGCCCATGCTATCGTTGAGTTTAGCGGCCCGCTCTAGCAACCGGGAGTGAGTGTAAAAGATGTCTCCGGGATAGGCTTCTCTGCCCGGTGGTCGTCTGAGGAGAAGGGAGATCTCGCGGTAAGCCACTGCGTGTTTGGAGAGGTCGTCAAAGACGATAAATGCGTCTTCGCCCTGATACATGAAGTGTTCGGCCATCGCGGTCCCGGCGTAAGGGGCGATGTACTGCATCGGCGTCGGGTCCTCGGCGTTTGCGGTAATAACGGTGGTGTATTCCAGCGCCCCATGTCTGCGGAGAGTGTCGATTAATTTGGCGATTGTCGACGTCTTTTGGCCGATTGCCACGTAGAAGCAGCGGACGTCTGTATCCTTCTGGTTTATTATTGTGTCGATTGCAATCGCCGATTTTCCGGTCCGCCTATCTCCAATTATCAGTTCCCGCTGACCCCGACCGATGGGGGTGAGGGCGTCTATCGATTTGTAACCGGTTTGCAGGGGAATATCGACAGGCTTCCTCTTTACGACCCCTGGTGCCTTTAGGTCTATCTCCCTCGTATCCTCTTCATTTATTGGCCCTTTTCCGTCTCTTGGTTCTCCGAGGGGGTTGACTACCCTGCCGAGGAGTTCTGGGCCAACCTTTGTCTCCAGAATTCTCCCGGTCCGCTTGACCCGATCCCCTTCTTTGATCTTCTCGCTTTCGCCGAAGAGTATCGCGCCTACATTGTCCGCTTCAAGGTTCATCGCCAGCCCATAAATATCTTCTGGGAACTCGACGAGCTCCATGGACATGACGTTCTCCAGACCAAATATCCTGGCAATGCCGTCTCCAGCTTCGACTACTACACCCTCCTCTTCCATTGAGAGGGAGTAGTTGTAGTTTTTGATCTGTTCCTTTATCAATCCTGTTACCTCATCGCTCTTAATTTCTACCATCTTTTCCCCCTTCTAGCACAAACTCCCGTAAGTCCTCCAGCTGCCCCCTTACCGAACCGTCTATGACCGCGTCCCCGATGGAAAGCTTGGCGCCGCCGATAAGTCCTTTTTCTTCGCTTACCCTGGTTACCTGGACGGCCCTATCGGTAACCTCTGCCAGCCTCTTTTCGATGTCCTCAGCGAGGTCCTCCCTTGAGAATCCCGTAGGTATTGTGACCTCGACCTCGAGGATATCCTCCTTATCCCTTCTCAGTTTGTGGAAGCGTTCTCTGATGAGTTCGATGTAATCCTCTCTGTTTTTACTGACCAAAACGTGGAGGAAATTCTGGATATCCTGAGATATCTTTTCACCAAAAACCCCCTCGATAACCTGGACTTTGTCGTCGTCAGGCACGAGCGGATGGGTAAGGAACTGAAAGAAGGATTCATTTGCCGTAACGGTTTCGGATACCAAATCGAGCTCCCCAACAAAATCGTCAAGGCGGCCTTCTCCCTTGCCTATCTCGTAAAGGGCCTCGGCGTACTTATCAGCTACTTCGGTGGACTTCATTGTAAATCTATCTCTTCACTTTGGATCTCTTCGAGCAGGGAATCGAGGAACCTGCGCTGGTCCTCCTCATCGATCTCCCGTCGTAAAATTTTCTCAGCGCCCAACAGTGAGAGGTTGACATATTCTTCTTCGACTTCCTCCCTTGCCTTTTCCTTCTCCTGCTTTGCTTCCGCTTTTGCCTGTTCGATTATCCTACGGGCTTCTTCCTTTGCCTTTTTTCTACCCTCTTCGACGACCTCCGCGGCCTCTTTTTCTGCTTGATTGATAATTTCCTTTCTCTCTTCTCGCGCCGATTTCAGTTCGTCTAACCTTTCCTCTTTTAGCTCCGCTGCGGATTTCTCTCTCTCCTTAGCTTGGTCTATCCGTGACTTGATCTTTTCCCGTCTCTTTTCTATGAACTCCTTCGCGGGTCTGTAGAGAAGCCAGGACAGAACGGCCACAAGAATCCCAAAATTTATCCAGTTGGCGATAATCGTAAAGTTTAAGCTCTGGATTATCTTTTGCCATTCCAGTCCCATAATTCACCTCTGGCTATCAGACGACCATGAGTAACATTATCGCGACAATGAGCGAGTAAATACCTGTGGATTCGGTAATTGCCTGACCGATTATCATGGTTCTCAGCAGGCCTGCCTCCATCTCCGGCTGTCTCGCCATTCCGTCTAGCGCGTGAGATGCGACCTGCCCTTCTCCATAGGCTGCAGCGATTGAGCCAATCCCCATGACGAATCCCGCTGCCAGGTATTTAGCTGCTGTAACAATACTGGCTGATAATTCCATAGATATACCTCCTAGAAATAAAATAGATTCAACCCGGTCGAAAACGATCTACTTTAGGGTCAACTTAAACGTAATAAATCGAAAACTTGCCTCAACCGTAAGATTAATCTCCTCCGCCAACTCCTGAAAACGCCGGACTGATCAGCACCTACGACTCTACAGCTACGTTAATATACGAAACCGCCAGAAGAGCAAAAACGAACGCCTGGATCGCGCCGATGAACAACCCGTAAAACCCCTGGAATATTGCCGGGAGCAATATCGGAATCAGCTTTGCGGTCAACACGGTTATTAACACCGCGCCACCGAAGACGTTTCCAAACAGCCTGAACGAGTGTGATAACGGTTTTGCGACCTCGGATATCAAGTTGATTGGCAGCATAAACGCGTATGGTTCTGCGAACGATTTCAGGTAATTTCCCGTCCCGTTGATCTTCATTCCGTAGTAGTGCGAGACTATGAAAACGAGCAGAGCAAAACTCAACGGTATGTTGTAGTCCTGGGTCGGCGAGAAAAATCCCGGTATAATCGAGATCCAGTTTGACAGAGTGATAAAGATAAACAGCGTAGAGATGAACGAGTATAACTCGACCTTTAACCTGTCGTTCTCAAACGCGTCCGCGAACTGTTTGTCCAGGGTATCCATCAACCATTCGAGGATAACTAGCCTCCCGGATGGCTCCTCTTCGACGTCCTGATTTAGTCCCCGTCTTAGCCAAATGGCGAATCCAATAATTATCGCCATAACTACCCAGGACATTATCAGGGTCGTGATATCCAGTCCGAAGATACTTGAATCGCCAAACTGTAGGACCAACTTCTCACCAAGGTGCTCAAGCATCGTTACCTCCGGTGGTATTTGCCGTAAAGGCCTGAGTTGTTTGAAGTGCTAGCGCCGGAACTACCAATCCGCCGGCAACTGCAAAGAAATTCAACTCATCCGTCAAAGTCGAGATCGCCAAGCTTACCCCATAAAGGGTTAACCTTATCAATCCAGCTGAAGTAACCTTCCAAGTAATCTTATCGACGTTGGCGTCGTGGTCAAGGTATTTCAACGCCCGGGCTACGAGAAAGAAATTTAATCCCAGAGAGACGGTCAATCCATACCATAAGCCAAAAGCGTACGCCCTTCCCAGGGCTAAAAACAGGACCTCGCCGACGATCAAACCTGCCAATGAAATCCACTTGACCGGATAGAGATCTGAAAACTTGATAGCTAACTCCCTAGCCGATGACTGGCCGTCAAATCGCCCGGACTTCCTCCGTCTTGTCTTCAACTATCTCTTCTATTCTCTTCGTCATTTCCGAGGTCGTTTCGTCAACTCTGTCTTTGAGCATGTACTTGTCGTCCTCGGTGATCTCTCCGTCTTCTTCCAGGGAATCGATCTTCTTGTTCGTGTCCCGGCGAATGTTTCGTAGACTAACCTTGGCCTCCTCGCTCTTCTCCTGAATGAGGTTTACCAGTTCGTCTCGCCTCTCACCTGAAAGCTTTGGGACCGGGATTCTTACGATCTCTCCATCATTATTCGGGTTTAGGCCGAGGTCAGCCTCCAGTACCGCTTTTTCGATTGACTCTATCTGACTACTATCGTAGGGCTGGACGACGAGCAAGCTGCTGTCGGGAGCCGTCACGTTCGCCATCTGATTTAACGGGGTCTTGGTTCCATAGTAATCTACCTTTAAGTCCTCGATCATGGCTGGGTTCGCCTGGCCAACGTGAATCTTATTCAATTCCTCGTGCAGGGACTTTACTGACCGCTCCATCTTCTTCCTCATCTCTGGAACAGGATTTGATCCACTCACTTTAACCACTCCTAGGTTATGTTACGTGGCCGATATCTCTCGGACGCTAAGTTGTAATTTCTTCAGTTCTGCCAGCTGCGATTACGTTTCCACCTACCTAATTATTAGCTATATTGTAGAGGTTTTTCCGTTAGTTTCAAAGACTTGAGACCTGTCCGGCTGGTCCCAGGGCCTCAGGGGAAAACCCTCCCTCCGAATCTGTCCCTTATGCTTTAGCAGGCGCCTGAGCGGGGGCGATTGATCCGATATGGAAAGATGCTTGACGATTACCTAAAGTTATCCTGATGAAAAAGAGCGTAGCACTGTTCAAGTTCTCAGCCTATGGGTTTTTGAAGAATTTACGATTCTTCGAGCCGTTCCTGTATCTGTTCTTTTTGGAAAACGGGCTCTCCTACTTTCAGATTGGAGTCCTGATCAGCATCAGGGAGATAGGGATCAACCTGTTTGAGGTCCCTACAGGCGCGGTAGCTGACCTGACGGGGAGGAGGAGAGCGATGGTGCTTTCCTTCACCTCGTACATATTCTCATTTCTGACGTTTTACTTTTTTTCTAGTTTCCTCCTGTTCGTTCCCGCGATGGTCTTGTTCTCCCTCGGCGAGACGTTCCGGTCTGGCACTCACAAATCAATGATCATGGAATACCTTGACATCAACGATATGGGCGACGAACAGGTGAGTTACTACGGGAAGACCCGCTCCGCCTCCCGACTGGGGTCGGCCCTGTCTGCTTTGCTTGCTGCACTTATCGTGTACTTCCGCGGTAACTACAACGTCGTCTTTATCGCGACCCTCGTTCCCTACTCCCTGGACCTCCTGTTGATGCTTACCTATCCGGAAGAACTGGACGGTAAGATCGAAAACCCTCATCTGTCCTTTGCCTCGATGAAGGACCAGTTTGTAGATAGTTTTCGGGCGATTTTTTCGACCAGGGATCTGGGTAGGATGATCGCAAACGCCTCAATATATGATTCCCTGTTCCGGATAGGAAAGGACTATCTGCAGCCAATAATTAAGACCAACGCGATGGCAGTACCACTGCTGGCCTCGTTGAGCAAGGGTGAAGGGCGGACACCTATCGCGATCGGGGTCGTATATTTCTTCATCTACATCAACAGTTTCATCTCCTCAAGGAAGTCATCTGCGGTCATGGAAAACCTGGGTAGCCTGCCGAGGGCACTTAACTGGATCCTTTGGATTGCGGTCCTGTTATTTGTCGTTGCTGGAGGGGGGTTGCTCGCGGGTTCATTGCTCCTGCCGGTCGTTGCGTTCTTCTTCTTTTACACCCTTTACAACTTGAGAAAGCCGATGGTAGTCGGTTTTCTGGGGATGAGGGTAGAGAGCCAGCAGAGGGCCACCATCCTCTCCGTCCATTCTCAGATGAGGGCCCTGGTCGGTATCGTCGTCGCTCCGGTATTTGGCTTCCTCGCTGATAAGTTCGGTCTTTCGGCCGTATTGTTTGCCGGGGCGGTCCTCCTCTTTTCAACCGGTCTTCTCTTAAAAATCAAGGGAGAGAAGTAAGGGGGGCCGCGCTGTCCGTGGTTTCCCGGGACAGCCCAATTCCCTTTTTCTAGTCAGCCTTTCGTGTGGCCGGCCAGTGGGTTATAATTCGTGAAATATGGTACGAAATAAATATATATCAGTAGTAATTCCCGCGTACAACGAAGAGGATTGGATTGAGATACCTTTAAAAAGCCTCGAGGAGCAGGATTTCGGCGGGGAGTACGAAGTAATCGTCGTCGATAACGCCAGTGACGATAGGACGGGGGAAATCGCCAGGGATTACGGCGCTAGGGTCATACAGGAACCAGAGAAAGGTTGTACGAGGGCTTACCAGCTTGGTTTCGACGCAGCCCGCTACCCGATCATTGCCGCTACAGATGCGGACACGAGGGTTCCGAGTAACTGGCTGTCGTTGATCAGCGACAGTTTCGACGGCCCTGAAGTGGTCGGTGTGTATGGTTCGTGCACTTTTTACGATTCCAGCAGATACGTAAACTGGCTGGCAAAATATGGCTTCACTGCCTTTTTACGGTTTAACGACCTCGTGGGCAGGCCCCACCTTGACGGTTTCAACATGGCCGTATCCAAGGAGGCGTTCCACGAGGTTGGGGGATTCAACCTTTCAATGAAGTCGGCATCTGACGTGGACCTTTCCCAGAGGTTGAAGGACCACGGGAAACTCGTCTACAATAAGGATCTGGTAGTCGAGACCTCTGCAAGACGGCTTGAAGAATGGGGTTTTCGGTTCTTTATCCACCACGCGATCAACTACTTCAACGTGGTCTGGCTGAGGAGGCCCGAAAAGGCGAGAGATTTCGACGATATCCGATGAGGGAGACGTTAATTTACCTGATGCGTGAAATGAGCAAGAAAGTAACACATGGGGAGGAAGCATGACGACGTTTGTAGTAGCTTTAGATGGTGCGAGTCCTGATCTGGTAAACAGATGGATCGACCGAGGAAATTTGCCCAATTTGAGCAAGATACGCGAGCAAGGATTATCGGGTAACCTGGAGAGTACCTTTCCCCCGCTTACCGGACCCGCGTGGTCATCTTTTCACACCGGGGTCAATCCTGGTAAGCACGGCGTCTATACCTGGCTGGACCTGGCCGATTCTTATAAGGGTAAGGTAATCAACAACAATTCGATAAAGGCGCGGACCATCTGGAAACAGATAAGTTCGCTCGGAGGTGAGGTGGGCCTCCTATCCGTGCCCGTTACCTATCCCCCCGAAAAGGTGAACGGCTTCGTAGTCCCCGGATTCCTTACGCCATCGAGGGCGTCGGACCGTTCTTACCCGGAGGACGTCGCCCCGAAGTTATTTGAAGAAGTCGCCGATTACGAGTATCTCCCGGAACCATACATGGTTGGCAAGACGCCGGAGTCCTGGGTGGCTGAGTTAAGGAAGGCAGTCAGGGACAGGGGCAGGGCCTCCAGGTATCTCTATAAGGACTTCTTAAACCACAAGGACCAGGAAGTCTTTAT
>JAGYME010000037.1 GCA_018400715.1 Candidatus Bipolaricaulota bacterium
CCTTGAATTATCAATCATCTTAACTAACACCAGTTTGGTATTCTTGTCAAATCTCTCATTTGAAAGATCACCGGAGATTCCTAGAACTCAGCTCTTTCACCTTTATGAATTTCATGTAAACGACGGACAGCTGGTATAGGGAAAGGAAATTGAGCATGGTAGGATGCTTAAAAAAGGAAGTGACCCCACCATGCTCAAGAAAATGGTCAAGAAACTGTACAATAATATAAGAACTGAACTGACCAGTTATCAATGGCACTCGTTCCTTTCAAGCCGTGTGGTATCTCTGTAACCGACGGAAGAAAGAGCTTGAAGGCTCTAACGTATTTATCAAGCAGTCCAGCACTGTCCCGGTTTTTCAACGGGGATAAATGGCCAACTGAACTGATTCGTAAATTCCAAAGGAAGTTGGTCTTAAACTTGATCAAACGCCACTACTGGAACCAGAAAAGAAGAAACCCGACCGTATATCTGTTGATCGACGGCACGGTATTACCCAAACGGGGCAAATAACTACCCAAAGTAGGCCTCCATTACGATACCAGAACCAAAGGACTTCGCCGCGGCCAGAAACTTGTGATCAGTTCCCTCAAGGTAGGTGAATTACTCCTACCTTGGGACTTTAGAACCTATGTTAACAAGGGAAATTGCAAGGAAGACGACTTTGCCAAGCCCACCCAGCAAGCGGCGGAAATGATAGGAGAGTTCAAACGTTCCTTCCCTCTTGATTGTAAGGTAGTGGTTGCCGTCGATGGGGGACTGTGTGTAAAGCCTGTCATAGAAGCAGCGGACGAAGCCGGCTTCGACCTCGTGGGCAGAATCCGTAAAGACAGAAAGCTTACTGACGAGCGATCCGTATCCGAGGTCAACTCTGGCACAGTAGCTAAACTTAAGGGTGTCGATATACCAGTTCAGGTAGTCGGCCGGTACATGGAAGGCCAACGAGAAATACTGGTTTCCACCAATACTAATATCGGTCCGATCCAAGTAAGAAGGAGGATGAAACGCCGCTGGTGGGCTGAGAAGATGAACGGTGAACTCAAATCACTCGGACTTGAGGACTGTAGTTATCGGGGCGAACACTCCGTTGAGAGATGGACAGGGTTAGTTATTCTTGCCTTTACCCTGCTGGCGACAGTACGTTACGAGGAACCAGTTAATCAGTGGTCCAGCTGGAGGCGGTTTGATGGTGGTGAAAGAGTTGAGTTTACGGAGCTTTACATATTGCTGAAGATGAGAAGGTACCAGAACTGGAGATAGAATACGACGGATACCACCCCTTCTGGAGCAAGGTCGAGGCATTATAAGACCTTTTAGAAGACGATAATGATTGGTTTTTAAACTTAGCTTATTCCAATTTGTAGAGTCTTGCTTCGTAAGGCCTAAAAGTAGTCTCCTCAGAGAATTCAGTGCCCTCCAGTGGGTAATTCGATAAAAGCAAATCCACTCCGTCCACTGAGATCCCGGAAGGGAGAGAGAGTTTTTTATTCTCTGAAGAAAAGTTAAGCATAGTCAAAGTTGCTTCGTTATTTTCCTCCCTTAAAAACCCGAATATCTCCTCGTCTTCTTCCAGAATTGGTTTATAGTCTCCGTAAATAAGTACTTTGTGTTCTTTCCTCAGGTCGATAAGTTTTCGATAAAACTGAAGGACCGAGTCTTCGTCCTTTTTTTCCGCTCCCACATTTATTTCACTCTTGTTGGGATTTACGTTGATCCAGGGCTCTCCGTCTGTAAAACCCGCGTTTTCTCCTGATGTCCACTGCATTGGAGTTCTCGCGTTATCTCGACTCCAGAGTCTAATCTCACTCTTTACCTCGTCGAAGTTATTAATCTTCCCCTGTTTTTTCATTTCGTTAAACTTGTTGATTGTTTGAACATCCCTTAACTCAGAAATATCGGTAAACGGGTAGTTGGTCATCCCAAGCTCCTCTCCCTGATAGATAAATGGAGTGCCCGATATCGTCATTAACAGGGTAGCGAGGACCTGTGCTGATTCTCGGCGAAAATCCTGGTCGTCACCAAATCGGGAAACCATCCTGGGTTGGTCGTGATTGCTCAGGTAGGTTGCGTTCCAGCCACCCGTATTGGAAGTAACTTTCCTCCACCGAGTGAAGATTTCTTTTAGCTCTGTTAGTTGCCAGTCCCTTTGTGGTAACCAGGATCCACCTTCCTTCATGTCGAATGTTACGTGATCAAATTGAAATATCATATCGAGTTCGTTCCGGGAAGGATCAACGTATTTGGACCCGGCCTCTTCTGAAACGAGAGGTGTCTCGCCAATTGCCACCGCATCCCTATCCGCGAATACCTCTTTGTTCATTTCCTGAAAGTAATCATGGATATTTGGGCCGTCGACGTAGTATTTGGTACCACGGGCCCCATAGGGACCTTTATTGTGCTCGTCAGGGAGATCAGGATGTTTGGAGATAAAATTAACCACGTCCAGACGAAAACCATCTATACCTTTATCCATCCACCAGTTCATTATTTCGTATATTTCGCTTCGAACGTCAGGATTGTCCCAGTTTAGATCGGGCTGTTTCCTGGAAAACAGGTGAAGGTAATACTCGCGAGCTTCTTTGTCCCATTCCCAGACCGAACCACCAAATATTGAGTCCCAGTTGTTTAGCGGTTCTTTTTCGTCACCTTCGCGCCAGAAGTAATAATCCCTGTAGGAACTATCTTTTGATTTCCTCGATTTTTGAAACCATCGGTGCGCGTCCGAAGTGTGGTTCGGAACGAAATCCATAATTAACCTGATTCCTCTGTCGTGCAGATCATCGAGCAAATCTTTCCAGTCCTCCATATCCCCAAACTCGTCCATTATTTTCCGGTAATTCCTAACGTCGTATCCGTTATCGGTATTTGGCGAATCGTAGACCGGATTGAGCCAGACGAGATCTATGCCAAGATAATCCAGATAATCAACTTTTTCTCTAATACCGGGTAAATCACCGATGCCATCGCCGTTCGAATCGTTGAAACTTCTCGGATAAATTTGATAAACTACTGCTTCTTTCCACCACTCTTTCTTCATTTATTTCCTCCAGTGATATAAATTCAGGTATGAAAAACTTTCAAACTTTTTATCTCAAATGGGGAAAAGTTCAGAGAGATTTCTCCACCTTTAGGTTCTAGTTCGGCTTTTTCGTCTTCGATTAAATTTACATCCATAACTTTTTTGGGACTAAAGTTCAGCGACATTTTCGTTGAAACTTTCCGACCCCATGCTTCGTATGCCCTTATAACGAGAGCGTTTGGAGAATCTTCTGACCGTTTGACAGTTTCAATTACTATTCCCCCCTCGTTTATTTCTATTATTGGATCGACGTTTATCATATCTTTTACCGGGGCGATCTCCGATTTAGAATTTAATTCGTAGGCCTGTTTAATTACTCCGGACTCTCGGAAGTCTCCTTGATGGGGGAGGATTGAGTAAGTGAAATTGTGGAAGCCCATATCGGCCTCGGGATCGGGAGAGCGAGGGGCCCTTAGCAGACTGAGACCAATTTCAGTTCCGTCTACGTTGACTCCGTATTTACTGTCATTCAGGAGTGCTGCCCCATAGCCATATTCGGATACGTCAACCCACTTCTGGTGAGGGACTTCGAACCGGGCCTCGTCCCAGCTCGTATTGGAATGAGTCGGTCGTTTATAGTGGCCGTACTGTATCTCGTAAGTAGCTTCGTTCGCATTCACCGCTATAGGAAAGTGGACTTTTAACAGATTATCCTTTTCGTGCCAGTTAACCGACGTCTCGAAATCGATCCTTCTGATATCCCGATAAATAATTAAATCCTGAACAATTTTTGATTCCCCAAATTCTCGTTCTTGTCTAATTATTCCCCGCATGGGTCCGCTCTCTATTACTTCAACGCTATCGGGTGATGGTAGCTCATCGCTTACTTCGTAGATGTCCCCTTCTAATTCCCAGGCTTCAAATTCGGTTGGAATGTCCCTGTAAGCGACCAGTCTATTCCCGGGACCATCTAGTACTTCCCTGTCTGACGACTTATCCAACAATGATGAGATAAAACCGTCCTCGTCGATCTCCAATCTGACAAGTGAGTTCTCCAGTTTACTTTTGGATACTTCGAGTCCGTTACTGAGTTCTTTGCTTCCAGGTTTGAATTTGAATGTCTTACCTCCCAGCGCTGGAAGGTTCATGGCTTTAAAAACGACACTATCTTCATCTCTGCCGGACTGCTGTACGGGAAGTTTATTTCCCTCGGAATCAACCGCCGATAAAACTTCTCCGTCAAATCTTGTTACTTTTGCTTCCACAAATCTGTCTATTTCCCAGGACAAAGAATTAAAGACGAAATGCTTGTCGTCTTCTCCCTCGTCTCCGACCAGTGATCTTCTGGCGTCTGCTATTACAGTTTCAACAGTGCTGAAGGCCTTACCGTAATCCCTGCTGGCGTCTTCGTAGACCTCCTTAACGGAAGAACCCGGAAGCACGTCGTGAAACTGATGAAAGAGGAGGACCTTCCAGGCGGTATCGAGTGCCTCCTTTGGATACTTAAAATTTATACCGCCCAGAAGAGCCGTTGATGACAGGATCTCCGCCTCTCGCAGAGCAAATTCAAGCCTTCTGTTATTTCTTTTAGTGGCTCCCTGGCTGGTCAAAGTTCCCCTGTGTCGTTCCAGGTAAAGTTCTCCAACCCATTTATCTAACACATCTCGGTTTTTCTCCAGGTCCCTGAAAAAATCTTTTAGCCTGCCAAATTCGAGATTTGGTAGGGCATCAATATCGTTGATTACATCTACCTGTTCAACCATTTCTCTGTTGGGGCCTCCACCGCCATCTCCCCAGCCTATGAGGTAAGCACATCTGTCCAGTTCGTCTTTTTCCTTGAAATCCTCTACAGACTTAACCACCTCATTCACCGGTTCCTCGAAAGTCATACCGTTATAAGTATCGGCCGGAGGAAAATGGGCAATAACCTGGGACCCGTCAATGCCCTCCCAGACGAAGGAATGGTGGGGAAACTCGTTAACCTCACTCCAGCTGATTTTCTGGGTAAAAAAGTAAGGACAGTCTGCAGCCCGTGCTATTCCGGGAAGAGCTGCAGAGTAACCAAAAACGTCCGGAATAAAGGTGATTTTTGGATCAACGTCAAAGTTTCCCCTGAAGTAACGTTTGCCGTAGAGGTACTGCCTGGCAAGAGCCTCTCCCCCACTAATATTCACGTCCGACTCGATCCAGGCACCTCCTATGGGCTCCCAGTTTCCCGATTTAACTTTGTCCTTGATTCTCTCGTAAAGGCCAGGATACCGGCTTCTTACGAATTCGTATAGATGGGGCTGCGATTGGAGAAATCGAAAGTCGGGGTATTCATCCATTAACTTCAAAGCGGATGAGAACGTCCTGCCGCACTTTCGAACCGTTTCGGTCCAGGGCCACAGCCAAGCTGCGTCTATGTGCGCATGTCCGGCGGTAGTTAACCTAAAACCAGAATACTCGGATTTCTCATTCTTTAATGATTCCAATATCTCCCGGGCTTCCTCTGATTCACCGACAAGCTGGCGATTGCTTTTTGAGTCAAATGGGAATATATTACTGGCCTCGCTGAGCCTGGTTAGTATTTTCTTTTTCAGAGGAGATTTTTCAGGCAACAGTTTTCTTAAATCGTTAAAGCTTTTATACTCAAAATATAATTTTCTGACCTCTTCTCGAATTTCTACTAGTTCAGCAGCCTCCAGGGTGAATTCATTTATCTCGAGCCCACCCCATAGTAAAGTGGTTCCCACTTCGATGAGTAAATCAAAATTCTCTTCGACGCTTGGAACGTCCTCCAGTTTTAGAAGCTCGTGACCGTGATCGAATGATTGTATCGGTCTTCCATTAGCATAACACTGAGCTTCAGCGGCAGGCCTTCCCTCTATTGGAGTCATATCAGAGGTAGAGGTTGCCCTGACTAAAAAACGAAGAGCTGTAGAGTTAAGAGAAAAATCTTTAGGCAATTCGAAATTTAGTTTAAACCACGCATTATTTCCCAGTGATAAGTCTCCGGGAAGATTTTTCGGGTTATCGATATCTACATTACTCTCGATGTTAGAACGATCTATTTTTTGCCTTTCCCTTTCCCAGGACAGTCCGGGCTTGCAGGAGGAAAAGTCCTTGTTTATTGCCTCTTCTGGTTTAAGAAAATCTTTGGTAAGATGATAGGATAAATTTTCGATATCTCCTATCCGACCGAAAGAAAGCTTCTTCAATTTTTCTTCTGTATGGTTCACTCTTTTTTCTTTGGTAATCTCCATATTATCTCCTCCCGCCGGCTTCATTAAAGGGGATATGAGTGTCGGGAAACTCTACCAACATGTCAATAGGTTAATTAACCTCCCTGTTATAATGTTTAATAATTGGTCCGGGATGCTGGTCGTAATTACAGTAATTGGTGGTTACTAGGACTATCCAGGCTGGGGTAATAACCAGAACTATCGGGGAATAGACGCCTATCGATATAAGACCTATTACCAGGAGACCCGGCAAATAAGTTAATAAAACAGTCCTGGTTGAGTGCGACCATGCGATCTGGATAGACTCTTTAATCGCCGCAATCGAGCCATTTCTACCAAGCAAGATACTCGGCAAAAGATAAATAAAGAAAAAGGGATATACAGCTAGCGGAACAAACAGAAAGAAACTGAGAAAATTTAGGAACAGGTAAAGAAGAAGCAGCCAGGGAACTATTGCAAGTATAATTGACGGCAGTATTAAGTGAAAATTGTGCAGTATGTAATTCCAGGCTTCTCTAAAACTGAACTGCCTATTATTCAGGGCCCCCCAGCTGTCGATTATAGAACCACTGGTGCATAGTAATCCGAATAAACCCAGAAGTAATCCACATAGTAATTTGGTTAGTTGTCCTCTAGGAAATAAGTAAGTTCCACATGCAATTGAAGAGCCAAAATAAACGATGAAAGGCAGGGTTAACCGAAAAAAATTCCTCCCATAAATCTTACTTGCCCTGTTTAACTCCTCCATTTAAGTTAAGTAACACCCCTGGCAACTATTTCTATATCGCCCGTTTATTCCGGTATACAGTCAAATTAATCAACTCCGCCAAGCTGAAGTCCAATTTGCAGGTACTTCTGACCGTATATAAGTACGATCAGGGTGGGTATAAGCAGCAAAATGGCCCCGGCAGCCATGTAGTCGTAGTTAATCGTATACTGTCCCGCATGAACAGCTCTCTTCAGGGCGGCTGTAAACAACATGTTTGATTCCGAGCGAATGAAAGTAGTCGCAAACACGTATTCCGCCCAGGAAAACCTAAATCCGAAGATAAAAGCAGCGATTATTGCCGGTTTCGAAAGGGGGATAAAGATTTTGTAATATCGTCTGATCGGCCCTGCACCATCTATGATTGCGGATTCGACAATAGCTTCCTTGATGGTATCGAAGTAATTCAAAAATAAAAATATATTCAGCGGAAGAACGAGAATCTGGTAAAGAAATATCATCCCCAATCGGCTATTCAAAAGACTCATTTCAGCGAAAAGAGAGTAAAGTGGTACTATGTTGAGTTGAGGCGGTAAAAGAAAGGTCATTATTACACCAAGGAAAATAATCTTTTTTCCGGGGAATTCGAGCTTCGAAAAAGCGTATCCAGCCATGGAGGATATGACGACGGAAATAAATCCAACGGAAAGCCCCACGAATATCGAATTCATAATGGCAACCGGTATACCTGATTCGGTAACAAGCCCAATATAATGAGACATGGTTGGATTCGTCGGTACTGGTTTCGGGGGGAAACTTATCTCCTGTTGAAATGACAGACTTGTCAACCAGTAGAGTGGCAATAGTGAAAATATCGAGTAAGCAACCAGCATTATAATTCTAGTTGATTTTTCTGACATGTTAGCCCCTGTTAAACAAGCTCTACGTTGGCAATTTTGACGTAGAGGTAGATTAATATGATATTTATAATGACAGAAAATACAGTAACGGTAGCACCATAGGAAAAGTTACCACTATCAAAGGCGGCCAGGTAACCATGCAGCGGGAATACTCTCGTAGCGTTGAGCGGCCCCCCTCCAGTCATTGCCAGTATTAGACCAAACATGTTAATCGTCCATACCGTTATCAGAATTAAGTTGATCAGGATAAAGGGCAAGATGATGGGCAGAGCTACTCTCGTAAAGAATATCCACTCGCTCGCTCCATCCACTTTCGAAGCTTCTACCAGCTGGGGTGAGATCGACGTCATCCCCGACCCCATCAAGAGGATAGTAAATGGTGTTCCCCACCAGGTATTAGCCAAAATGATTGATATCATTGCCGTGGTTGAGCCGCCAAAGAAGTCAATTCTGTGGAAACCCAGCCCAGTAATTACGGTATTTAACAGACCGATATCTTTTGCCAGGAGTAATTGCCAGCCGAAAGCTGCAATTAATACTGAACAAAGCCAGGGTAGAATGACTATTGGGCGAAAAAACCTCTCTACTTTAGGTGCCGCCCGGTAGAGAAGATACGAAATTGCCGTTCCAACTAACATCTGAAGACTTATACTGGCAAAAGCGAAAATTGCAGTATTCTTTAGCGAAGTTAAGGTCCGCGTGTCCGTGAGCACCGTTCGGAAGTTATCCAGGCCAATGAATTCCCATTCCCTGAGAAAGTTCATCAATGTCACGTCGTGCAGGACGAGATTTATATTCCAGCCCCAGGCGAAAAACTGCAGGAAGAAAAGCACGCTGATTGCGGGTAAAAGAAATAAAGCAGGTATAAGAAGGCTATATCTTCGCATCGACATCACATCACATGAATCCCCTGAAAAGAGCCACGAGAGGGACTAACCCTCTCGTGGCAATTGGTCTCTACTTAGTCTTCCATCATTTTGTTGACGTTCTCTGCTGCTGTGCTCAACGCTTCTTCGGCAGTTGCTTTGCCCATAACGACCTTTTGTGTGGCGTCCCAAAGTTCCTTTTGAATATCCGGATATTCGGGGAAGAACGGTCGCCATACACCGCCGGAAACTCCCTCTCTGAATCTGTCGTACCATTCTTTAGGTAGGACTTCGCCTATCATCCTTTCCTTGTAAGTTGGTGATTCCCAGATCCATTCGGTGGTCGGGAACTTACCCTCGTAGGCGGTCATTTCGGCGTAAGCTTCTCTGTCTTCGAACATCTCCATTAGTACTTCAAATGCCACGTCAGGATGATCGGCAGTCTTGGGTATAGTCCAGAGCCAACCACCGGTTAGGACGCGCATTTCGTGGCCTTCGAATACAGTTGTCGGTATGACACCGATCTCTTCCTTGATCTCCTGGAGGGACTTGTCCGGATACTTTTCGAGAATGGAGACTATGTCCCAGCTGCCCTCGTAGGTCATCGCGTAGTTCCTGTCGAGGAAGTTGGCGAGCATCCACTGCCATGATCTGCGCATGGTGGCACCATTCTCTTTTAGTTTCTTTACGTAGTTGAGGGACCTGTAACCGGCTTCGTTATTGAAGCCCGCTACCCATTCACCGTCTTCGTTCTGTTTCAGGATCTTGCCGCCGAGTTGATATAGCCAGCCATACCATTGGTCGACTACCCACTTACCATTGAACGGGTATTCAAGACCACCGACCATTCCGAATTCTTCCTTAGCGGTCTTCGTTATGTCGGGCAGAGCTTCTAGCAATCCTTCGCAAGACATGATGTCTTCCATCGTGTAACCGGCTGCATGCAGAACGTCTTTCCAGACCCAGATGGCTCTTGTGTCGGTCGCCCGCCACAGGCCGTACCAAGTTCCCTTATAGGTTGAACCTTTCTTGAACACGTCGTACATGCCAAGGTCATTGGCCCACTTTTCGTACTGATCGGAATACTTCCCTGACAGGTAACCGCTTTCAGCGATCTTTCCGAGCCAGATGTCGTCCATCTCGATGTAATCAAAAGTCGACTGAGAGGTGATGGCAAGCGTCATCGATTTGAGCATGTCCCCGTAGGGATGAGCCTCTCCTTTTAGCTTGATATCTACTCCCGGGTGTTCGGTTTCGTACTTGACTACCGGCATGTGATAATAAACATAGTCCTTTACTTTGCCTTTCATTTCTTCGCCGGCAAGAGGACCAAGGAACGGTGCTCTTTCGATACCGGCACTTTCGGTCGTCATGACCTTCTGGATGATTACCTTTTCTTCATCATTTTGGGCAGTTGCCGTAACCACAGTTAATCCAATTATTAGGGTAAGTACCAGTAAGCTTGAGGCAAGTTTTTTCATAAAGAATCGGACCTCCTTTTAAGAATATAACAAAGACTTTGAAATTGACTGTCTTCTCATCGGGTTTTGGTTATATCACCTCCTGTAGTAGCTTTGGTCGGTTTACATCCGCATGACTCTCTTACTTTTAGGTCGGTTGGAACTATTAATTGGGGATCTTTTTCCTTTCCATTTATAATGTTGATAAGTTTCTTCGAGGATAGATAACCCAATCTTTCGGTATTCAGGTCCACCGTGGTCAATGGAGGAGCCAAGTGTTTGGCTAATTCGGACTCTCCTACAACCACTAGGGCTATGTCGTCAGGAACTGTTAATTCTAATTCTCGAAGGGCTCTCAGAGTGCCCATGGTTTGAACCTCTACTGAAACAAAGATTGCAGAGAATTCATACTCGGGGGCATTTGCGAGCACGGTTTCGTAAGCGGATTGTTCGTTAAGGTTTGACTCCCAGACAAGATCAGCATCGAACCTAATACCGTTATCCTCCAGAGCAGATCTGTAACCCATAAGACGGTTTCTGGAAACCGTAAAATTGCCAGGTGAAGCCAGCATCGCAATCCTCTCATGGCCGTGATTCAGGAGGTGCTGTGTTGCTGATTTTCCAACTTTAATATTGTCGTTGTCAACGTAATGAGCGCCCTTTAAAGGATCACCCAGAAACACAACAGAATAGTCATGCTTATTTATAACGTCCATGTATGGCATTGCAGTAGTGGGATGTGTAATAACCGATCCACTAACGCTGCCGGAACGAGCGGCGTATTTTATTCGCTCAATTGCCTCCTTTTCAGATTCAACTATTTGAAGGGAAAGTGTCATACCCATTTCCGCGGCAGCCTTATGCATACCGGAAATCATTTTCTGGAAAAACTCAGTGGAGGAAAAGACGCTCTTAAGTTCAATAGGTATGATTAGACCGATAGTCTCGGATTGACCGGTGGCCAGTCTTTTCGCAGCCGTATGGGGTTGATAATCAAGTTCTCTCGCTGCCGTAAGTACTTTCTTCTTTGTCTCCGGACTAACGTTAGGCTTATCGTTAATTGCAAGCGAAACTGTAGAAGGTGCTACCCCCGCTTTCTCAGCGACGTCTTCTATCGTCACTTTTTCTGACATGATAGTCTTGGCTCACCTTTCTATAAAATTCGAAGCGCTTTTAGTGTATCAAGGAGTCAGAAACATGTCAAGCTTTCTAAGAAAAATTTATGACGATAGTTTTTGTCATTATATCTACGTATTACGAAATATTGTAATAAGTAAAGAAAATTAGCCAGTAAAGGAAAACTTTTCTGACAGTCAAGAGCCCTGCTCTTTGGTGCGGGGCTTACAGAAAAACAATTGGATACAAACTCAGATTTGAAAGACGATAATTGACCCAGCTGATTCATCCCCGCAACAAGGTTCGGGGTTTTCTCGGTCAGTGTTGGTAAATAATTGATAATAATCGAAGCCTTTCGAAAAAATTGGACTATTTTTAACTGCAAGTCCTTCGGTTATTAACAGATACAAATTTTTTAGCACTATTTTTTATTAAATCTTTCCCGAGCAAGTGTTAATGATATGTGATAAACAATTAGGGGCGTAAACAATGAGGTACAGAGTTTTCTACCTGTTAACGATCCACTTCCCCTCTTTATCTATCATCCTGTAGAACCTGCTATCGTTATCCTTCATCTTTTCCCATTCCTTCAGGGTATAGACGAGTAAGTCAACGGGGACGGGGAGACCAGTGGTGTTAAAATCAGCGGCCCTTCTCTCGAAGCTCTCTTGAGTGCTGGAAAGGACGATGACTAAATCCAGGTCACTCCCAACCGACCAGTCACCTTTCGCGTAGGACCCAAAGTAGCCCAGCTTGACCACGTCCTCTCGTCTGGCAACAAGGTCCTCAACCCACTGCTCTAGATCCCCTATTACCTGGTCAATCCCCGGCCAATTGATCACTGGCGAATCGGATGATTTCACCGGCATATTCTATTGCCTCCTCGCTCTGCAAGGGACCAAAGTGCTCAAACGGCGCACCTTCGGGGTGACCGTTTGGATATCTCGTTGGGATATAGAAACTATCTAGAACCCTCGCCTTTTCAATCAATCGGGCTTCCGGTTGATCCTCTTCGGGGAGTTCGGTAATGAGTTTCGCCACAACGTGCCCCCAAGCCTCTTGCCTAAGGTCGAGGTGGATCGCCTTGACTGCCTTTTCTGCAGCCTGCTGGGCGATAAAACAAGCCCATTCGTGGTGGCCATTTTCCCTCGACGAGTTTGCCTGTTCGAGGTCCTTTTTGGCCTGGGTCAACCAATCTCCCGCTCTTTGAGTCATATTAAACCCCTTGTAAAAACTTAACAAATCAATGGCCGTTTTTTAAATTATACCGATAAGCCAACATCAAGTAAAAGGAGGTGTATAAATGGGGACGAAACTTCACCCGTCCTCAGCCAGCACACGAGCGGCGGATAGAAGATCTTCTCCGGCGTGCCGCTCCACTATTCCCGCGCCTTTAAGTGCAAGGGCAATTTCAGAGAGGGCTTTTGAACGATCGACGTCCTCCGAAGCGCCTCTGGCGTGCTCCCATACCTGGATTGCCTCCTGCCACAGGTAGCCCGATATCTCGAACTTACGGCCGGCCGTTCTCAGTTTCTCTATCCCTGTACCCTCGGCAAACCCTACCAAGAAGGCAGAATGGTGAGACCTGGAAGCTGGCCCCCAGCCGCTGGCCTGAAACAGGGACTCAAGTTCGGCGAAACCCCATTCACCGCTCTCAATCTGTTCCGCAGCCTTCGTAAACGCGTCCGCACCATACCAGACGTAAGGCGGATAGGAGGCCCAGTCCCCGTCGGCCAGGGTTTTTTCTGCGTTACGCTGGAGAACCTCACCCCAGTCTATACTTGCCCGGGTCTCGGGCGGGGTAAGGACGATCATCTCGAACCTCTTAGGGGGATAAGAGTTGACGTTCTGCCAGTACCTCTCACCAAACCACTTCTCCCTGGACATCCTCGAAAGGGCACCGATGTCAGGCTTTACCTCTGTTTCTTGGCCACCGTAGGAGTTTTCCAACAGGGAGGACGGCGAGCCTGGATTTTGAAAGATCACTTCATCCTCCGTGCCCGTTTCGTCATAACCTACCGCCACCACAGTATGCATCGTCCACTGAATAATCACGGGGACGTCCTGTGCCAGATAACTTTTGAGGGTCTGCCACGCCTCATCCTCAGTCTGGTTATTTGTCTCCTCCACAGAAAAACCAAGACGCCTTGCAGCATTCAAGATCGCAGTAATTGGCTGCTCCGAACCGGGCATCAGTACCGGCCCGCTATCGTTTTCAACCAGAGTGGCCCCGTATTGCCAGCCCAAATTCATCAGGGTGTTGATGGAATAGTGAAATTCATAGTACTCCAGGACCATTTCCAGCGAGGTCATGGCACAGGTAGACCAGTAATCGTACATCGGGAAGTAGGGGAAATATGAGATGACGTATTTTTCAGGAAGCTCTTCTTCGGATATGGCCTGAGGCCTGGATTTATCGGATGAACCAAAGACGGTAACAGAACTTACAAGAATGGATAAAGATATAATAATGGCCAAAACGACGGCTGTAACAGAATTTCTTTTGAGCGAACTGAGCATATTTACCTCCTAGAGGACTGATGTTTTGCGTAAACTAACATTTCTTAGTATATCGGAATTAGTTCTTAGTTTGAAACAACCCCCGGGCCAGAGTTACAACATTTAACCTCCTACTTGGTTTCCGATAAAGCTTTTTCAGTCTTTAACGCCGGTGGTTTTCCGACCTGGACTATCCGTAGGTACTTATCGTCTCTGGTCTGGCTGATTATCGCACATCTTTATATAATCATTAGGGTGTTGCCAATGATTCAAAAATCGTTTTCCGTGTACAGATTTAAAATTGAATTGAAGGATTTTGAGCCAACCATCTGGAGGCGAATACAGGTACCAGAAGATTATACTTTCTGGGACTTGCACGTGGCCATAACTGACGCTATGGGCTGGGCGGATTACCACCTGCATCAATTCATGATAAACGATCCGGAGACGAACGAAGAAGTATCTATCCGAATCCAGATGGAGGACGGCTTCGACTGGAATATCGAAATACGGGATAGTTACGAGGAAAAAATATCCGACTACTTTTCTAAAGATCAACCGGAATGCGACTACGAATACGATTTCGGGGATAGTTGGGAACATTTGGTCACTCTTGAGAAGTCGGAGCGCGACCAGGAAGGTCAAATTTACCCGAGGTTGCTGGGCGGGGAAGGGACCTGTCCACCTGAGGACGTCGGCGGGGTAAATGGGTACCGTGAATTTCTGGAAGCGATAGACGATCCGGAGCACAAAGACCATGACAGATACCTCCGGTGGGCCGGCTGGGACTTCGATCCTAACGCCTTTAACCCCCAGCAGGTCAAGTTCAGGGATCCGGAAAAGACCTATCGGCAGTATTACGGCTAGTTAACCGCTCAGAGCACCTGGATGGAGGGTTTCGATGCAACCCACCAAAGAGAGGATAAAGAGCTTCTGCAACCAGCAGTCCTACGACAGAGGCGTACGCTATCTGCGCCAGGGGAGAGTGGAGAGGCTAACTATTCAAGGAGAAAGCGTAAAGGCAAAGGTCCGTGGGTCCCAGCTCTACGAGGTCAGACTGAACCTGGGCGAGCCCGATTTCGACGCCGTCTGTACCTGTCCCTACGGCTGGGGCGGTTATTGTAAGCATATAGTGGCAACTCTGTTGAAGCTTTCCGAAAAGGACCCGGAGGAATTTGAGACTTCCGATGAGATACGGGCTGATAAAGTTGAAGAAAGCCTCCGACAAGCAACCGATGAAGAATTACGAACCTTCCTCCGACGTGAATTTAAGCGGAACTCCAAGGCGGAGCGCCGATTCTTGCTCTGGGTTGGTGAACCGTCCGAAGAAAACCAACTCAAAACCTACAAACGGGAGCTTCGAGAGTTCCTGGCCAGTTCAAGCGGAGACGACTACCGGGGACAGGTCAACCAAGCAATTTACTCTTTTTTTGACATGGCGGGCGATTATCTTAAGCAGGATGACCCGAGAGAAGCTGCTACGATATACAGGGCTGTGGCTGAGGTAATAGCTGAAGGTAAGGAGCCGCTCGACAACATTTCCAACTACCAGGGAGACGAGTTCGGTTTGGCAATAACTAACTACGCCGAGTGCGTGGTCGAGGCGGGGATGGACTTCCAAGAAAAGAAAGAACATATAGACTACCTGTTCGAAAAATACAACGAAAAGGAACCTGACTACTTCGAAGATTACTACACACGAGCTCTAAAGATTCTCTGCACGGAAGAAAAGGATTACCATCACTGGAAAAAGCTAACCCGACCACTGGCACAAGATAAGATTACTGCGAAACTGAAGGGCGGGACGCGAGAGAATTACGAGACGATACAGTTGCTTAAACCATGGATTCACATACTGAAAAACCTGGAAGAAGAGGGCCAACTCGAGGAACTGTACGAGAAAGTCTATCACGTCAACTCGGAACTTTGCCTTGACTACGCGAAATGGCTCAGCATGGAGGAAAAAGAGGGTCGAGCGATAGAAATCATTGAAGGGTGCTTGCAAGAATCCAGCAGGTCGAATCGGACTGACTTGCGGGAATTACTCGTGGATCTCTATGAAGGTAGGAATGCGGAAAAGTATTGGCTTAACCTCATAAAACTCTATAAGGATAAACCAAATAATGAATACTACCAGGAGTTAAAAAGTGCCACCCCAGAGGGAAAATGGGACCGGGTAAGACATTGGATCGAAGAAAAACTCTACGGATATGATCTGATAGACTTTTACCTCTGGGAAGAGGACCATCAAATGGCGTTTGAAGAGGTAGTTGATTCCGACAACTTACGGACCATGCAAAGCTACATAGACAAACTTGGTCAACACAACCCCGAGAAGTATTTTCAGGTTTATGCGAAACTTATATCGTCATTTCTGGCCGCGAACACCGGTAGGCGTCACTATCGGGAAGCAATCGATCATTTAAGGGAACTGAATAAACTAGACATGAGCGGTCCGCTGAAAGAACTGGTTGAAGAGTTAAAACTGGAAAACGACAATAGGCCTGCATTTCTGGACGAGATATCGTCTTTTACGGTGTTTTGACTGATGCAGATACAGGGACGGTGCTTGACATTTTGACATTATCATTATCTCGACTTCCTCAACATCACAGTTTAGAATAGTGTTTACGAAAATTGTCAAAATGTCAAGCACCGTCCCTCATCATTACTACAGTCTCCATTACCTGTATTTGACCTTTACAGCTATTAATGCCTGTAGTATAATGGAGCTGAGTCTTGGCGGAAATCAACGGGGTGTGACCTTATGGCAAAGTTATACGCGGTAATCACAGGTGACGTAATCAAGTCTTCTGAGATAGAGGGCTACCAGGACCGGCTACGAGAAACGGTGCAACTGTTCCAGGATGATTACAGCAACATTTTGCCATTGGACGTGGACCGCTACGGCGGCGACAGCTTTCAGGTTTTGCTTAGCGACTACGTTTTCTCCCTAAGGGCTTCACTGTACATCTACACGAAACTGACCTCGTATGAGCCGCAAATTCCCGTACGCATTTCAATTGGTATAGGCGAAATTAACGAGGTCCCCCAGGAGGGAGTTTCCACCGGCGACGGAGAGGCCTTCCGCCTGTCTGGACCTGCACTTGAAAACATGAAGAACCGCCAGCGTCTCAGCTTTCAGGGAACTGAGTCCTTGTTTGACGTTGCAATGAATGAGTTACTTCAGGGATCAATGGGACTTTTATCCGGACTGCTAGTCCGTCTTACGCCGGCCCAGTCCGAGGTGTTATGGTACTTGCTACAGGGATACACGCAGGTTGAAATCGCCAGTAAGACCGACCGGACCCAGCAAACTATTAGCGGCATAGCTACTGCCGGAAACTGGAGAAATATCGCGGGGTTCATTGGTTCGTTCGAGGAAATTTTGAGAAGCAGTAAAAGAATACAGTCATAATAGGCTGTATCTATTCATTACAGCCGTTCAAGCCTGTTAAAGGGTGAGCCATGAAAGTAACTCGTGAAGCGCTGAAGGTCCTTGGATTGATTGCTCTGGGTTTGGTTTGTTCTGTATTTCTCGACTGGATCGGAAGATATGATCTGGTGAGAATAAAGGACCAATATTACTCTTACCTCATAGTCTTCATTGGCTGGCTCATTCTTGTCTTTCCAGCCGGGGAGCTCGTCGGTCACTTTCTGCGAAGTTGGGAACCGATAGAATCAAAGCGTCTCGGGCTAAAGAAAGCGGGGAAGTTCATCGGGCAAATAGAACGCACGGTTATTCTGATATTCTACCTTGCCGGGTCCCTAGAGGGTATAGCGTTTCTGGTCGTGGCCAAGTCAATCTACCGTTTTGGTGACCTTACCAGGGATTACAGGGCCGGGGAAAACGGAAAAGACGAAGGGGGAACCACCTTCTCGATTTCGGAATACATAATTTTAGGCAGCCTCCTCAGCTACGGCGTCGGGCTGGTAGGCGGGGTAATTATTCACCTGCTCCTTTCCAACCTGGGACTACCTTTAAACCTCACGCCGTGATCGCTCAAACCACCCCTAAGGCTGCTTTTTGCCTGTCTTTTATGTGGCTTCCCGAGTGACGGTTTCTTAGATAAAGATATCTGGGTTCTTCATAATCGGTCCCAAACCCCACATTTTCCACACAAAACCCTCACC
>JAGYME010000038.1 GCA_018400715.1 Candidatus Bipolaricaulota bacterium
AGCAGCAAGGAGATCGTCGTTAAAGTCCTGAATTGGGGTGGCAACGCAATTAACACCATCAAGGTACTCCTCCTCGTCAACTGCGAAGCCACTTCTCCTGACTTCCTCCAGGTGAACGCTGAAACTATCCTTGTCGGTGATGGTATTGCTGGTCAACGGAAATAGCTCGTTTTCTTCGAGGTAACTCTCCAGCTCGTCTTTTGATAAGCTAGCGAGCAGGACCTTGCCCAGCGCCGTGCCGTAAGCCGGTGACCTTGACCCCACAATGTTTTTGCCGGATACGTGGGAGGAACCTTTGACCCTGTCCAGATATAGGACTTCTCCCTCTCTCAGAACTGCCAGATGTGCGTTACATTCGAATTCTTCCGCGAGCTTTTCTAAGTGTGGCCTTGCCACCAACCTTAGTTCCTTGGTTCTGAGAATAAGGTTCCCTTTCTCCAGGAATCTGAGACCTAGGCTGTACTTCTTATTTCCGTCCTTGTGAAGATATCCGTGACGTATTAGAGTATGAATGATAGGGTAGAGAGAACCAGGACTTGAACCGAGTTCCTCTGCAATCTCTGTAGCCGTTAACTTGACCGAACGGTCATCAAACAGATCGATCAACGATATTGCTCTTTCTAAAGACTTATTCACGTATTTCATGATATTTTATTATATATAATTGACTTTATTATAACAAAAAGTAATCCGGGTTCAATAGGAAAATTAAAAAGTTTTACACAATTCAGTATCAACTCGTCTCTCGCCGGCCCCCGCCAGCGGTACTCATTCAAACCAGCCTTGAGGCTTTTTCAAGGTAACAGTAAAGATGTATGGGACTTGAAAGATCTTTTCTAAATTTAATTATACACCAAAAGCTTTCAAAATACAGTAATCTTATGTATACTTTTTCTAACAAAACGCTGAAGGTGTGATATTCTTGGCAAGCAAGCGTTCTTACCTGCTGGTCGGTCTGGTTATTGCGGTTCTGGACTTTTTCGTCCCTTTCTACGTCCTGAAGGACGTCGGGAGTTTTTTTGGTAGTTACTTCTTTTGGTCGGCGTTGACACTCACTGTAATCGTGTCCGGACTGCTCTACGTGGACAGGACCTGGGGGAGCAAAGGATGAATCAGCTTTACGTTTGGATATCCTTGTTTAGCTGGATCGGAGTTGCGACGGCGATTGCATACCTGGCAAAACGAGGACTGGGAGAGGGAGTAACAGAGTATTTTCTCGGAGGAAGACGCCTCGGTGGTTTCATCTCCGGCATGACCTACAGCGCAACGACGTACAGCGCATTTATGCTCGTGGGGCTCGTTGGTCTTACGTACGAGTCCGGCGTGGGGGCTCTTGGTTTCGAAATGACCTACCTCACATTTACCGTCTTCTTGCTGGCAATATTCGCTCCCAGGTTCTGGATCGCGAGCAGGGAATACGACTTCGTCACCCCGGCCGAACTCTTATCGAAGAGGTACGAATCCAGGTGGGTCGGAGTCGTCGCCGCGCTCATCTTCCTGGTTATGCTCACCCCCTACGCAGCGGTACAACTCATGGGCATCGGATTCCTCGTCGAAGGGTTAACCGGGGGAGGTATTCCCTACATGGCCGGAGTGATCATAATGGCAGTATTTGCAGGTTTCTCTACCCTCTGGGCGGGCATGCGGTCCGTCTCCTGGACGGACGCCTTTCAGGCCCTCACGATGCTAACTACGTCCCTCTTCGCCCTGTTCTACTTGTTCTATCACTTCTTCGGGTCCCCCATAGGCTTCTTCACCACGATATCCACGGAGAACGTCGACCTCCTAAAACTCTCCTGGGACCCGAGGCTGTTTATCGGGCTTGCTCTCCCCTGGGCTTTCTTCGCGCTTACCAATCCTCAGGTTTCGCAGAGGATGTTTATTCCGGACAGGGTTTCTAGCCTGAAGCGCATGATAATATATTTCTCCATATTCGGGTTTATATATACGATTATAAGCACCCTGTTTGGTTTCCAGGCAGCCAACCTGCTCCCGGGACTTACCAACCCCGACAAAGCTATGCCTATGTTGTTAACGAAGATCCCAACGGCGCTAGGCCTGATAATATTCATCGGGATATTTGCCGCGGCCACTTCGACCCTGGGATCGGTTATCCTCACCCTTAGTTCCGCCGTCTCCCGGGACATCACAAAAAACGTCGCCCCGGCTATTTCCGAGAAGGGGGAACTCCTCTCGGGGAAGATATTCATCCCGGTCCTCCTCGGCGCGACTGTGATATTCGCCTGGTTCCAGCCTGGATTAATTGCGGTACTGTCGAGTATGGCCTCGGGCGGCCTGTTAGTCACCGCCCCGGCCCTCATCGGCGCATTCTTTTGGAAGAAGGGTACCGGCGTCGGAACCCTTTCCTCTATGGTCGTCGGAGGAGCCCTTACGGGGATAATGTACGCGGCCGGTTATAAACCATTAGGGTGGTGGCCCTCGGTTTGGGGCCTAGGTATTACCACGGTCGTATTCGTGGCCGTAAGCCTGGTAACGACCAGGCCGGAAAAATCGGAGGAGTTCGTTGAATCGATTAACTCACAGGTTAAGGACCTTGAGTCAGGCTGAGCGAAAAGTAGAATATTGTGGAGCAGTTCTTCTTTACAGGTCTTTCAAGGCCTGTGAGATCCTAGTGAGTCCTTCTCTGAGCGTCTCTCGAGAACATGCCACGTTAAGGCGAGCAAAACCCTCACCGCCGGGACCAAACCAGTATCCCATATCCAGCCCAACTTTCGCCTCATTCACGAGAAAGTCCTCCAGTCGGAGTCAGCGACCCACAACGGCAGGACGTCGGTCCTTCCAAATATCTCCTCGCGGTAATCCCACTTTAACGAATTTGTCCCCGTCCTATCTACTACGTCAACGAATTCTGAGTTCAATTTTACCTGCACAAAGAAGACAACAGTTTTTCCTGGACCTCTTCTAACTCAGAAATATCATCTGACTGTACGATCGAGTGTAACGAGCCACCCCCGTCATCGGAGTACCGCGGAATAACATGGACGTGGGTATGCGGGATCGCCTGGCCGGCGGCCTTACCGTCGTTTAGCCCAATGTTTGTGCCATCGGCATCCAGTCCCGATAAAATCGCATCGTGCACTGCTTGTACGGCGTCAAACAATCCGGCGGCGGCCTCCCCGTCCATATCAGAAAACCTTTCCACGTGACCTTTGGGAACCACCACGACGTGTCCATCCACAAGAGGGTTGGCGTCAAGGAAGGCAAACGCCGAAGAGTTTTCGAATATCTTATTTGCCTCGATTTCTCCATCAACTATCTTACAGAAAATACAGTCAGCCATGTACGACCACCCCTTGAAAAATCTATTCTATCTCAGGAATCAGGCGGGCAAACTTCTTCTTCCCTACCTGGAGTACGACCGGTTCGTCAAGGACCGGATCAAAATCAACAGTCTCCACCTGCTCGTCGTCCAGCCTGACCCCTCCCTGGTCGATTAATCTCCTCGCTTCCGACCTACTGGACACGAACCCAGACAGCTCCAATAAATTTAGAATCCAGATCGAGCCGTCGTCCTTGATCTCATCCGCCGGCACCGAAATTTCCTCGATATCGTTCGGCTTGAGGTTATCCTCGAAGACCCGCTCAAACTCCTCCCGGGCGTGTTTTGCCTCGACTTCGGAGTAGATAGATTTGACGATCTGAAATGCGAGTTTTTTCTTCTTCTCCTTCGGGTGGACCTCTCCCAGGTCCGCAAAATCCATATCCGTCAACAGCTCAAAGTATTCCGGCATCGTCTCGTCCGATATCGACATCAACTTCCCGAACATCTTTTCCGGTGCCTCGTTGACACCGATATAGTTACCTCGGGTCTGACTCATCGCCTTGGTCCCGTCCGTACCAGTCAACAGAGGAACCGTCATTACCAATTGGGGCTCCTGGTCAAACTCACGCTGAATCTGCCTGCCAACGATGAGGTTAAACCTCTGATCGGACCCCCCAAGCTCGATGTCCGCATCCACCGCGACCGAATCGTAGGCCTGAGCAAGTGGATAGAGAAACTCGAGTATGGAAATCGGCTTGTTCTGGGAATACCTCTTGGAGAAATCATCCCGCTCAAGCATCCTGGCCACGGTGTACTTGGAGGTCAGCTCGATTATATCCTCGAAGGTAAGTTTACCCAACCACTCGGAGTTGTAGCGGAACTCCGTCTTTTCGGGATCAAGGATCCGGAAGACCTGCCTCTCGTAGTCCTTCATGTTTGCCTCAATTTCCTTGGCACCCATTATCTTCCTGGTGGTGTTCCTTCCAGAAGGATCCCCGATCCTGCGGGTAAAGTCACCTACGACCATAACGGCAATGTGTCCCAGATCCTGCAGCTGCCTCAACTTCCTCAAGACTACGGCATGCCCGAGGGTCAAGTCGGGAGAGGAAGGATCGACGCCCAACTTTACCCTGAGGGGCCTACCTTCTTCTCTTGAGGTCTTTAACTTGTCCAGCAGGTCTTCTTCCGGAGTTAGGTCGGCAGTCCCGTGTTTGATCTCATTAACGACTTCTTCCAAATTTTCTTCCATTAATGACCTCCGCACGTTGTCATGTTATGGTTAAATTACCGTAGTTGTAGCCACTCGATCAAATTCATCAAGGCTCATTAAGTTGACACCCTTCGCGTACCGCTGAAACTGACTGACGTCATCTATACTCAACCTCACTGCCTTACCGCGTTCACTGCAGAGAAGGATTTCCTCGCCGCTAACCATGAGCTTTATCGCCAGAAGGCCATCGTCGTCCTTGAGTTTGATCCCCAGGTTTCCCCTTCCCGCACGTCCCTGCTTCTTAAACTCACTGAGCGGGACCTTCTTCCCGTTTCCTGTTTCCGTAATAAACAGCAACAAAGGGTCCTTTTCTATTACCTCTTTACTAATCGAAGCCATTCCAATCACCTGGTCACCCGGCGCGAGGTCCATCCCTCTTACTCCTTTGGATGGCCTTCCTGTCGATCTGATTTTCTCCTCTTCGAACCTGATAACTTGCCCGCCACGACTTGCCATCAACACCTCGCCGCGGCCATAGCTTATCGTCGACGCGCTAACAACGTCGCCACTCTCCACGCGCATGCTGTTGATGCCGCTGATGTGGGCCGAGTCAAAATCACTAAGGGAGTTCTTAACTACGAAACCACCTTTCGTCGCGAGGAGGCAATAACTGTCCTCTACCACCTCGTCCCCCACGTTTAACAGACTGGCGATCTTCTCGCCAGGCTGTAAGTCAAGCATCCTGTTCAGTTTCTCGCCCCGCGAGTCTCGACTGGTCGAAGGCAGCTTATACGTCTTGACGCGGTAGGCGTTCTCCTCGTTAGAAAAGAGCAGCAAGTCGTTTCTAGAGTTGCTACTTTCGGCCACGAACACACGATCGTCCTCGTCAAGATTCATGCAGATGACGCCCTTTCCGCCCCGGTTTTGTGTTTTGTAACTTCTCCTGCGAGGGGCATTGACGAACCCGTTTTCGGTTATCTGTACGACGACGCGGTGATCGGGAATGAGCTTTTCTGCATCGACTTCCTCTACCTTTTCCGTAATCAGAGTTCTTCGGTCGTCACCGTGCTCCTCCTTAATCCCCCGCAACTCCTCTTTGATTATTTCGTTCAACTTCAAAGTGGAGGAAAGGATCGCCCTGTACTTACTAATGTACTCGCGCTTTTCTTCCAGTTCAGCGTCGACCTTCTCGCGCTCGAGGCTGGTCAGCCTGCCAAGCTGCATCTTTAAGATCGCGTTGGCCTGCTCTTCGGAAAAGGCGAACTTTTCGATCAGATCTTCCCTCGCCTCGCCTCTGTCCTCGGCTGCCCGGATTACCTTGATGACCCTGTCGGTATTGTCTAACGCGATCTGCAAACCTTCGAGAATATGGGCCCTCCTTTCAGCCTTGTCCAGACGATACTCCGTACGGCGCTTGACGACGGTCCTCCTAAAGTCTAAGAAAGCGTTAAGGATTTCTCTCAGGGATAGGCGCCGGGGGTTTCCATCGATGATAACCGTCGAGTTTGCCCCGTATGTCTTCTCAAGAGGGGTATACTTAAACAGACGGTTGAGGACCACCTTGGGCTCGGTACCCCGTTTGAGCTTTATGACTATCCTCAGGCCCTCCCTATCCGACTCGTCTCTGACGTCAGTGATGCCTTCGATAGTCCCGTCCTTGGCCTTGTCAGCGATCCTCTCGATAATCGTCGACTTACGAATCATGTAAGGAATCTCTGTAACGATGACGTTATTACCCTCTAGATGGGTCTTGGCACGCATCCTGATCCTACCCTTGCCAGTCTGATACGCCTCTTTGATCCCCTCTCTGCCCAGCACGATCGCACCGGTCGGAAAGTCGGGTCCCTTGATGTACTTCATCAATTTGTCCAACGAAGCATCGGGGTTGTCGATAAGGTAGATAAGCCCCTCGATCAACTCGGTCAGGTTATGAGGTGGAACCTTGGTAGTCATCCCCACCGAAATCCCCCACGAGCCATTGAGCAGCAGGCCGGGAATCTTCGCCGGAAGGATAGTCGGCTCCTCCAGGGAATCGTCAAAATTCGGGTCAAAGTCGACGGTGTTTTCGTCAAGCTCGTCCAAAAAAGCGTCGCTGATCGAAGCCAGCTTCGCCTCCGTATATCTCATGGCCGCCGGAGAGTCTCCATCTATCGACCCAAAGTTACCCTGGCCATCCACCAGCGGATACCTGAAAGAAAACTCCTGGGCCATATTGACCATCGTATCGTAAACAGCTTGATCTCCGTGTGGATGGTATTTACCCAGCACTTCTCCAACTATTCTGGCAGATTTCTTGTGCGGCCCATCCGCGTGCAGCCCCAGCTCATCTAGAGCAAACAGAATCCTCCTCTGCGCTGGCTTCAAGCCGTCGCGAACGTCGGGAATAGCCCTCCCGCGAATTACGCTCATCGCGTAATTTATGTACGACTCCTCCATTTCCTCTTCGATAAAAGCGGTCTTGACTTCACTCATGGTTTACTCCTGGTTTCTGATATCATGATTTAATGTTAGCTTTTCAGCCCTCCTAACTCAAGGAATACTAGTTTCCAATTGAAGGATAGTTACATCAAACCCGTCAGTGAGAACGTCGTTATTTTCAAAAATTGCCGGTATTTACCTGAATAATATTTTTCTAGAGGACGTCCTTCTCGCTTTTTTCTTCTTTGCTGAATTTAATTACTTTATCCCCTGCGACTGGAAGTTACCTGGTTTTAGATAAACTAATTAATGGACTATAGATCGCTGAATCCCATAATTTATGGGGATATTGACGTCACTCCAAGAAGACTTATCGTAGGTACGGCGGGTGGTTACACAATACACTCAAAAAACATACTTCGATCTCTGTTGAGTTCCCAATTAAGTTTGAAATTCTTGCAAAAAGATTATATGTGCATAAACTCGTTATAGGTTTAAAGAGTTAGTTATTTATATAAATCATATTTTAATGTTTGTACACACTATAAAAACATTCTGTACACACTATAAAAACATAAAGAGAGGAGGCAACAAATGCACATCGATCCATTTAAGTTTTGCGAATCCTGCGATGCAGACTGTATATTCAAGCAAAAACACATTCGAGATTTGGTCAGCGAAATGAACTCAGCTAACATACTTTCGTACCGGAGCGGTGAATGGATCTTTGAAACAGGAGAGCCGATTGTCGGATTTTACATCATCTGTAAAGGCGTTGTTAGAGAAATATCTCACCACTCGGTGGGCAACAATACAACCCTTCGTTTGCTAAAACCGGGCGACCTGCTTATAAGTGACGCGTTCCTACAGGACAAGAAGTGGTACGAAACCACGGCAAAATCGCTGATCAAGACAACAGCACTATTCCTTGACAGGACCATCTTTACCAAGCTAGTTGAGGCCGCAGATAAGGTAATCGCCAGGGAAATAGCAAAGAGCATGAAATCGCTGCGCAACAACATCGAACTTAGCATCTGCTCGGTAAAGGAACGTACCGCCTACTGGCTGCTAAAGCTTGACCAGGGTACCTCCAGCCATTTTTTTCTTACCAACGACGAACTGGCCGATATCGTGGGGTGCTCCTCCGTCACTATCTCCAAAACCCTCAGTAGCTTTGAAAGCAATGGTATCATCTATAAAACCAGGAGAAAGATGAATATCAAGAACTTGAGAAAGTTAAAAAAACACGTTACCTGCACGGATTTTGCCTGAGTCGGATCACCCCAAAAAGGCTGACGAAAATTATTTTGTTAGTAAAGAGTTGTAATCAGTAATGATTTCGATTACCATTAAGTGATTACCACACAGGAGGTAGGAAAAGATGCTCAACGAAAAAATAGAAAAAGCGCTAAACGACCAGATTAACGAAGAACTGTATTCATATTACATTTATCTGTCAATGGGAGCATATTTCAACGCCGAGTCCTTCGACGGATTCGCCAATTGGATGGAACTACAGGCCCAGGAAGAACAGGAACACGCCATGCGCCTCTTCCGTTACGTAAACGACCGCGGTGGAAGGGTCAAACTCCAGGCAATCGAGGAACCGAAGACGGATTGGAACTCTCCACTCGACGCCTTTGAAGACGCTTTCGACCATGAACAATATATAACGGGTAAGATTAACGATCTCGTCGACCTGGCTGAAGAAGAAAACGACAAGGCAACTCTACAGATGCTAGATTGGTTTATCGAGGAGCAGGTCGAGGAAGAAGCTACCACCGAAGCGATCGTTGACAAGCTCAACATGGTGGGAAGCAGCGGTTCGGGAATGCTCGCTTTGGACAGGGAACTGGGATCAAGGCAGGTAACCGATGAAGAGGGATAAGACGATATTTTAACTTCGGGGCGGGAAGAGAACGTTCCCGCCCCCTTACCTTCCTTCAGATTAGATTAATTCTGACATCTCATCCAGGTATTGGTCGTAAAGGGATAGGGCTTCTCTTATGGGTTCTGGCTTCGTCATATCCACTCCCCCCTCCCGCAGGAGGTCCATCGGGTAATCACTCGAACCCCCTTTCAATACCTCCTTATAACTATCGACCGCTTCGCTACCGCCCTCGATAATCCTCTTCGCCAACGCTAACGCTACGGTAATGCCTGTACTGTATTGATATACGTAGTAAGGTCTATAAAAGTGGGGAATCCTCATCCACTCACGATGGATCAGTTCGTCAACTTCCGCCGGTTCGTAGTACTTGTCTTTCAACGAGCCATACACCTCGTTTAACCGCCCTGCCGTTATCCCCTCGCCACTTTCAACTAAGCCGTGGGCCTCGTGCTCGAACTCGGAGAAAAGTGTCTGGCGGAAAAACGTAGCGCGAAATCCCTCCAGGAAGTTGTCCAGCACGTGCCTCCTAAACGTGTCATCCTCAACGTTTTCGAGTAGGTACTCGGTGAGAAGCGCTTCGTGACAGGTGCTGGCTATTTCGGCAATGAAGATCGAGTATTCCGAATAATGGTAAGGCTGGTTTTCTTTCGTCAGCTCCGAGTGCATCGAATGTCCCATCTCGTGCGCTAGAGTGTACAGAGAAGAGATGTCCGCCTGATAGTTAAGCATGATAAAGGGCTGGGTGTCGTAAGTCCCCCAACTGTATGCGCCGGCCCTCTTGCCAGGGCTTTCGTAAACGTCGACCCATCGCGAGTTCAATCCGTCGTTAACCCGGTCACGATAGTCTTCCCCGAGTGGGGATACGGCCCCAAGGACGTACTCCTTCGCCTGGTCATAGTCCACCTCGGGCCCTTCGGATTCCACCGTTGGGACGTAGAGGTCCCACATATTGAGCTCGTCTACCCCCAAACTATCTTTCTTCAGTTCAACGTGCCTGTGTAACAGGTCCAGGTTGTCGTTGACTTGCGATATCAGGTTATCATACACCTCAACGGGTATATTGTTCTGGTCTAGTGAACCCTCCAGGGTCGTCTCGTAGTTCTTAGCCTTCGCCATCTTAGTATCCCCTTTCAGGCTATTGCCGTACGTCACCGCGAGGGTATTGCTCAAGCCGCCGAAGACGTCGTAGAACTCGTTGTAAACCTGCTTGCGAAAGTCCCGGTCCTCCCTCTTCAACAGCTTGACGAAGTTACTCAACGTTATCCTTACCTCGTTTCCCTCGCCATCCGTTAAGGCAGGGAAGTCAAGGTCAGCGTTCGTCAAGTAGTTATATATTTCGCCGGGGGCAGAGAAGACCTCGCTAAAATCGGCAAGTAAACCCTCCACCTCCGGAGACCTGGTATGTGGTTTGAGCCTCATGATGTCGTCAAAGTAATGTCGGTATTCCCTTAAGCCCTCTTCCTCGCTTATCAGCCTCTCCAGTTCACCTTCGCCCAGTTTCTGAATTTCCGGCTCGATGTAACTGGCGGCTGAACGGGCTTTAGCGTAGGTGCTCTTTGCCTGCGAATGCATGGCCTGATATTTCTGTACGCGGGTGTCCTCGTCGCTTCTCATTCGCGCGTAGGCGAAGAGCTTATCGGCCCTGCGAAACAGTTCGTTGCGAAGCTCCAAAGCGCCAAGGAGAGACTCAGGGGTCTCCGTCAGCTGGCCTTCGTACTGGCCTAGTTTCCCGATCTCGTCCTGGAGGGCGTTTAGTTCCTCTTCCCAACATTCGTCGGAGTCGAAGATGCTTTCCAGGTCCCATTTATAGTCAGTTGAAATCTCTTCTCTAGACGTAAATTGACTCATTCAGCAAACCCCCCCGTTAGGTAGAGAATATAAACTTATTACGAGTCTACTAAGAAGGCCGGCCGTTCACAAATAGCAGTTACTTAACTAACGCCTTCAGTGAACTGCCTGGATAGTTCCTCGTGCGTTCATCATTCCTTTATAAGGAAAAAGTCCGCCTAAACCTCAGCAGAGAACGAGAGAATCCAGGAAAGCCCCAGGTCTGCCTGCCAGGTTAACCCCCCGTCTAACCTCACGGTCTCCAGAACACTTCCCGCCGACAGAGCACCCAGTCTCAGGCCACCTCCTGCAGTTATCGAGCCGTCACCCGTAGCGCCGAACCGCAGGTCGCCCACGGGAAACCGCCCTTCTATCCCTGCCCGGAAGCCGCCCTGAGCGCGCCAGTCCAACCCCATATTGATCCCGCTAGTCTTGCCGAGTCCCGTTTTCAACCCCACTCCCAGCCCAAACGAGTTGGGAAAGAGTTCTTCGTGTACGGTATCGCCGTCGGAATCGACGTAGACGATCTTGCCCAGCGGAAAGCCGTCGAAAAACGAGTTCACGGCCACTACGCTTGGCACCACGATACCCACCTGGGCGACGCTGTGCGGGCCGAGGTCCGCCCTGTACAGAGTTGATAGCGACAGGCTAACCCCGGAGCCCGTCGTCTTATGCAGGGTAGAAGTATATGACCTAACCTGTAACCCGATTCCCAAATTACGCGCCCCCAGACCGACTTTATCGGTCAACAGGCCAAAACTACCGATCAGGCCGGTACTGGAATAGGATGTAGTCTCTCCCGTGTCTATCCCGTACCGGTCGACAACGTCGATAAGTCCCGAGGATAGTTGCACCCCCGCCACGCCGACATGTCCAATCGCGCCAACGGCGGTGTTAAAGGTCAGTTCGTTGAACTTGTTGTCGTACGTGGTGTTTACTCCCCCGCGGTCGAAAAACGCCAGCCCGGCAGGGTTGTAAACGGCCGCGTTCTCGTCGTCTGCAAGTCCGATGAAAGCTCCACCCATGGACAGCGTCCTGGCACCCGCCCCCATTTCGAAGATGGCAGCTGTATTGGCGTATTCCTCGGCAGCAGAGGAGCCGTAAGGAGTAACGAACAACAGGGCAAAGGATATGCTAAACAGACCAAGTATTTTGATGTACTTTTTCATATTTACCACCTTAATCACCCTCTCTCAACAATCAACTTGCCGATGTCGGAAACTTCGTTTCCGGCCGTGACCACGTACAGGTAAATCCCGTTTGCCAGAGGTGTCCCCCTAGAGTTTTCCAGAGACCAGCTGTGGACGTCCTCCGCAGGTGAAAGCGAGGCAGAATAGACCTCCTTTCCCGCGGCGTTATAGACCTTCAACTTGGCGTCTGCAGAGCCGTCCGGGAGGTCGTAGTAGAGGTAGACCTCCTCGGCGGCCGCAGCTGGATTGGGTCCAAATTTCGCCTCGATCTTCGCCGCGTCGCTCAACGCCAGCCCCAGGGTCCTCGCCGCCCTCGCGGAATCCAACTTCCCGTGGCCCCAGGTGTTGTTAGGGACGGGACCTACATTGCGGGTAAATGGATTGGGGCTAGCCTCTCCGTTGTGAAGAACCCCGGGGTCGAAACCAGCCGACGTGTACCGGTCGACCTTTACCGTCTCCAGCAGCTTCCGCTTCGCCTCCTCCGGAGTCAGGTCCGGTTCCTCCTGCAGCATCAGGGCGACCTGCCCGCTGACGACAGGCGCGGACATGCTCGTCCCCTGCATGGCGAGGTGGCGCCCGTCCTCGACAACCCAGTCTTCGTAGTCTCCTTCATCCTTAAGTTTAGATACGTGGGCACCGGCCAACGCGGAGACCACGGCCATGCCCGGCGCGGTCAGGTCAGGCTTAATCCGCCCGTCCCTGGTCGGACCCCGGCTGGAAAAATATGCGATATTACCCTTATGGGAAGAGGAAAAGAAGGGCGCATAAAGGTCAGCATAACTCTTCTTTTCCCCGTCTACGTTCACCCAACTCGTCCGCGTCATTTCCGCCCCCACGGTAATCAAGTCCTCCGCTACCCCGGGGATACCTATCGTCATCCTGCTGTCGGAATTCGGTCCCTCGAACGTCTCATTGGCCGGGTTCCAGTAATACCAGCTGTCGAAGCGCCCGCCGGAGGTCCCGTCAGGGGCTTTAACCTCAAACCCCCAAAGGCCTTCCTTCATGTCTCCCGGGCAATCATGAAAATCAGTCCCGAAAACCTGTATTTCCAGCTCGTTGTCGCCATTCAACGGGTTCGGGCCGGCGGAGGCGTTGTCGACGAATATACAACCGTCCCCAGTAGCGGAAGAAGTCTGAACACCATGGGGGGCGGTTAATAATTGGCCAGATGGAGAAAAGACCCTGACGTCGAACTGGCTATCACCCGGATACCATGAGTTGATCGCAGCGATGCCACTTGACCTCCCCGGCTCTTCTTCGGGACCGACTCGGAAAATTACATCATAGAATTCTCCCGGCTCCAACCACGCCCCCGCGTGGATAGTATCGGCGCCTTCGTTCCCCGCGGAGACGACGATTATCCTCCCCGGCCCGTCGAGTTGGTCCAGCGCCCGCGAGAAGAGGCTCGTCCCGTCGTGGGGACCGTTATGCATCCCCAGGCTCAGGTTTACCACGGCTGGCTTTCCCAGGCTATCCGCCTTGCGAAATATATAGTTTACCCCATCGACGACGTACTTCGCGGTGCTTTCAGTCGGTGTACCCAAATCGGCCTTTACCATAATGATTTCCGCTTCCGGAGCCATCCCCACGTAGTAGGGGTACTTCGAGGGGTCCGGGTTTGACGACCCGTCGCTAGCCATGATACCGGTGACGTGCGTCCCGTGGCCACCCGTGTCCTTCTCCTTCACCCTGCCGGCGTCAGGCCCCTTTCCATTCGCTATGTCGTATTCGATGTCAGACTTCGTGTATTCCGTCCCGTAACGGAAGACAGCGGGAGCGTACCCAAAGTCAACAGTCTGGTCCCAAATGTACAATATCCTCGAATCTTGGTCGTCTGCTCCACCCCGGAAGTCCCTGTGGTCGTAGTCGATCCCCGTGTCCACGTCGCCAACAATAACTCCCTCGCCAGTCAGGCGCGGGTCCTGCCGGTGCAGCTTCGCCGCCCCGATAAGGGGGACGCTTTCGTCCAGGTGGAACCCCACCCGCCGGGAAGCTTCGACGTAGTCCACCGAGGTAAGGCGGGACAGCTCCTCCACCTGCTCCAGCGTGCCGACGGCGGTGATGACGTCGCCGGCGACGCTCCCAACGTCCACCCCCGTGCCCTTGACGGCGGCCAGAGAGCTGGACTTGATCAACAAACCCAACCTGTCACCCGTTGACCCTTCGGGGACCTCGTAAACGTAGTCCGTAGCCCCGTCCTTCGTGATGACCTTCTTTCTCTGCAGTCTGACCGGACGGTTGTCGGAATACACGCCCAGCGCCTTCGCGTATGGGGCCAGGTTAAGGGGCTCGCCAGCCTCCTCCAACGAACGGACGTTCTGCTCGACGAGAAACCTAAGGGTAGGATCAAGCTTTGCCCCCGACTCACCGGCAGCGGGCGGTACCATCGCTAACAACAAAATAAGAAAAACTGAGATCGCAATCCTCTTGCGAAACATGACCTCTTCCTTACACCCCCAATAAGATAGAACTAAGATTGGCTACGGAGAGAGATAACTCCTATCGGGCAGGACCTGGACGAAAGTATTCGCGCAAAGAGTTACCACGAAAGCTCCTGGGTACGCCTACAGTTTTTTCACCTATTAGCATATTTTTTCAATTATATTATTTTTCGAAAAAAATTCCAATTGGGGTAATTAACGTGTATATACCTGATAATACCCTGTAACAGGAGGTTTCGCTAGAGTATAAACCTAAACAGTAAAATATCATATATTCAGTCTTGACTTACCCGCAGATATTTGTTATAAAATGGTAACGTTTTCGTTAACGTTTTCTTGACTTAGTTAACGTTTTTAACTTAGATGAGATGAGGGGCGAAAATGGCAGCCACGATTGAAGACGTAGCACAACTGGCAGATGTCTCAATTACCACGGTGTCCGCCGTGATCAACAACACTCGATACGTAAGTCCGGAGCTCACGGAAAGGGTGAACAACGCAATAGAGGAGCTTAACTATCACCCGGACCAATTGGGGCGAGGTCTAAGAAAGGGTCAGAGCAACGCGATAGGGCTACTCGTGTCCGACATCACCAACCCCTTCTTTCCCCGAGTTGCCCGCGGAGTGGAGGACTGCGCGAGAGAAAACCACTATAACCTCATCCTCTGCAACACGGACGAGGACCCTGTAGAGGAAAAACACTATCTTTCCCTGCTGAGGTCTCAGAGGGTAGACGGGATAATCATCGCGCCCACGACAGAAGGTGCGGACAACATAGAATCTCTTTTTAGCGATTCGATCCCTATCGTATTGATAGACAGGTCCGTAGATGGGTTGAATCTCCCAGAAATCGTTTCTGACAACTACGGCGGGGCGTACCGGGCGGTAAATTACTTGATAAAGAAGGGCCATGAAAATATCGGTTTCGTGGCCGGGATTAACGGAATTCAATCAACGGACCACCGTCTTAGGGGTTACAGAGACGCACTAGAAGATAACTCAATCGAATTCAACAAAGACCTGGTCGTAATGGGGAATTCGCAATTAAAAGAAAGCTATAAGGCGACAAGTAAGCTTTTTGCAAACACGGAAGACGTTAGTGCAATTTTTGCCGCCAATAACTTAATGGTCATAGGAGTTATACAGTATCTAAAGGACCACTCTATCTCTTATCCAGAAGATATCTCGATTATTTGCTTCGACGACACCGAATGGGGCGCCGCGGTAACGCCGGGTATAACTTCTGTCTCACAAAAGCCTTATGAGATTGGCTACCGTGCCGGATGCAAATTATTCGATTTGATATCGAGCACGGACGAGGCCCAGGAGGATAAGACGCGTGTCGTTTTACCTACCACGCTCCAGAAAAGAGATAGTGTAAAGTTTCTGAGCTAAACATTGGGGGTGGTATTACTATCAAGCTCTCGGCAGTACAGTTCCACAAAGCAACTTTTGGCAGAAAGTGAGAGAAATTTGTTCCGGTGAGAGTAAACCGAACTCAGAATCAAGAGGAGGATTACATGTTAAACACAAGAAAAATTAGCGCTGCAACCTTTTCACTGACCATCGTCCTATTAATTGGTCTTCTGTTTGCCCCTTTAGCACAGGGTCAAGAGGAAAAAAGTTATCTAATCGGCCATGACTCCCTTTATATGGGGGATGAATGGATGAAAGTAACAGACAAAGCGATCCACCTTTACGGACTGGAACAGGGCTGGAACGTTATCACGCAGAACGCGCACTTTAAAGTTGCAGACCAGGTCAAACAGCTCCGATATTTCTTGGAAAAGGGCGTTGACGGGGTAATATGGTCGCCGGTAAGCGAATCAGCTACAGCTGACGTAGCCGAATACCTTGCTGAGCACGGAGTTCCTACTGTAACGTACAACACCGATGTCAAGACAGACGCCGTCCCGATCACGATAATGTTTGGAAATAAAGAAGCCGCAAAAATCGTCGCTCAAGAGGCAATCGACTACCTCAAAGAAAAACAGGGGGAACCCGAAGGTGTCGTACTCAGTATACAGGGAGACCCAGCAAACACTACCGACAGAGCAAGAGCTGATGGGTTCAAAGAGGTCTTTTCACAATACGAAGGAATTGAGTTTGTAGAATTCTTCACCAAGTCGGACATGGCAGAAGCCCAGAGAAAGGCGTTCAACGCTATCCAACAATACGGTAGGCCGGTAGCAATAGTATCCCAGAACACGACAAACTCCCGCGGTGGTGTCAACGCGCTCAGACAGGCGGACATGTTAGTCCCCAGAGGAGAAGAAGGTCACGTATTTATCTCCTCCATTGGTGGAGCGCCGGCATACTTAGATATGATGAAAGAGGGATTGGTAGACCGAGGATACGTACAGCCAAACCTCTTCTACGGCCCACTGGCAATGCACTTCCTGGTACAGGTAATTGAGGAAGGAGAAGAATCTTTGCCTGAAGTCGGCACTGTAATTACAGAAGACGACCTGAAAATTACGGGCGGATCTTACGAAGGAGTTTCACCCTGGGAGACACAGGTATGGGCTCCTGCAGAGGTCACAACAAACTTTGGCCACAAATGGCTTAAGGTTCAGGGAATGCTCGTAACTCCGGAAAACGCCGATGACCCAAGAATTTGGGGTAACACCGCTGAAGAGTGGTTACGCTAAACCTTTGGTAGGTAATTATTCCATAGTGGTTTTATTCTTGTAAGAACAACTGGTGAAACAAAGCCGGGGCAGCGACCTCAGAAGCCAAAGCCCCGGCTTCTTTTTTCTAGATCTGGCAACGGGCAATTGATGTAAATTGGAGTGATAACTATGACTGAAACAGACGCTCCACTACTGCGAATGGAGAACATTCATAAGTGGTTTGGGAAAGTTCATGCAGTTGACGGAGTAAGTTTAAGCGTGGACACGGGAGAAATTGTCGGACTAGTCGGGAACAACGGCGCAGGTAAATCTACCTTGATCAAAGCCCTGGTTGGCGTGCAGCCGAAAAACAAGGGTACCTATTATTGGAATGGAGAGGAAGTGGCCATAAAGTCGATAAAGGATTCCAGGTCACTAGGGATAGAGGCTGTT